>JBEKRL010000020.1:0-29297 GCA_049518775.1 Candidatus Dormibacteria bacterium
TCCTCACCGGCGGACCGCCTCGGGCGCGCCGGCCCCCGGCCGCCTGGTTCGGCTGGCACGGGCCGGCGCCGGGCGCCTAGTCGGGCAACTCAACCAGTTCGTCTCCGATCGGCTCCACGGGGAGCTCGGCTGCCGCGCTTCTGCCTCTCACCCGGCGCACCGCCAGGAATCCCAGGGCCGCGGCGGCCACGCAGCTGAGGCCGCCGGTGGCCAGTCCCACCCTGGCCCCGGCCGCGGCGGTGATCAATCCGATCACAGGTCCTCCAATCGGGGTCGTCCCCTGAAACGCGATCGCCCAGAGCGCCATCACCCGGCCGCGCATGTTGGGTGCGGAGTTGAGTTGCAGGGTGGAGTTGCCTCTGGCGATGAAGGAGATGCTGGCCCAGCCGACCGCGGCCAGGGCGACGTACTCGAGCACCAGGGTCGGCGTGGCCGCGGCCATCAGGAGCAGTACCGCGAAGACCCCGGCGGCTATCGTCACCGGGCGGAGGCCGGTGTGGCCCCGGGCGGCGGTGACCAACCCTCCTCCGATCGCTCCGATCCCCAGCGAGGCGGTCATGAAGCCGTAGGCCCTGGCCCCGCCGTGGAAGGTGTGGCTGGCCAGCACCGGCAGCACCACCTGAAACTCATAGGCGAAGGTGCCCACCAGGGCCATCATCAACAGCGGGACCAGCAGCTCGGGGATCCCGGCGACGTAGCGGAGGCCCTCGCGCAGCTGCCCTCGACCGCGGCGTGCAGGCTTGCTCGGGGAGAGGCGGGCGAGGTCCATGGTCAGCAATGAAGTGACCACCGCCACGAAGCTGAGGGCGTTGAGCAGGAAGCAGATCCCGATCCCCACCGACACGATCAGCAGACCGGCCACGGCCGGCCCCACGGCCCGAGCCACGTTGGCCAAGACCGAGTTCAGGCTGACCGCGTTGCGCAGGTCCTTGGCCCCGACCATCTCCAGGATGAAGGCCTGTCGGCTGGGATTCTCGAAGGCGTTGTTCAGCCCCAGCACCAGCGCCAGGATGGCGATCTCCCAGATCTTGACCACATGGGTGAGGGTGAGAATTGCCAGGGCCAGCGCCTGCAGCCCCATCATCGACTGGAGGACCACCATCAGCCGGCGCTTGTTGACCCGGTCCGCGATCACCCCGCCGTAGGCCCCGAGCACCAGGACTGGCAGTGCCTGCAGGGCCACGATCAGGCCCAGGGCCACAGCCGAGTGGGTGAGGGTGAGCACCAGCCAGGCCTGTGCGGTGGTCTGCATCCAGGTGCCCACCAGGGATACGGCCTGCCCGGCCACATACCTCCGGTAGTTGGGGATCGAGAGCGCGGCGAAGGTGACCCGGCTGGCCCGCAGGATCGCGCTCAAGTTCTCAACTGTCCTGGTCCCGCAGGGCCTCGGCCAACTGCTCCAGGGCCGGGATCGCCTCGAGCAGAAGCCGCCGTTGCGCCTCGGGCAGGCTCTGGATTCGCTGTCCCAGCACATCGTTGCGCTCGGTCTGGATCCGTCGCTGCAGCCTGCGCCCGCGCTCGGTCGGCAGCAGCAATGCCGCTCGAGCGTCGGCGGGGTCGGGGCGCCTAGTGATCAGGCCAGCCTCGGTCAGCTTGGCCACGATCCGAGAGAGCATGGTGGGGTTGATCCCTTCCCGCTGCGAGAGCTGGGCCAACCGCAGCGGTCCGCGCCTGACCACGGTGGCAAGCACCGAGAGCTGGGTCGGGGTGAGCCCGGCGCCGGCCTCGGTCTGCCGGAGTCGGCGCGACAGCCTGCCGATCAGGACCCGCAGCTGGGTCGAGGGACTGCTTTGGAGCGGATCGCTGGGAGTGGCCATCAGTCTCGCAGATAGTTGCTTGCTGGCAAGCAGTGTATTGCCAAAGCGAGTGGTGGGGCACCCTTCCGTTCCCGCTTCCGGCGAAGCCGATTGGGGTCTTAGTCGTCGCCGCTGAGGCTGCTGGGGACGACTGAGGTCGCGGGCCCTTGCATGCTGGGCTGGGTGCGGTTCTGAGTGAGGGAAGGGCACGTACGCGCGTACCCTTGGTGGAGGATGTCCCCTGATCCCGGTAGGCTGCGTTCCGACCAGACCGGCCCGCGGCGTGGGCCGGACAAGGCCGCTCCCGGGAGTCGCTCCGGCTCGTGGCCGCCCGCGCCGGTCAGGGTGTCACTGGACCAGGCCGTGGTGCTGGAGCAGATCCCCCACGCGGGCATCCTGGAGCGGCGCTTGGCTTCCCGGCTGGGGATGACCGCTTCCGAGGCGGCCAGGCTGCGGGGCGAGCTGCTGCGGCGGCGGTTGTTGCGCCGAGAGCCGGCCGGCCCCTCGCGGGCGACCTCGCGGCTGTACCTCACCGAGCGGGGGCGGGAGGCCGTGCACTGGCTCGAGCAACTCCAGTCCTCGCTGTCCCCCGATTTGTTCGAGTCTGGGGAAGCCGCGCTGCCCGAGCTCCCCGCGGCCGATTCGGGACTGGAAGTCGCCAGCTCCAGGGAGGCTCAGCTGCCGGTGTGGCAGCGCTGGCTGAAGCGGTGGCGGCGCCAGCCAGAGCCGGTCCAGCTGACTCCCACACCCTCCGCCGCCCCCGAAAACACCACCTTCGAGAGGGGTCTCATCTACGTCTGGCTGGGTACCGGGTTGTTCGTGGTCGCCGCCATAGTGGGGTTGCTCCGGGGAAGTGAGATCTCGGGGCTGACGGCCCTGGGCCTGGGTTGCCTGGCCGCTCTGATCTTCCTGACCCTGGCGGCGGTCCAGCTTCTGAGGCGCTAGCGGGCCCGAACCCTCTCCGTCTGCCGGCCGCCGGCCGCACCGGCCCCAGCTGCGCTTGCGGCTGCGGGTCCACGCCCGCTAGGGTCACTTTCCATGCTCCACTGGCCGATCTACAACATTCGCGTCCGCACCCGCCGACTTGAGCTGCGACTGCCGTCGCTGGAGCTGCTGGACCAGCTGGCGACCCTGGCGGCGGAGGGGATCCACCCGCGCGAGTCGATGCCCTTCTCCACCCCCTGGACCGACCGACCCTCGCCCCAGCGGGAGCGGGAAGCGGTGCAATGGCACCTGCTCCAGGTCGCCAATTGGAGGCCACTCGCCTGGAGCTTCAACCCGGTCGCGCTGGCGGACGGGCACTTGGTTGGCACCCAGGGGATCAGCGCCGACAGATTCGCCGTCACCCGCAGCTTCATCACCGGGTCCTGGCTGGGCCAGGCGCACCAGGGGCAGGGGCTGGGCCGGGAGATGAGGGCGGCGGTCCTCCACTTCGGTTTCGTCGGCCTGGGGGCGCAGTTGGCCAACAGCGGCGCCTTTTGGGACAACTCCGCCTCCATCGCCACCTCCCGTTCACTCGGCTACGAAGAGAACGGGGTCACGGTGCTGGAGCGCCGTGGCCGGCCCGCCGAGCACATCTCCTTCCGGCTGACCCGAGAGCGCTGGGAGCAGCTCGACCGTCCCGAGGTGGAGATGGAGGGGCTGGACGGATGCCTCGACCTCTTTGGGCTCTGAAGGCACCAAGGGGCCACCCGGACGGGGCTACCGGTCCCGACGTCGCTGATGAGCGCCTCCGGGGGGTCGCGACCGATCGAGAGTCGAGCTCGCTCCGCCTGGCTGCCGGGTGGTCAGTCCGCGGGAACGTCGACCTCGTCGACCTCACGGGCCCGGAGCCGCCGCTCGGCGTCCTCCAGGATTGTCTGGAAGATCCGGCGGAGCTCTGGATCGAGCTCGGCCCGGGAGAGGTTCTGACGGCAGCGCTGGACCAGTTCGGGGCTCGGGGGGAAGGAGAGGGGCAGCCAGTTCCCCAGCTCGATGGTGAACTCCGCTCCCCGCGTCCTCATGATCTCGTCGAGCGTCTCCGGCAGCCGCTGCGCGTGGGGGAGGAGTAGCTCCTCGTGGCGGACCCCACTGACGGCCGACGCGATGAAGCGGGCCTCCTCTACGGTGCACTCCGGATCGGTGAGCCGGGCAAAGGCGGCGGCCTTGGCCTCGGCGGTGGGGCGGGCGGCCTGAGCCGCCCCAGCCCTCATCAGGCCGGTTGAGCTAGCGTCGCTGGCCTGGAGGGCGGCGATCTCGGCCTGGCCCGCAGCCCCCCTCGCCGCCAGGGCCTGGACCAGCGACCAGCGCAGCTCCAGGTCGAGATTGATCCCGCGGGGAAGCCCCCGGTCCTCCAGAAAGGCCCGGCAGCGCTGAATCTGCTCCTCGGTCGTGGCCAGGCCGGCGAATGCCAGCAGCCACACCAGCTGCCGGTCGGCACCGGGCTCGGCGGCGGCGAGCGCCTCCTCCGCGACCCGGCAGAGCTCTGCCTCCTGGGCCTTCGCCCGGCGAGGAGCCCCGTAGAGGCGGATCGCCCGCATCACGTTGGCCAGGACCGCGGTGAGCAAGCTGGTGTCGGCCTCTCGGGCGATGTGCGCCGCGACCATCGCGGCGAAGCGGTGGGCGGGGAGCTCGGCGTCACAGACCGTGTCCCAGGCGGAGTCCCAGATCACCGCCCGGGCCAGGTTGTCCGGGATCGCTGACAGGTTGCCCACGGCGATCCGGAGCGAGGCCGGATCAAGCCTGATCTTGGCGTAGGTGAGGTCACCGTCGTTGGGGAGGAGCAGAGGCGGCAGCACCGAGCCGCTCAGCTCCGCGACCGGGCTGCGCTCACCCTCCACGTCGAGTTCCATCTCACCCACCCGATCCAGCGCCTCCCCGACCCAGTCGAAGAGCCCGAGCCGGATCCGGTGGGCGCGGAGGACCGGCTGGGCCTCGGCAGCCGTCTGCACCACCGCCACGTCCGAGCATGGCTGGCCCGAGCCGGGCGCGCCACCCGCCACCTCACAGCGCAGGGTGTTGACCCCCACCGTGGTGAGCCAGCCCTCGGCCCATCCGGCGACGTCCCGTCCCGAGGCGACGGAGAGGGCTCCAACCAGGTCGGCGAACTCGGCGTTGCCCTCCCGGTGCTTCTCGAGGTAGGTGCGCAGGCCTGCGAAGAAGTTGGCCTCACCGACCCAGGCCACCAGCTGGCGCAGCACCGATGCCCCCTTCTCGTAGGTGATCCGATCGAACGCGGCCCGGACATCCGCGACGTCATCGATGTGGCTGGCCACGGGGTGCGAGGTGCTGCGCTGATCCTGGGCCCGGGCACTGGGTTTGAAGCCGGTGGCCAGCACCACCCATGAGTCCCGGAAGCGGGTGGCGGCGTCGGCGGCCAGGGTCGCCATCAGGGTCGCGAAGCTCTCGTTGAGCCAGATGTCATCCCACCAACGCATGGTGACCAGGTTTCCGAACCACATGTGGGCCATCTCATGGAGGATCAAATCGGCCCTCACCGAGAGCTGGCGGGGGGTCGCCCGGCCCCTCCAGAGCATGGTGTCGGTGATGGTCACGCAGCCTGGTGACTCCATCGCCCCGTTGACCTTCTCTGGGCAGAAGACCTGGTCGTACTTGCTGAAGGGGTAGGGGATCCGGAAGGCCTGCTGGTAGTATTCCAGGCCCTGCCGGGTCACCTCGAGGATCGCGTCGGCGTCCAGGTACTGGACCAGCGAGCGGGCGCAATAGAGCCCGACTGGGATCCCTCCCGCCAGGGCCCGGACCTCGTGGAAAGGCCCGGCGGCGATTCCGATCACGTAGGGGGCCAGCGGAATGGTGGGCGGGAAGCTCCACCAGCGGCATCCGTCCTCGGGGTCCATATCCTCGGGCTGGCCCGGCTCCGCCGACACTACCAACCAGCTCTGCGGGGCTCTGACCCGGAGGCGGAATGTGCCCTTGAGGTCGGGCTGGTCGAAGCAAGGGAAGACCCGGTGGGCCTCGTAGGGCTCGAGATCAGCATAGATGTAAACGGAGCCGTCGGAAGGGTCCTGGCTGAGGTGGAGGCCCAGTCCGGACCGGTCGTAGCGGGCCTCGCCCCTCACCCTCAGCGAGTTCCGCTCAGCCAGCGCGGGCAGCTGGATCCGCCTGCCGTTCCAGAGGCTGTCCGGCAGGCGCTCCCCGTTGCACTCGATCAGGTCGACACTCTCGGCCTCGGCCTCGATGAAGCTCTGGGCCCCCATCCGCCGGGCCCCGAACTCCACCTGGCCATCGAAGCCGAACCGTTCCAGCCCCCGGGTCAGGTCCAGCTCGATGACGTAGGAGACTCCGTCGATCAGTTCGGCGCGCTCACGGGCCTCCGAGCGCGGCAGGGCCACTTCCGGCTGGGGCATTGGGCGAAGTGTACCCGAGCTATCCGAGCGGATCACTCGGCCGCCAGCTCAAAGGTGACGTCGGCGACGGCGAAGTCAGCGCGGCCGAGCAGGGCCGACTTGATGTGAAAGGCCCGGTGGTTGTGGAGGATCTTGTTCCACCAGTGGCGGGTGACCAGCTCCGGCAACACCACCGTGCAGAGGGCGTCCTGGTTCTGCTCCCGATAGGCGGCCAGGTAGCGTAGGACCGGCTGGACCACACTCCGGTACGGGGAGACCACCATCACCAGCTGGGGCTGGGGCCGCCCGCGGTCGAGGCCAGCCTTGCCCTCCACCCAGGCGTCCCAGCTGGCCGCGAGCTCGCGGGCCTCCTCGTCCGGCACACCTCCGGGGTCGTCCTGTTTGAGCTCGCCGGGTGCGGTCTCCCTCTTGGGGGCGACGTCCCCAGGCTGTCCGGTGGCCACGTGGACCGCCAGCACCTCGTCGGCGATGGCCTGGGCGTACCGAAGGGCCCTGGCCGCCAGGACGTCCAGCCCGGCAACCGGAACCACCGCCACCCGTCGGGCGGCGCCGGCCATCCCATTGGTGGAGGTGGTTCTCCTCCAGTCGGCGGGAGAGCTGGCAGCAACCACTCCCGGCCGGGTCATGAGGGCCCGCTTCAGCCGCAGGGCCCGCGGGTGGCGCAGCAGTCCGAGCACCCCGGAGCTGGTGACTACCTCCGGGACCATGACGGTGACCGTCCCCGCTGCGGCTCCGGTAGATAGTCGGTCCACGCATTGCAGAAGTGACTTGAGGCCCCTCTCGGCGGCGATCTCCACCACCAGACGGGGCCGCGGCCGGGTCGCGGGCACCGCCGCCCCGACCAGGTCACGGATCCGGTCGGCCGTCTCGGGCCGAGCGGTGAGGTCCAGCGCCACCAGGTCGCCACCCAGCTGCGCCGAATAGGCCAGGGCCCGCTCGGTGGGGCGGTCAAGCACCCAGACCGGCACCAGGCTCCGGTAGGCGGTTGGCGTCGGGCTGCCGTAGGGGAGCTGGCGGATCCGCCGTCGGCTCTCCGCGTAGCGGCGACCCACGGTCCAGAAGAGCAGGACCAGCAGGGGCACGATGATCGCCACCACCCAGGCTCCAAGGCGGAACTTGACCACCATCACGATCACGTCCACCACGGCGGTGGCGAAGGCCCCCAGCCCGATGACCATGACGCTGCGGCGCCAGTGAGCCCCGCGGTGTCGGAGGTGGTAGCGGACCAGGGCGAGTTGGGCGAGGGTGAAGGCGGTGAAGACCCCGATCGCGTAGAGGTTGATGAGGTGGTCGGTGTCGGCGTCGAAGGTGAACACCACCACCATCGCCACCGCGGCCAGGAAGAGGGTCGCCGCCGAGTAGACGAGCCGGTCGCCGAAGGCGCTGAAGCGGTGGGGGAGATGGTCGTCCCGGGCCAGGAAGGCACAGAGCCGGGGGAAGCCGTTGAAGCTGGCGTTGGCGGCCAGCATCAGGACCGCGGTGGTGCAGAACTGGATGAAGTAGAAGAAGAAGTGACCCGGGCCCGTGAAGGTGTCAGCGGCGATCTGGGCCAGCACGGTGGGGTTGCCGGAGGCCTTGGGCTCCACCCCGAAGACGATGTCCAGCAGGGTCACCCCGATGAAGAGGACCACCAGCAGCACCCCCAAAAGCACCAGGGTCCTGGCGGCGTTCTCGCCGCGTGGCTCGCGGAAGCTGCGGACGCTGTTCGAGACCGCCTCGATCCCGGTCATGGACGAGCAGCCCGAGGCGAAGGCGGTCAGCACCAGGAAGGGTGTGAGCGCCTCGGTGGGGTTGACGATCGGAGGGTAGACCCCGATGGCGTGGTGCACGCCGCCGGTGAGCAGCTTGATCAGCCCGAAACCCATGAGGATGAGCATGGCGGCGATGAAGAGGTAGGTTGGGAGGGAGAACATCGCGGCGGCCTCGCGCACCCCGCGCAGATTGCCGAGGCAGAGGATCAGGATCAGGAACAGTGCCAGTGGCAGCCGCAGGTCCACCAGAGCGGGGAATGCCGAAGCGACCGCGTCCGCGCCTGAGGAGATGCTCACCGCCACGGTGAGCACGTAGTCGATGAGGAGTGCTGCTGCTGCGATCATGGCCGGCCACTGGCCGAGGTAGTCGCGGGCCATCGCATAGGAGCCGCCGTCGGCCTGACGGGTGATCACCACCTGGCGGTAGGAGATCACCACCAGCACCATCACGACCGCGATGGCGATGGCAATTGGAAGCTCGAAGACCAGGGCCCCGACCCCGGCCGCCACCAGCACGGTGAGACCGGCCTCGGGACCATAGGCGACCGAGGAGAGGGCGTCCGAGGCCAGGGTGGGCAGCGCCCTTCTGACCTGGAGACGCTCACCCTCGATCGCGGCGGTCTGCAGCTGCGGCCCCAGCACCGCCCGCTTCACCAGGTACTGAAGTTTGCCTAGGCCACCTTGAGGAACCTCCGCCCTCTGCGTGGCCACCAGCATCCCCTGGCGGTTCCGCCTGAAGTCGTCGGCCTGCTCGATCACCATGTATCGGTTGCCCAACAGCTGGCCTTGCTGGGCAACCTTCCGCTCGATGTCGATGCCGGTCCGGCCAGGAAGGCTGGGCCGCTCCTCCCCGCTGGGTCCGGTCGGGGAGGGATCGGATTCCGGACCGCTCATTTCAGACCGTTTCCCCCATCTCAGAAACCTGGAGGAGTTGATTGGGGCTGAGCCCGGGGTGGCATATGGAGTCCTTGGCTACGGAAATAGTGGGCACCGCCCATGGGGTCTCTCCCGACCGGGACGCCAGCCCTGGCGGGCGGTTCTGCCAGGGAGCATAGCGGGGAGCCACCATGCGGCTCTCCGACGGGCTCGGGAGCGTTTCCCGATCAGCACCCCGGATCAACTGTCAGCCTGGTTCTGGCCCGGGCCCGCCGGCCGTTCCCGACCGGCTGGTGGCTGCGGCGGAGCGGCTTGGCCTCAACACCCTCTGGGCCTCGGAGTCGCAGGGCTCGGAGGCCCTTCCCGCTGGCCCGATGGCGGTGGTCGGCGATCGTGGGGGACGGCCGGAGGCGCAATAGACTGGGATGTGCCGCGTCGTGCGGGTCCCGGTCCCGGGCAGTGGGGAGGAGGTGACAGATTGGGGATCAGGCAGATCGAGGCGGTGAGCGTCCCGGTGGGCGACCTTGAGCGGTCGGAGGCCCTCCCTGTCGACCGCCTCGGCACCCTGGTGGTCGCTGACGCACCCGTCGGAAAGGGCATCCGGTTGGAGGCGGGGATAGAGCGCGGCGCCTGGTGCAGGCTCATCTCGATCGGCAGCCCTGCCGGCAGCGGGTTGTTCCCTCAGGAGTGTGCCGCCTAGGAGGCCTCCCGCCAGGATGGGCTCCACTCCGGCACTGGCCCCCAACTCAGTCGAGGAGAACCATGGGAATTGGGTATCAGCTCTGCGACGTGTTCACCGACACCCCCCTGGAGGGCAATCAGCTGGGTGTGTTCGAGGACGCCCGGGGCCTGGACACCGAGCAGATGCAGGCCCTGGCCCGGGAGCTTAACTTCTCCGAGTCCACATTCGTGTTCCCGGCCCGTGCCGGCGGTCACGCCCACGTTCGGATCTTCACCCCCTCCCACGAGCTACCGTTCGCCGGCCACCCCTGTCTCGGCACCGCCTTCACCGTGGCCCGCCGCCTCGGGCTCGACGAGGTGCTGCTGGAGACCGCCCAGGGGCTGGTGCCGGTGCGCTTTGAGCGCCGGGAGGCGCGGTCGGGCTTCGGGTGGATGACCCAACCGAAGCCCACGGTGGCCGCGTTTCCGGCCCAGGCCGAGCTCCTCGAGGCGCTCGGGGTTGCGCGCTCGGAGCTACCGGTCGACCTCTACGACAACGGGGTCCGCCACGTCTTCGTGTGTGTGGGGTCGGAGGAGGAGGTGGCGTCCCTCAGCCCCAACCTGGAGCGGCTTAGCCGCCTCGGGCCGGTCGGCGCCAACTGCTTTGCCGGCGCTGACGGCATCTGGAAGACCAGGATGTTCGCGCCCGGACTGGGAGTCGCCGAGGACCCGGCCACCGGCTCCGCAGCCGGCCCCCTGGCGTTCCACCTGGCCCGGCATGGCCGGATCGAGCCGGGCCGCGAGATCGAGATACGGCAGGGAGCCGAGGTGGGGCGACCCTCCCGGCTGTACGCCAGAGCCCTCACCGGGAGCACGGATGCGATCACGATCGAGGTGGGGGGCTCGGTGGTGCTGGTGGCGAGCGGCGAGTTCGACCTCTGAGGGCATGACAAGCCACCCGGGAGATCAGCTGTCGGGCCCTGGTCAGGACCCCCGTGGGCCCGGCTGCCCGGTTCAGGCGTTGGTCGTGTCGGCCGGGGGCAGCAGCCACTGGGCGAGGTAGGGGAGCTCCCGGTGGCGGTTGTCGTGGTCGAGGCCGTACCCCACCACGAAGCCGGGGCCGTCGAGCCGGAACCCGACGTAGCGGAGCCGGACCGGTGTGACGTGGGCTGCCGGGCGCTCCAGCAGGGCGCAGATCTCGAAGGTGCGTCCGGGTGCGGCCAGAGTGTCCAACATCGCCTGGATGGTCCGGCCGGCGTCGACGATGTCGTCGACGATGATCACCGGCCCTTCATCGGGAAGGTTGACCCTGCCGAGGGCGGTGATGACCGGCTCGGACTCGGGCCGCTCGCCTCGGTAGCTGGTGGATTGGAAGAACTCCATCCCCAGGACGTCCACCTCATACTCCCAGAGCTGACGGATCAGATCGACCGCGAAGACGAACCCCCCGCGCATCACCACGACCAGCGTGACTGGGGTCTGCTGATGCTCCCGGGAGATCTCCTCGGCGATCGCCTTGACCCGCTCCTTGATCTGCTCGGGAGTGGCGATCAGCCGCACGTTGATGGCGGCTGGGTCGCGGCGATCGGTCCAGAAGGCGGGCTGGAAGACGGTCTCGTTGGCTGGGACCAGCAGCGTGGGCGCTGCCATCTGCTTCGGTTCGGCTGAGTCCTCAGTCTGCGTCGTCAACCCGCTCTCGGATCTCCCTACCACAGCTTCCGACGGGGGCAACCGGCCGAGCCGGTGCAATCAGTATGCCGGATTGGGGTCCTTTCCAACAAGGCATCACGGTTTGGGCCCAGCTCCAGCGCTACCGTCCCGCGCCCAGGGCCGGGCCGTCGCGTCGACAGTTGCGAAGGCCAGAGACGAGCGGCCGACGACCTTACCCCGACGTTGGGTGGGGCAGCTCTGTCGGGTCTGAGGCGGGAGGCCCGACGGCTGAGCAGCTCCCCCGGCCCGCGCCGGCTCGGGAGCTGCCGGCACCTGGGCGAAGGGTCGGAGCACAGGGGGCGTTCCGTCTGCGGGTCTGGCCCGCCCGTATAGTGACCGAGGGCTGGACCGCCTCTCCCAGCGGGGCCCAGACCAGCGGCCAGGGCGGCCGCGGACTTTGGAGTGAGTCGCCTGATCTGCACCGGCGGCCTGCCTGATCGAACCCTCACCGTGGTGTCGCCGCGGGGGATGCAGATGGTGCTGTCCCCGGGGAGCCGGTAGGGGTGGCCGTGGGCCGGGTCCGGTTCGACCGCCAGACCCACCGGACGGAGGTGGG
Organism: Candidatus Dormibacteria bacterium; assembly: GCA_049518775.1. Taxonomy (GTDB): domain Bacteria; phylum Chloroflexota; class Dormibacteria; order Aeolococcales; family Bog-877; genus Bog-877. The sequence goes on from JBEKRL010000020.1 coordinate 11,696, forward strand.
CGACGTGGCCCGTGGACCCCGGCGGATCGCCGAGGCGTGATCGAGGTCGCCGCCGCGGTGCCAGTTCCCGAGGCGGACCTCCATGTCCACAGCGAGTGGTCCTGGGACGCTCCCCGGGGCGCCATGGAGGCCACCTGCCAGCGGGCGCTGGATCTTGGCCTCAAGGTGGTGACCTTCAGCGACCATGCCGACTACTCCCGGCTCTGCGGGGGTGCCCGGCTCGATGTCGAGGGGTACCTGGAGGCAGTTGAGGCGTGCCGGAAGAGCTTCCCTCGGCTCTCGATCTGGACCGGGGTCGAGCTGGGCGAGCCCCACCGCCACCAGCCGGAGGCCGAGGACGTCCTGGCGCGGGGCCGTTTCGATCTGGTGCTGGGCTCCGTTCACTGCGTGCTGGTCGGCGATGTGGTCCTGGAGATCGACGAGCTGGGATCGGAACCGGAGATCGGCCCCGAGGACCTGATGCAGGCTTACTGCGACGAGCTGCTCCGGCTGATCGAGGGTCCCGTCCAGTTCGAGATCCTGACCCACCTCGAGTACCCGAGGCGCTACTGGCCGCCAGGCTGGCCTCCCTACCGGTCCACCGACCACCGGGAGCGGATCCAGGAGGTGCTGGCCGCCGCGTCCCGTCGAGGGCTGGTGCTGGAGTTCAACACCACCCGAGGGGGAAGTCCCGGCCGCTCCCTCTGCCCGGCGCCGGAGGTGCTCGGCTGGTGGCGGCAGGTCGGGGGCAGGTCGCTCTCGTTCGGCAGCGACGCGCATCAACCGGCTCACCTGGCGGCCGGGTTCGAACCAGCCGCGACGCTGGCCGCCCAGGCCGGCTTCAGCCCGTCACTGGCCCGGGTCGGGATCTGGTCCAGCCGGCCCGAGCTTCCCTGATCGTCGCTGGCCGACCGGGCGGAGCCGACGCCCCTCGGGGGCCGACGCCAGGAGCCGCCACGGTGCCCGTCCGATGCCGCCCCGTCAATCGGCGGTGCCCCACCTCCAGTTCTGGATCTCGGGCATGTCCTGGCCGTGCTGGTCGATGTACTCGCTGTGCTCGATGAGCTTGTCCTGCACCATCTGCTTCAGGTAGCTTCCTCGGCTGCCCAGCTCGGGCAGCCGATCGACGACGTCCTGGACGAGGTGGAACCGGTCCAGTCGGTTCTGCACTCTCATGTCAAAGGCGGTCGTGATGGTGCCCTCTTCATTGTAGCCTCGGACGTGTAGGTTCCGGTTGGTCCGCCGGTAGGTGAGCCGGTGGATCAGCCAGGGATAACCGTGAAAGCCGAAGATGATGTGCTTGTCCTTGGTGAAGAGCGAGTCGTAATCCGTGTCGCTCAACCCGTGGGGGTGCTCGCTGCTGGGCTGCAGCTTCATGAGATCGACGACGTTGACCACCCTGATTCGGAGATCGGGCAGGTGCGTGCGCAGGATCGATGTGGCAGCCAGCACCTCCAGGGTGGGCGTGTCCCCACAGCAGGCCATCACGATGTCCGGCTCGCCGCCCTGATCATTGCTGGCCCAGTCCCAGATGCCGATCCCTTCGGTGCAGTGCACGACCGCGGCCTCCATGGTCAGCCATTGGGGCAGCGGGTGCTTACCGGCGACCACCACGTTGACATAGTGCCGGCTGCGCAGGCAGTGATCGAAAACGGAGAGGAGACAGTTGGCGTCGGGGGGGAGATACACCCTCACGATGTCGGCTTTCTTGTTGACGACGTGGTCGAGAAACCCGGGGTCCTGGTGGGTGAACCCATTGTGGTCCTGCTGCCAGACGTGGGAGGCGAGCAGGTAGTTGAGCGACGCGATCTTCGCCCGCCAGGGAATCTGCTCTGTGACCTTGAGCCACTTGGCGTGCTGGTTGAACATTGAATCCACGATGTGAATGAAGGCCTCGTAGCAGTTGAACAGCCCGTGTCGGCCGGTGAGCAGATAGCCTTCCAACCAACCCTCGCACTGGTGCTCACTGAGCATCGAGTCGAGGACGCGCCCGTCGGGCGCGAGGAATTCGTCATTGGCGACGGCACGGGCCTCCCACTGGCGGCTGGTGGCCTCAAAGACCGCGCCCAGAAGGTTCGAGAGCGTCTCATCGGGGCCGAAGATCCGGAAGTTGCGCTGATCCCGGTTGGCGTCGGCCACATCTCGCAGGAACTTGCCCAGCTGGACCGTGTCCTGGCCGTCGACGGCTCCGGGGGATGGCACGCTCAGCGCATGGACGCGGAAATCCGGCATTCTCAGGTTGCGGAGCAGCAAGCCCCCGTTGGCATGGGGGTTGGCGCCCATCCGCCGGTCGCCCTGGGGAGCCAGGTCGGCCAGGTCCGGGATCAAGCGGCCATCCTCGTCGAAGAGCTCCTCGGGCCGGTAGCTCCTCATCCAGCTTTCAAGCAACTGGAGATGCTCGGGGTGCTGGGCATCCACCAGGAGCGGCACCTGGTGGGAGCGGAAGGTGCCCTCGATGGGGAGTCCGTCGACGACTCTCGGCCCGGTCCAGCCCTTGGGTGAGCGCAGGACGATCATTGGCCAGCGGGGCCGGTTGGTGTCCTGCTTCTCCCGCGCCTCGGCTTGGATGTGCCGGATATCCTCCACGACCTCTTCGAGGGTGCTGGCCATGAGCTGATGCATCGCTTCCGGCTCGTCGCCTTCCACAAAGTGCGGCGTCCAACCACACCCTCTCAGGTACTGGTCCAACTCCTCGGGCTCGATGCGGGCCAGGATGGTCGGGTTGCTGATCTTGTAGCCGTTGAGGTGGAGGATCGGGAGGACCGCTCCGTCGGTGATGGGGTTGAGAAACTTGTTGGAATGCCAGGCCGTGGCCAGGGGGCCGGTCTCGGCCTCGCCGTCGCCGACGACGCAGGCGACGATCAGATCGGGATTGTCGAACGCCGCCCCGAAGGCATGGCTGAGGGAGTAGCCCAGCTCGCCGCCCTCATGAATCGAGCCCGGCGTTGTCGGTGCCACGTGGCTGGAGATCCCGCCCGGAAACGAGAATTGCGTGAACAGCCGCTTGAGCCCGGCCTCGTCCTGGCCGATGTCTGGATAGAGCTCGCTGTAGGTGCCTTCGAGGTAGGTGTTGGCCACTAGGGCGGGACCGCCGTGGCCGGGGCCGGCAACGTAGAACATGTCCAGGTCGTACTTCTTGATCACGCGGTTTAAATGGACGTAGATGAAGTTCTGGCCTGGCGTGGTACCCCAGTGACCGACCACCAGCGGTTTCACATGGGACAGTTCCAGGGGCGTCCGTAACAATGGGTTGTCATAGAGGTAGATCTGACCGACTGACAAATAGTTGGCGGCACGCCAGTAGGCATCCATCTTGTGGAGCAAGTCGGGGGAGAGAGCTTTGGTCTTCACGGGATGCGTCTCCGTTGTTCAGATGGCGCGAGTTCATTGGCTCCGCTGCTGCGGGGAGGGCACGGTTCATGCCTCTGGGCCGTCCGGGGCCGGGCCGGCCCCCGCCGTGACGTGAGGTGGGTCCCTTCGCCTCTTGCGGGAAGCCGGGGATCAGCCGGGGAGGTGAGCCGCGGGTCGGTCTGGGGCTGGAGGATCAAACCAGCTCTCGCTCGATCCGCTGGCCGGGCTCCAGCGTCCGGCGCTCACCTCGGAGTACCAGCGTGGCCGGCAGCGCCTGGCCAGCTGCGGCGCCCACGGCGAGACGGTGGTGGTCGACGTCGATGTCCACCCAGTGGTCACGGTAGTTGAGAGCGAAGCGGAGGCGCTCCAGTTCGTCGGGGAGAGCGGGGTTGAGCCACAAGGCGTCCTCTCGGACCTCCAGTCCCGTGTAGCAGCGCTGGAGCAGGTCCAGGGTGCCGGCCATGGCCCCGAGGTGGATGCCCTCGGCGGTCGTGCCCCCCTGGATGTCGGCGATGTCGGTCGACAGCGCCTCACGGAATTGGGCCCAAGATCCGGCCCGGTCAGCTCGGGCGGTCACCCAGGCATGCACGACCGCGGACAACGTGGAGCCATGGGCGACGCGGGCGGCGTAATAGTCGACCGTACCCCGGATGGTGCCGGGCGTCAGCTCGTAGCCGAGGCCCTCGAAGACGTCGCGCAGCTCCTCGGCGGACAGCAGGTAGAAGAGCATGAGCACGTCGGCTTGCTTGGCCACTTGGTAGCGGCGGACGGCGTCGCCCTCGGCATCAAGGATCAGGTCGAGCCGCCCGATGTTGCCGTACCGGGCGCGGTAGCCATCGAGGTCGATCGGGGACAGGCGCTCGTAGCCGGCGAACTGGCTGATAACGCCCTCGTGGAAGGGCACGTAGAGCTCGGCCGCCAGCCGTTCCCAGCGGTTTAGCTCGCCGTCGGAAAGCCTGATCCGCTCGAGCACGTCGTTGCGGTGGTCGCGGCGGATCAGCTCCACCAGCTCACGGGCCCGGCGCAACAGCCACGCGGTCATGACGTTGGTGTAGGCGTTGTCATCAATCCCCAGCTCAGCGCCGGACGGGTAGGCGTCATGGAACTCATCGGGCCCCATCACGCCTCGGATCCGCCAGCGCGAAAGGGCCGGGTCGAAGGTGGCTAGGTCAGCGAAGAAACGGGCGATCTCCAAGAACACCTCAGCGCCCGCTCCGAAGAAGAACCAGGTGTCGCCGGTGGTCTGCCAGTGCTGCCAGAGTTCGTAAGCGATGGCGAGCCCGACGTGACGCTGGCGGCTGGAGCCGTCGGCGATCCAGCGGCCGGCCCGAGGGTTGTAGAGGGTGTGCGGGGTCTCGTCTCGCCCGTCGCTGCCGCTCTGCCAGGGGTACATCGCGCCCCGATGCCCGGCCGCCGCCGCGGCACGCCGGGCCGCGCCGAGGCGGCGGCACCGGTAGCGGAGAAATGCCCGGGCCACCTCGGGGAAGCGGAAGTTGAGGACCGGCAATACGAACAGTTCGTCCCAGAAGACGTGGCCGAGATACCCTTCGCCGCCCAGGCCCCGTGCCGGAATCCCCACGTCGAGTTCGACCACGTGCGGCGAGGCCACCTGCAGCAGGTGGAACAGCTGCAAGTGGACCCGACCGGAGTTGACCCAGCGGTTGGCGTCCACTCCAGCTGCGACCGTCCCGCTGCTGACGCTGGCGGACTCGCTGACCTCGGCCTGGAGGCGGGAGCGGCGCCACAGCCTGGCCCAGGCAGCCGCGTGCTCGCCCAAGAGCGCCTTGAAGTCGCCAGCGGCTGCGGCTGCAGGTCGGGCGGCCGTCTCGGGGTCGGAGATCGCCCGGTCCCGGGAGGTGAAGATCGCCACCACCTTCTCCACGCCGACCCGACCCCCTTCGAGGACGTGGACCGAGAGCTCCTGGGCGACGCTGGCATCTCCGCTCACCGGCTGGCGGGCCGTCTCGGTGCCAGCCGTGAGGCGGGTGCGGGCCGCCTCCGCCAGGGTGATGCCAGATTGCATCGTCCGCGCCGTGAGCCAGCAGACCTCGGGGGGATCCTCTCCCACCGTGACCGTGCCCAGATGCCGGTTGGCGAGAAGGTGCTCCTCGATGGTCTGGTGGTTGGCGACGTGGGCGTCCAGCCCGCTGCGGACCCGTAGCTCCCCTGACCAGTTCTCGGCCACCACGCTGAGCTCGACCGCGACCAAGTGGGGGTCTGCCATCGACACCAGGCGCCGCTCCACCACCGAGCTGCATCGGCCCTCGGGGTCGACCGTGCGCCACCGCCGGACCAGCAGCCCCCGGCGCAGGTCGAGGTGCAAGCGGTGGAAGGAGACTTCGACAGCGCCATCGCCCAGCCACGGGCCTCCGTTGACGGAGTAGGTGAGCGGCAACCAGTTGGGGGCGTTCACGACGGCCTCGCGCTCGACCGGCGCGCCGTCGACCGGGCTGGTGAGGCGATCGTAGACACCCGCCAGGTAGGTCCCCGGATAGTGGGTCCCATCGTCGGTCGCCCCGAGCCAGGCGCCGCGGGTTCCGACATAACCGTTGGCCAGCGTCCCCAGCGCCTCCCAGCGGCCCTCGGCGCTGCCGCCCGCAGCCGCGCCGGAGTCGTCGGAGAGCTCCACGTGCCAGGGGCCTCGGCGGCCCGCATCGAGGCGGAGCTCAGCGAGGTCGGCCACCACCACGTCCGCACCCGCGTCCCTGAGAGCCCCGGGCGTGCCCAGGCGGTCCACGCCCACAACCAGTCCGAACCCGCCGTTCCGGCCCGCTTCGACACCGGAAAGCGCATCTTCGACCACCACCGCCCGGTCGGGATCGACACCGAGCCGGGCGGCCGCTTCCAGGTAGGTGGCTGGGTCAGGCTTGCCGGCAAGGCCCATCGCCGCGGCGACGCGACCGTCGATCGCGCTGTCGAACAGGCCGCTCATGCCTGCTGCAGCGAGTACCTCGAGGCAGTGGCGGCTGGCCGAAACCACCGCTAACAGCAGCCCGGCAGCTCGCAGGTCCTGCACCATGGCGAGCGACGACGCGAAGGGCCGTGCCCCGACCGTGCCGAGCAGTTCCCGGTAGCGGAGGTCCTTGGCCTTGGCCACCGCCCAAGCGCTGTCGAGCCCGGGCTGGTCGTCAGGGCCCCCCTCGGGAAGGACGATGCCGCGGTCCGCGAGCACATGGTGCACGCCCTCCAGGCGAGCCTCGCCGTCCACCAGCCGCCGGTAGTCCGCGTCGGTGAAGGGCGGAGGCCCAGCCGGCGTCCCCGAGGCCGTCCGGACCCGCTCGAAAAGCTCCGTGAAGATCGCCGCCCAGGCCGTCTCATGCACCCGGGCCGTGTCGGTCAGCACTCCGTCAAGATCGAAAAGTACGGCATCGAAACGTGAGAGGTGGAGCACCGGCCGCTCCCCTCCTCCGCCTCCCGCTTTCCGCTGGGTCTCCACCGAGACGCCTTTGGGGATGGGTGGCTGACCCGAGTCCCGGTCCGTCATCTCTCACCCCCAGCCCGTGGGCCCACGGTCCCTGCCGACGGCCGTCCCTTGCGCCGGCCCCAACCACGGCCCCTCCGGATCGCCGTCACCGCGATGGCTGAGGTCCCGCCGGGGAGTGCGGCGGTCCGAGAGACTGGGGCGAAAGAGCAGCGCCGGAAACACTCGGGGAATCGGGTGGGACCTTTGGTCGCGGTGTGGGCGAGTCCCACATCGTCGTGCTCCTCGGAATCATTGGTTGACGGTGGGGCAGCCTGTCATCCCCCGGCGCCCTGGCTACGGTCAGAACTCTCCTGAGCTTACTCGCTCGTTCGCTTAAGGCTTCTCACCCGGGGCGGACCGCGGCCGCGCCGACGTCAGCGCCGAGGTGGAGTGCGCGGTCAGGCTGCTCGTGGTGTCAGTGCCACCAAGCCGGCGGAGCCCTGGCTCGGCCGGCGGACGGAGCCTGGACTGGGGCCCCGAACTGGCGACGGGACATGCTCGGCCCCCGGGCGGTCTCGCTGCCGCCCGAGCCTGCGGCCGCGATGCCCACCCGGTGAGCTACCCGCGCTGGCGTTTGGCAGGCCCGCTGGGCGGCGGCCGGGGGCCCGGCCTAGGAGCCCGTGCGGCCTACCCCCGACCGGCGGGTTTGGCCTCGGGCGCCAGCACCTGGCAACCAATTGGGAGCGCCATCCAGTGACGGGCTGAGTCACCCCGTTCAACCCCCAGCCGGGGGCGGGGAAATGGAGCGGCGGCGCGCATTGGGCCGCGGTCGCTCCTGCCTTCAGCAGACCGACAACCACGACCAGCCGTGTTCCAAGGGTCCCGGCGCAGCCGCAGCCGCCGCTGGGACCAGGGTCTATTCTCTCTTCACGATGAGTGATGGCCAGCCGTCCGGCGGGCGCGGGGGAGGCTCGCTGCCGCCGCTGGGTCGGCGATGAGGGACGTGCTCGCCGACATCGAGCGCTGGCGCCTAGCCGGCCAGCGGGTGGCGCTCGCCCGGGTGGTCGGGGTGGATGGCTCCAGCCCCCGGGAGCCCGGAGCCACGATGGCGGTGAGCGAAGCCGGGGAGGTGGCAGGCTCGGTGTCAGGGGGGTGTGTTGAGGGTGCTGTCGTGGAGGCGGCCCTCGACTCACTTTCGGCTGACCGCGCCCCGGCAGTACTGACCTTCGGTTACAGCGATGCTCAGGCGTGGGAGGTCGGGCTCACGTGCGGCGGAACTCTTCGGGTGCTTGTGAGTCCGACGCTGCCGACGTTCTACGACCGGCTCCGACGCGACCTGGAGACGGGCCGCCCGGTGGCCCTGTCGACCGTCATTGAGGTGCGGGCCGAGCCGGGTGCGGCGCCCTCAAGTGATCCGGACCAGGTGGCAGTCGGCGCCTCTGTTCTGGTCGGTGCCGACGGAGCAGTGGATGGCAGTCTGGGCAACCCGGAGCTGGACCGGGTGGTGGGCCGGGACTCCTTGGGGGCACTCTCCAGCGGCCAGTCCACCACCCGCCGGTATGGGTGCACTGGAGAGGCCCGGCGGAGCGACGTCGCGGTCTTCGTCGAGGCCTTTGCCCCGCCCCCACAGATGATCATTTTCGGTGCCGTCGACTTCACCGCTGCCCTGGGCCGAGTGGCCAAGGTCCTCGGCTACCAGGTGACCGTCTGTGACCCGCGCTCAGCCTTCGCCACCCCAGCCCGCTTTCCGATGGCGGACCGGGTTCTGGTGGAGTGGCCGCACCAGTACCTGGAGCGGGACGGGGGTCAGCTAGGTCCAGGGGATGCGGTCTGTGTGCTCACCCACGACCACAAGTTCGACGTGCCGGCCCTGCGGGTGGCGCTCCGCACCCGGGCCGGCTACATCGGCGCCATGGGCTCTCGGCGGACCCACGCGGAGCGGTGCGTGGCGCTGCGGCAGGCCGGGGTCAGTGAAGCCGATCTGACGCGGATTATGGGGCCCATCGGGGTGGACATCGGGGCCAGGACGCCCGAGGAGACCGCGGTGGCGATCTGTGCCGAGATCATTGCCCTCCGCACCGGGACGCCGGCCCCCTCGCTGAGGGACTCCCAGGGCGCGATCCACGCCGGCGTGGCGCGCTGGGCGCCGGCCCGCATCCCGTGACAACGGCGGCCCTGGTGCTGGCGGGTGGTGGTGGCCTCCGCTTTGGTGGGCTGCTCCCCAAAGTGCTGGCGCCCTTCAGGGGTCGACCCCTGGTGCTCTGGCAGGTGGAGGCGGCCCTGGCGGCCGCGCTCGACGAGACCGTGGTGGTCGATGGTGCGGCCGACCTAACCGCGACAGTCCCCCCGGGAGTGACCCTGCTCCACAACCGGGCCTGGGCCGAGGGGCAGGCCACCTCGCTCCTGCTCGGCGTCGCGTGGTGTCGGGAGCAAGGCCACGGCGCGGTGGTGGTCGGCCTGGGGGACCAGCCACTCACCTCGGCCGAGGCCTGGGCCGCGGTCGCGAAAGCTCCCCCCTTTCCCCTGGTGGTGGCCACCTATCGGGGCCGGCGGGGACACCCGGTGCGGATCTCGGCCGAAATGTGGCCGCTGTTGCCGCCCGCCGGAGACGAGGGGGCCCGCCGGCTCTTTGCTGCGCGGCCCAACCTGGTCTGGGAGGTGCCCTGCCCCGGCAACCCGGCTGATGTTGACACCTCAGAGGACCTGGCGAACTGGGAGTGAGGGCGGAGCGCGGCTCGTCCGCGGACCCCGCGCCCCGCGCCGGCACTGCCCGGGTGGCTAAAGGGCCGGGGCGGGCTCGAAAGCTTCCCACATGGAGGCGTAGATCCCGTTCCGGCCGAGGAGCGCTCGGTGGGAGCCGTCCTCGACGACCCTTCCCCTCGCGAGCACCACTATCCGGCCAGCGCGGCGGGCCGTCTGCAGTCGGTGTGCGATGACGATCGTGGTCCTGCCCTGGGCCAGCCTGCTGGTGGCCGCCGAGATGCGTGCCTCGGTGGCCAGATCCAGATTCGAGGTAGCCTCGTCCAGGATCAGGATGATGGGGTCCACCAGTTGCGCCCTGGCCAGGGCGATCAGCTGCCTCTGCCCGGTGGACAGCGACCGCCCTCGCTCGGAGAGCACATGCTGGTAGCGCCCGGGAAGGGCATTGATGAATTCCGCCGCGCCCAGCTCTTCAGCGGCCCGCTCAACCTCGGTGTCGGAGGCATCAGGCCGACCGTAGGCGATGTTGTCGCGGATGGTTCCGGAGAAGAGGAACGGTTCCTGTGGCACATAACCGAGCCGTCGTCGATACTCGCTCGGGTCGAACGAGCGCAGATCGCGGCCGTCCACGGTGACGCGGCCCCGCTGGGGATCGTAGAACCGCACCAGGAGCTTGGCCAGGGTTGACTTACCGGCCCCGGTCTCGCCCACCAGAGCCACGCTCTCTCCAGCTGCGATGTCGAGGTCGATGCCGGCGAGCGCCTCGCTGGGCTCCCGATCGGATGCGAGCGGAACCCCGGGCGCGCTGGGCCACGTGGGGTAGGTGAAGTGGACCCCACGGAGACTGACGGACCCGTGAGCTATGCGAGCGGGGGAGGGCTGCGGTGGGGCGGGGGTGAGCGTTTTCAGGGACATCAGATCGCCTATCCGCCGCATCGAGGCTCCAGCCTGCTGCCAGGAGTCGAAGACCTGGGAGAGCTGTTGAATCGGCGAGAAGAACATGTCGAGGTAGAGCAGGAAGGCGATCAAGGCGCCGCTGGTGAGCTGCCCTTCAGCGATCAGGTAGCCGCCGAATCCCAGGATGACTGCCTCGGCCAGGTCCGATAGGAACTGCACGAACGGGAAGTAGGTGGCCACCAGCCGCTGGGCCGAGAGCCGGGCCTGGAGATACCGGCTGCCGAGCCGGTGAAACTCGGTCTGGCTCAGCCGCTCATGGCGGAAGGCCTGTGCCTCTCTCACCCCGGCCAGGCTCTCCTGGAAGTCAGAGTTGACGACGGCGATCCGCTCCCGGGCCAGGTCGTAGATCCTCGCCGCCCGTTGCCGGAAGAGGGCGGTGGCCACGCCCAGGGGGATGATGACCGCCAGGCTGGCAGCGGCCAGCCGCCAGTTGAGGACAAAGAGTGCGGCTCCGACGCCGACGAAGGTGCAGAGACTGACCACCGCGGTGATCAGCCCGCTCTCCAGTAGCGACTCGAAGGAATCCACGTCGGTCGTCATGCGGGTCATGATTCGGCCCGCCATCTCCCGGTCGTAGTAGTCGATCGACAGCCGCTGCAGCTGGGCGAAAATCCTGATGCGCAGCGCCAGCATCAGTTGCTGCGCGGTCCGACCGGTCACGAACGCTTCGGCGATCGAGTCCACCAGATCGGCCAGGGTCACCACCAGGAAGACCAGGGTGGCGATCAAGATCACCGTCGCCGACCCCGCCACCACGCCTTGGTCGATCCCCCGCTCAATGAGAACCGGGCCGGCCAGGCCGGCCAGCGAGTCCAAGATGACCAGGCCCAGGCCCAGGCCGAGGGGGCGCTTGTAGCGTGACAGGAGGCTCCACAGCGAGAAGTCGGGCTGGGGCCTGGCTTCGACCTCGAGGTTCAGATCGGCCGTGTCGCGGATGGGCCGGAGGGTGGCCACCTTGGCCAGCAACTCCGGCGTTGGCGCGAGGTTGCTTCGCCAGCCGGTCCTGCCGCCGCCCGGCCTCGCTCCTGGCGAGCGGGCGGAGGAGCGGGCAGTGAGCCCACCTGGGCCGGCCAGGACCTGGGCCGGCCGGTCACCCGAGCCTCGCCACGGGGACGGGCCCCGCGGCCTGACGGCCAGGCTGCCTTCGATGCCGTCCATGGGGGTGCCCACCATCGGCGCGGGGCCGGAGAGCAGGAGCCGGTAGGGAGCACAGCGCTCCATCAATTGCTGGTGGCTTCCCTGGTCAAGTACTGACCCTCGGTCGACCACGACTATCCGGTCGGCGAGCCGCAGAGTTGACTCCCGGTGCGCCACCAGCAGGGTGGTGCGGCCCCGCATGACTTCTCGCAGGCTCTGGTGGATCGCATCCTCCACGCCGGAGTCGACGGCGCTAGTGGCGTCATCCAGGATCAGCACGCGGGGATCCGTCAGCAGTGCTCGGGCCAGTGCCACCCGCTGCCGCTGGCCGCCTGAAAGGCTGAGGCCGCGCTCACCCACGACGGTGTCGTATCCGTGAGGCAGCTGGAGGATGAAGGAGTGGGCCTGCGCCTGCTGGGCGACCGTCTCCACCTCCTCCTGGGAGGCTCCCGGGCGCCCGTAGGCGATGTTGGCGCGGATGGTGTCAGAGAAGAGGAAGCTCTCCTCAAAGGCAACGCCGATCTGGGCGCGGAGGGAGCGCAGGGTGACATCCCGGACGTCGTGCCCGTCGAGGAGCACCGCGCCCCGGTCGACATCGTAGAAACGGGGGATCAGGGCAGTGACGGTGGACTTTCCGGATCCCGACAGCCCCACCAGGGCGACCTTTTCGCCCGGGGCCACGGTGAGGTTGAAATCGCGCAGCACCGGGGATTCCGACTCGTAGCTGAACTCGACTCCCTGGAAGCGGACCTCTCCGGTGATCCGGGCGAGCTCCACAGCCTCGGGGCGGTCCTGGATGGCGGGTCGGGAGTCCAGAAGGTCGAAGATTCGCTCCACGCCGGCGCGCGCCTGCTGGGCGACGGTCAGCATGCCCGCCAACATTCTGGCGGGCGACATCATCTGGGTCAGATAGGTGGAGAACGCCAAGAAGGTGCCCAGGGTGATCTGGTGGTGGAGGGCCAGCCATCCCCCCAGACCGAGCACGCCCACCTGGCCCAGGGTCGGCAGAGCCTGCAGGATCGGCTGATAGCGTGCCTGCAGCCGCACCGCCCGCATCTGTGACCCATAGAGCGTCTGGGCGGCGCCCGCCAGCCGTTCGAGCTCTCGCTGCTCCTGACCGAAGGCCTTGACGATGCGCACTCCGTTGACGTCTTCGTCCACGATCTGGGCAACGTCGCCTTCCTTCTGCTGCCCATCCCAGGTGGCGGGAAAGATCTGCGAGCGCATCCGGTAGGAGACGATCACCAGTGCCGGGCCCACGATCAGGCTGACCACCGAGAGCAGGGGTGAGAGCACCACCATGATCGCCAGGGAGCTCACCAGCAGGAGAACATTTCCGCTCACATTCGGGAAGAAGGCCAGCAGCCCCTGCACCAAGCTGGAGTCGGAGTTGGCCCGAGACACCAGCTGACCGGTCGGCATCCGATCGTGGCTGGCGAAATCCAGTTCCATGAGCCGGTCGTACATAGCGTTGCGCAGGTCGTACTGGACGTCCAGGGCGACCCGTCCGCCGTGGTAGCGGCGGAGGTGGGCGGCCGCGAACGTCAGCACCCCGATGCCCACCAGGGCCGCCAGCCAGGGAGCCATCGGGGACCGGTGGTGGAGGATCACGTTGTCGAGGATTTCCCGAGCCACCAGCGGAGCTGCCGCCTGGCAGGCGCTTCCGAATACGGCGGCCCCCAGCGCCACCAGGATGGCGGTGCGGTGCGGCCGCAGATAGGGGAGGAGGCGGCGCATCCAGCCCGCCGGCCGCTGCTTGTTCTGGCCTCTCCTCACGAGCTCGTGGAGGGGAGCATGCCCGGTCCCGTCGTGGCGGCCATGCGCTCCGCCCGTCGTTCGTGGAGACTGGCCGAGAGAGCATCGAGGGCGGTGAGGACGGCCTCCGGGTCAGGAGTTCTGTGGAGCAGGTCGGCCAGCTCCGCTGCCATGGCCGACTCCGCCGCGGCCAGGGCACAGCGTCCCCGCGGCGTGATCTCCAGGCGGGTAGCCCGGTGGTCCTCCTCAGGTCCGGACCGGACGATCATCTCGCGGGCAGCCAGCGAGTCCACCGCGGCGCTGATCGCCGGCTTGCCCAGGGAGAGCCGGGTCGCCAGGCGAGAGGCTCGGCCATCGCCAGACGACACCATGGCGAGGACCCGATAGTGGGCCAGGCTGAGCTCGCCGGAGGCTCGCTCGAGGATTCGAGCCAGGCGGGCCAGCACCTCCACTGCGGGACCCAATTCCCCTCGGGAGGCGAGATCGTCCGGCGGGGCAGGCGTGGCCATGTCCCAAGTCTAGAGGAATGGTTCAACCCTCGAACCAATTGCCGTTCCCGGTCTACTTCCGAGGTCGACAGGGCTCGGAAAAGGGGGCCGCGCGGCCGGCCCGCTTCAGCCGAGCGGCGGGGTGGCCGGCTCCCTGGGTTCCGTCCGCTCGGCGGCCTCAACGGGCGGCGCCTCACCATGCCTCCTTGCCCGGGGCATGGTGAGGGGCCGGTGCTGGCGATCCGAGAGGGGAGAAGCTGCCGCAGGAGGCTGGTCGGGGGGGTAGGGCGAGCTCCGTGCGCCCCATCACCTGGATGCCCCAGCGCCAGATTGACAACGCAGGTATGGAGCCCCGTCCAGGCTGATCAGCGCCTCTGGGCCCGACCGGCCCCTGGCCAGCGACGATTGCCCTCGGATGGCGGTCGGCCGGCCAGGCAACCAGCGCGGTGCGGCCCCGCCTGCTTGGCAGGTGGAGCAGCTCTCCAGCCGGCATTCGACGCACGCCTACAGGGCGAGCCACCCTTCATCTGGGGCCACGTTCGGTGCCTGCGTCCGGGCGCGCTGACGGCCAGGGGGAGCAGCTCACCAGCCGGCTGCCTGGCGGATGCCCCGGGCTGCTGCCTCCGGGTCGACGGCGGCGCAGATGGCTGACACCACGGCCACCCCGGCGACCCCGCAGGCTGCGACGTCGGCCGTGTTACCGTCGCCGATCCCGCCGATGGCGACACAGGGAAGTGCGGCGGCGGCGCAAACCGAGCGCAGCCCGACGAGACCGATAGCCGCCGCCGCGTCGGGCTTGGTGGCGGTGTCGTACACGGGGCCCACGCCCAGGTAGTCCACCGTGTCGGCCGGAAACCGGCGGACCAGATCCAGTTGCGCGAGGGTGGACACCGACCAGCCGATCACCAGGCGAGGGCCGGCCACGGCGCGTGCCGCGGTCGGGGGCAGGTCCGCCTGGCCGAGGTGGACGCCGTCAGCGCCGACGGCGAGGGCGATGTCGAGGCGGTCGTCGACGAGGAGTGGCACCCCGGTGCCCAGCAGCTGGGTCCGGACGCTCATCGCGAGCTCGAACAGCTGGTGAGCGGTGGCCAGCGGGTCACGCACCTGCACTGCCGTCACGCCGCCGGCGACGGCTGCAGCTACCGTCGCCAGCACCCCCCGCTTCCCGCACAGGCGCGTATCAGTTACCAAGCAGAGCCGGAGGTCGAGCACCTGGCTCACGTCGCGGGCGGCCGGACCTCTGCGGCGAGCGCGGCCAGAGCGTCGAGGAGGCGAACCGCGAAGGTCCCTGGGCCCGGGTTGCCTGCGGCCGCCCGCTCCCCGGCGGCGGCCAGGACTGCCGATGCAGTGGCGGCGGCGACAACAGGCCGGCGGTCGACGGCGCAGCACGCCGCCATCACTGCACCCAAGGCGCAGCCCACCCCCGTGACCCTGGTCATGAGCAGGTGCCCTCCAGGCACGGCGACCACCTCGGTACCGTCAGTCACGAAGTCCGTGGCTCCGCTGACGGCGACCACGCATCCTGCCGACCGGGCCAACCACCGTGCCCCATCCAACGCATCGGCACTCCCGGCCGCCGAGTCGACGCCCTTGCCGGCGGCGTCCCTCACCCCGGCGAGGCTCATGACCTCCGAGCCGTTTCCCCGAATAACCGTCGGATGGAAGCGGAGCAGCTCCCTGGCCAGCTCGGTGCGATGTGCCAACGCACCCACGGCCACCGGGTCCAGGACCCATGGTGTGCCCGAGGCGTGGGCAGCCGCTGCAGCAGCCCGCATGGCTCGCTCCCGCTCGGCCGACAGAGTGCCCAAGTTGACCAAGACCGAGCCGGCCACGGCGGCGAACTCGCCGGACTCTTGGGCGTTCTCCACCATCGCCGGTGATGCCCCAATCGCCAGCAGGACATTGGCGGTGAACCCGGCGACGACGATGTTGGTCAGGCAGTGCACCAGAGGTGCCCCTTCGACCACGGCGCCAAGGACGGCCGCCACCGCCGGGTCGGCGAAGCTCATGGTGACCGCGGGTGGCGTCACGTCGGTATTCCGACCTGGATGCTCTGCCATTTGGCCCATGGTAGCGCGGCGGGCCTGACCCCCACCCCGAGGCGTTCGCCCGCCGGGCAGAGGTCTGCCCGCGATGGTCAGTCGATCGGATGGCCCCGGTTGGCGCGCCTCAGCCGGCCCGGCGGGAGGTGGCCATAGGCCGCGGTTGGTGCCGTCTCACGAGCATCCCCGCCTTTCCCGATGGCGTCGACACCACCGGCCGGGCGGGCGGTCCCACCCCCGGGCAGGGCCGAATCCTCCGAACCCGCGCTGGCCGAGTGGCCCGGTGGTCCGCCTCAGCTCGGCCGGGAGCCCGGGTTGGGTGCGCCCCGGGTGGGCAGCACGGCCAGCACCAGGACCGCAGCGACACCGATGACCACCGTCGCCACGCCGAAGGCGAGGTCCATGCCACTCACGAACGATCGCCGGGCCAATGCGGCGAGCCCGACGCCGAGGAGGCCGCCGACGTGGTGAGCCACGGCGAGGGCGCCACCGAGCGAACCGTTGATCTGGTCCAGGACTGCCTTCGGGAGCTGGTAGTGGGCGAGCACGGGAGCCATCTGGCTCCGGTAGCGGGTGTTGAGAAGGCTCCCCAGCACACCGACCCCGAGCGCACCACCGGTCTGTATGGCCGTGCCGTTGGTGGCCGCACCGATCCCGGCCCGCTCGAGAGGGAGAGCGCCCATCACCGACTCCAGGCAGGGGGCGTAGGCGAGGCCCGTCCCGAAGCCCATCAGCAGGAACGCCGGGAGCACGTCAAGGTAGGTGCCATGGACGGTGACCTGTGACAGCAGCCCGACACCGGTGGCGATGAGACCCATGCCGGCGAACACCACCGGCTTGGTCCCGACCGCGTGGACCAGCATGCTCGAGAGGGACGCCTCCACCAGGAGCACGGCGGCGATTGGGGTCACCAGGAGGCCGGTCTGGAGCGCGCTGTAGCCGAGGGAGAACTGCAGGTACTGGGTGAGCAGGAAGAGCCCGCCCATCAGGGCGAGGAACATCAGCCCCATCGTCCCCATGGCGGCGGAGAACCGTCGCGACGCGAACAGTGCCATCTCCAGCATCGGATGGGTCGAGAGCCGTTCCCAGAGGATGAACAGGGAGAGGACCACTACCCCGGCAGCGATGGCGCCGAGGATGAGCGGAGAGGTCCATGAACGGGTGGGCGCCTCGATGATACCCCACAGCAGCAGGGCCATGCCAAAGATGGAGAGCCCGGATCCGACCGGGTCGGGTCGCTTGCTGGCCGGGTCCTTCGAGTTGGGCACGAGCCACATCACGGCGACGAAGCCCACCAGGGCGATGGGTACGTTGATCAGGAACACCGATCCCCACCAGTAATGGGCCAGCAGCCAGCCGCCGGCGACCGGGCCGACGGCGAGGCCGAGTCCGCTGATGCCCGACCAGAACCCGATCGCCCGGGCCCGCTCCCCGGCCTCGGTGAAGACGTTGGTGAGGATGGACAGCGTCGAGGGCATGATCGCTGCCGCTCCAATCCCCATGAACGCTCTGGCCGCGATGAGCCGGTCGGGTGTGGTGGAGAACGCGGAGGTCGCCGAGCCGGCTGCGAAGACCAGCAGTCCGACCATGAAGACCCACTTGCGCCCCACGCGATCGCCCAGGGAGCCGGCGACCAGCAGCAAGCCGGCGAAGACGATGACGTAGGCGTCAACGATCCACTGCAGCTGGCTCGACGACGCGTGCATCGTTCGCACGATGGCTGGCAGTGCCACGTTGAGGATGGTGTTGTCGAGGCTCACGATCAGGAGGCTCACCCCCAGCACCGCGAG
>JBEKRL010000021.1:0-27175 GCA_049518775.1 Candidatus Dormibacteria bacterium
GGCGTCGTTGGCCAGGCCTGGGGTCAGCCGGGGGGAGGCGCCGGCTCCAGCCGCTCCACCCTCACTCTCCCCTCAAGTCCCAGGTACACCTGCATGATCCGCTCCAGCACCTGCTCGAAGGCGCTGGGCTCCCAGCCCTGGACCAGTTCGCGCATCCGCTCCCGGTGGCGCTTGGCGATCTCGGCAACCACCTTCCACCCCTCCTCGGTGAGGCTGAGCATGATCCGGCGCCGGTCCTCGGGAAGCTGGCTGCGGCGGACCAGACCCGCCTCGAGCAGGGAGCGGCTCAGCACCGAGATGTGGGCCCGGCTCGAGGCCAGCTGCTCCACCAGCTCGTGCTCCGGGACGCCCGCCACTCCGGCTCCTCCGAGCACCAGCACAGCGTGGTACCCCAGGGGGGTGAGCCCGGCCTCGGACGCGGCGGCGTCGAGCATGTTCAAAGCTCGCCGGAATATGTAGCGCAGCTGGCTGCGAAAGGCCAGCTGCTCGACCAGCTCGGGGCTGACCGCAGGAGGTGCGGAGGGCGCTGCGGATGACGGGTCGAGCTGGGGCAAGCGGCTCAAGAGCTGATCACGACGGGGGTGCCCAGCGGGGTCCAGCCGTAGGCCCAGGCCATCACCGAGGTCGGAGTGTGAACGCAGCCGTGGCTGGCGTCGGCTGGAATGTACTGGCTCCCAGGGCCGAAGTCGTCAGTGGTCTCCCACTGGGCGCTGTGGATGTAGTAGCCCCCGGTGAGGAATTCCATCGCGTACTGGATCAGGACCGGCGAGTAGTAGTAGGGCGAGCTGGGCGGCCAGGGCGAGATGAATTCAACCGGGCTCTGCTTGAGGAAGATGGAGAAGGTCCCGGCAGGGGTCGGAAGCTGGGGCCGGCCGGTGGTGACGGGGGTGGCGTTGACCGCGCAACCGTTGTCGTAGAAGATCATCTCCTCCAGTGAGATCGAGATGTAGATCGACTTGCCGGAGTAGGAGCTGTGCCCGCACTGGTGGGCCGTGAGGATCGGCTGGACGCCCTGCTGGATCTGCTCCAGCCTGGTCTGGACCTCGGCCAGCTGAGCTACGGTCTGAGCCGAGCCAAGGGCACCATGGGCGGCGTTGTACTGGCTCAGCAAGGCCGCCGAGGTGGGGATCCCCTCGAACGTCGCCTGATCCACCAGTCCCATCACGGTGTGACCCAGGTTGGTGACCTGCTGATCGAGCCCGATCTCAGCCTGGAGGTCGTAGATCTGCCCGGCCAGCGCCGCACTCGCGGCGCTGCTGGGCTTGCCTGAGCTGAGCGCCTCCTGCAGGGCGGCGGCGTCCTGGGGCACATGCAGCTCCGAGAGACCGTCGGCGCTGGCGAGCTGCTCCACCGCCGCGGCCTCGGCGCCGACCCCACCCGACTTGCTGACCGGGACGGTGGCGACCAGGCCGGCCTCCGAGGAGCTGACCGCGCTCGTGACCCGGCTCAGGTCCCGCTCCCACCTGGCCGAGAGCAGCGCCAGAGCGCCCGGGGTCCTGGCCTTGGCCAGCTCGGCAGGCCAACTGGAGTCGACCTGATCCTGGGTCAGGCTGAGCCAGGCCGGGTTCTGGCCGACGAACCGCCGGTACTCGGCGAGGTAGGTCCCGGCGGACCGGCGGCCCTGGCTCATGGCCCGGGACCAGGTCTCGGCGGTCGAGGCGCGCAGCCTGCTCAGGGTCGCCTGCGGGGACGCGAACCAGTAGCCGGGGAACCACCAGGACTGGTCGCGGGCCAACTTCAGCTCCCGCCGCAGTGGCACCAGGTCAGTTGCGGTGATGCCCTCACTCTGGTCGCGGGCCCAGGTGGCACTGAGGCTCTTGGCCTGGTGCGTCACCTGCGCGGAGCTGACGTAGGCCAGCGGGAGGTCGACCGCGGCGGCCACCACCAGGGCGGCCACCCCAAGGAAGATCCAGCGGCGGCGGTGCGAGGTGCGTGCCGACACTGCCGACTGGCGGCGACGTCGCGTCACCGCATCCGTGGGACCAGGCCTAAATCGGGCTTCCATGCTCTGCCGGCAATTCTCTACCCTGGGTTGACGGGGGCGCGCCTGGCGGGATCAGGCCACCATCCCAGCTGCGCGGCGGCCGGTCACGGCCAACCCGCCCCGGCCGCCCACCCGGCACCCGGACCAAGCCGCCAGGTGGGATCACCCAGCCCGCCGGCGATAAGACCGAGGGAACTGGTCGAGCCCCGATTGCGCGGGCCGGAGAAGCTTCGGCTCGGGTTCAACCAGCGGCCCATTCCAGCGGCCCAGCCAAGACGCCCATCGGCCCGCCCCGGCCCCGCTCCTGGTCACAACCTTACCGAGCCCCGGCCGGGGCGGCCCACTCAGGGGCAGGAGTCAGATGGCGTCGGAGACCGAGGACATGAAGAAGCCGTCGACCCGGATCGGAGGTGCCTCGATGAGCATCTCATCACCGATCTCGCGGGAGAGCGCCAGCTCAGTGCGCCCAACTTCGACGGTGCGCTGGAGTACGCCCACAGGGCTCTCGTTGAAGCGGAAGTTGTTGACCGCTCCAACAACCTCACCACGCTCGATGAGGAAGACCCCGTCCCGGGTGAGACCGGTGAGCAACAGGGTGGAGGGGTCCACGTCCCGGATGTACCAGAGCGAGGTCACCAGCAGGGCCCGGTCAGTGGAGGCGACCATCTGCTCGACCGTGGTGTCGGTGCCCCGCATCCGGAGGTTGTCTACGTAGGGCCGGGCCGGGTGCCCGTGATCTTTGGCCCAGCGCCGAGGGCAGATCAGCTCCTGCTGGACCCCACCATCGACCCAGATCGTTGCGGGCGTGGAGAGACCGTTGTCGAAGACCGAGCTGTACTCGCTGGACCCCAGGGCCCGAACGAAGTTGGGGACCGCCATGTTGGGGGCCAGGGGGTCGCTCTCCAGGGTGACCGAGGACGCGTACATCGCCTCGCCCACCCGGGAGCCGGAGGGGCCGGTGAAGACGGTGCGGCCCTCGTCGGCACCCCGGGCGTGCATCTCCCAGAGCAGCCGGAGGACCAGATCGGAGGTGGCCGAAGGCTCCAGGATGACCTGGTAATGGCCGGCCGGCAACTGCACCGACCGCTTGGTCCACGTGAGCCGCTGGCGCGCCTTTCGGTACATGGTTTGGGGGTCGATCTGGGAGAGCCGCTGGGCCGTGGCTCCGGTCCAGACGCTTCGCGCCAGGTCCGAGGTCTTGAGGGTGAGCGACAGGGAGGCGGCCTGGCGCAGGCCCCGCAGCCGGACCCCGGTGCGGGTCCCCAGCTGCTCCCGGGCGGTCGCGGCCTGAGCGTAGCCGTAGCAGCGCAGTCCGTCCTGACGGGTCCGCTCCAGGACCGCGAGAGTCGAGTCCAGGATCGGTTCCAGATCCGAGGGGGCGGATTCCGGCCCGGAGGCGAGGGCGTCCGGCCGCCCGTCCCGCACCTCCTCGGGGAGCAGCAGGGGCATGGCGTCGGGGGCGGTCAGGCTCTGGAGCGCCCTCCCCCTGGCCTGCGAAGCCAGCTCCCGCACCTGGGAGGGCAGGTGGACATCGGCACTCTGGACACCCACCTGATCGTTCTCGATGGCGATCACCCCCGCGGAGTTGGACTCCTCACGGCCGTTGGTGGTGACGGTGCTGTTGGCGATGCGGAAGTTGACCACCGTGGAGCGGGTGCCCAGCACCACCGCCGCCCCCTCACTCAGCCCGGCGTCGAGGATCTCGTCCAGCCTCACTTCCGACCCTCCTCGCGGGCGTTGAGCACCTTGATCTGGCGGAAGAGACCGGGGGGGCAGCCGTGGGAGACCGGGGCAACCTGCTGCGGCTCTCCCTTGCCGCAGTTGAAGGCGCCCTGGAGCTCCCAGGAGGAGCGCCCTCCCACCGCCTCCAGCCGACCCCAGAAGTCCGGGGTGCGGGACTGGTAGGCAACGTCGCGGAGCTGGCCGCTAAGGCGTCCTTTGTGGATCCGATAGAAGCGCTGGCCGGTGAACTGGAAGTTGTAGCGCTGCTGGTCGATCGACCAGGACTTGTCGCCGAGGATGTAGATCCCCTCCTCCACCTCGCCGAAGAGCTCCTCCAGGCTGGTGTCGCGATCCGGGTCCGGCTGCAGCGAGACGTTGGGCATCCGCTGCAGGGGCAGGTGGCTCCAGCTGTCCGAGTAGGCGCAGCCGTTGGAGCGCGCCAGCTGGAACTTGTGGGCCATCTGGCGGTTGAGCTGGTAGCCCACCAGGATCCCGTCCCTGATGATGTCCCAGCGCTGGGCCGCCACCCCCTCGTCGTCGAAGCCGACCGTGGCCAGCCCGCTGGGCTCCACCCGGTCCCCGGTGATGTGCATCCGGGGAGATCCGTAGTGCAGCGAGCCGATCTGGTCGGGGGTGGCGAAGGTCGTACCCGCGAAGTTGGCCTCGTAGCCGAGGGCCCGGTCCAGCTCGGTGCCATGGGCCACCGACTCGTGGATGGTGAGCCAGAGATTGGAGGGATCGATGACCAGGTCGTAGGCCCCCGGCCGCACCGCCGGGGCGGCCAGCTTCTCCTGAAGCCAGCTCACCATCCGTTCCGCCTCATCCGGGAAGCCGTGCGACTCCACGTACTCCCAGCCCCGCCCCACCGGCCGGGCGGTGGAACGCATGGTCTCGATCAGCCCTGAGCCCTGCTCGTCGACCAGCCCCGCCTCCAGGGCCGGGTGCAGCCGCACCCTCTGCTGGGTGATTCGGGAACCCTCGGTGCTCACGAAGAAGCGGTTCTCCTGGACCTGCAGGCAGTAGAACTCAGCGAACTTGGCACCCGCCCGCAGGCAGCGGTCGGTGGCCTCCAGCATGAAGCTGACCTTGGCGTCGGCCGCGACGTCAAAGGGGTTGAGCTCCACCTCCCCGACCCAGGTCTCCCGATGGGCGGGCTCAGGAGCCAGCTCGACCCGCTCCTCCAGCAGAGGCCGGAGCAGCCGGGCCATCTCAGCGGCCGCGCCGACCGCCCGGCGCACCCCGTCCTGGCTCAGGTCGCTGGAGGCGGCGAAGCCCCAGGAGCCGTCAACCACCAGCCTGACCCCGAAGCCGAGAGGCTGAGACTCGCTCAGCGAGATCAGGTCGTGCTCACGGACATGGATGCCCTGGACCCGATCCCGGTGGACCCGGATGTCGCCGTACCCAACCCCCTTGGTTGCGGCCATGGCCTCGAGGGCGGCATCCGTCAGGGGGCCGAGCGGGAGCCGTAGAAAATCAAGGTCGACTTCCGACATCGTTCCTCCGCGGCTCCCCGGCCGCCCTTGATCGCCGCTGACCAGGTTGGGCCGGCAGGGCCCCGAGCGAGGCTGCCGCCGACCCCTAGGAGTCTACCCGCACTTGCTCCCGGGCACAGATGACCCCGGGCACCGAGGGCCCGAGGGCCCTGGTACCCGGGGTTCTGGATCTGGTCTGTCGCTAGTGCGTCAGCGAGTCCGCAGACGCAGCACCCGCCGCCCGACCACAAGCAGCAGGCCGCCGAAGAGCATGGCCAGCGCGCCGGCCAGGCCCGGTCCGAAGAGGTCCGCGCCAGTGTTAGGAGTGGAAGTGCTGGCGCCGAGCACGCCGCCCGCGGTCGGAGTGCTGATGCTGACCGGCTCCCCACATTCCGAGGCCGTGTTGTTGTAGGCGTCGCCGGCGAAGGTCACGTCCCAGTAGTAGGTCCCGTCGGCCACCGACTTGTAGCCGCTGGTGGGTACCGAGACCGTGTAGGTCAGGCTGCCGTCGCTGTTGGTGGTTGGCGGCACGTAGAAGGAGCCGAAGTCATCCACCAGGTCCGAGGCCACCGAGCAGGTCGGGTCGTTGAGGAAGAGCTCGAAGTGGACCGAGTCGGCAGTGCCATTGGTCACGGTGGAAGCGGTGACGGCCGCATCGTCGTTGGCGGCGGGAGTGACCACCGGGGTCACCGCCGCGGTGTCGGTGAGAGTGGTTCCGATGACGCCACCCGATGACGGCGTCGTTGTGACCGTCGGGGTGTTGGGCTGGACCACGGTGAGCTCACCGCAGCCGGCCGACGCGGGAGTGTCGTAGGCGTCACCGCTGTACTGCGCCTCCCAGTAGTAGTTGCCGGGAAGCAGCGCGGTGTCGATGGTTCCGGTGAAGCTGGCCTGGTACTGGCCGCTCACCTCGGTGACAGTTGCCGACCCGAACTCGACCAGATTGCCGCCCTCGCCGCACTGGCAAACCGGGGCGTCGCCGGTCACCGGGCCGAAGAGCTTGAATTTCACGGTTCCGTTGGATCCCGCCCAATTACTGCCATCCGAGTCCGCGCTGGAGCTGGCAGGGTTGGGATAGAAGTTCGAGAGGGTCGCGATGTCGCTGACCACGGTCGTCTGCCCGGTGGTCACCGGAGTGACCTGCACGGTGGCAAGCGTGGGGGAGTACTTGGTGACCCAGACCGGCTCAGAGGTGCAGCGACTGGTCACCGACTGGTTGAGGGTGTTGCCGGAGTAGGTGTCCTCCCAGAAGTACCGACCGGGCCTGCTCACCAGGACCGGGGCCGAGAATGCGTCGCCGTTGCTGTCGATGCTCTGGGTGGAGGTCTGCCCGACCAGGTCGGTGCAGCTCCAGTTGGAGTAGAGCCCGAAGGTCACAGTGGCGTCGCGGTAGGCGTGGTAACCACCGGTGATCTCCGCCTCGTCGGTGATCGAGCTGCCCTCCAGGGCGGTGCTGGCAGTGGTGGTGCTGATCGAGGGGGTCGCCTGGACCACGTCGACCAACTCGGATCCGCAAGCGCTGTTGGCTGAGATGTCGTTGCTGTCGCCGAGGTATTCGGCGGTCCAGCTGTAGTGCCCCAGCTCATCGACCACGTATCCGTCCGAGGTCGCGGTGGAGTAGGGCTGCCCCAACTCCAGCACTTGCTCGTTGCTGAACACGGGCTCGCCGGCGCAGCTGCGCTCGGTCGGGTCGAAGAGGTTGAAGTTCACATCGCCGGTGGCGGAGTTCGCCGTCCCGTTGGTGGAGTTGGTGACGTCGGCGGTGTCCCCAATCTCGGTCCCCGCCGGCACCGCCGTGATGCCGTGGGTGGAGGTCACCGTCGTCACCGACGGAGTCGCCTGCCCCACGACCACCGGCTCAGCACCGCAGGCGGAGCTGGAAGTGGTGTTGTACTGATCCCCGGAGTAGGTCGCGGTCCACTCCCAGGTGCCCGCACGGTTCACGACGAAGGAGCCAGACTGGGCCTGGCCGCCACTGAGGGCGACGGGGTCACTGGTGTAGACCAGCGATCCCTGGGAGCAGGACGAGCTGTTGAAGAGGTTGAAGATCACGGACCCGGTCGGGCTGTAGCCGCCGGTGACCGTGGCGGAGTCCGAGACCTCGGCCCCGAACTGGACCGCCGCGCCCTCCTCGGCGGGGTCCGCCGAGGTCGTGGTGGTGAGGCCGGTCTGGGCCTGCACGCTCAGCAGCTCACTGCTGCAGGTGCTGCTGAAGGGCGCGATCAAGGGCCAGCCCGATCCGGTGGCGATGCTCACCGTGGCCTGCCACTCGAAGGGACCGGCCGCAGCGGGCTTGAAAGCGCCCGACGGAGTCGCAGCGTTGCCCCAGCCGCTCAACGGGATGGACGAGCTGGTGTACACCGGCGTGCCGGTGCAGCTGTCGCCCTGGAACAGCGAGAAGACCACCGAACCCGAGGCCGCGGAGTCATCCTGGAGCAGGGTCTGGTAGCCGCTCACCAGGGCCGAGTCCCCCACGCTGCCGCCCAGGACGATCGAGGACGGCAAGGCGTAAGTCGTCACGCCCAGCGACGGCAGCGGCACCCTGACCGTCACCGGTTCGCTGCTGCAGGGGCTGATCTGCTGAAGATTCTCCACACCGTCGCTGTAGACGGCGACCCAGTAATAGCCGGAGCCACTCGTGGCGGTGCTGGGAATCTGATAGCCGGAGTTGGGCTGAGCCGTGTTCAGGGATGAGAGCTGTTCGACATTCGCACCGCTGCCGCTCTGGCTGCTGGTACCGGCAACCGGAACCAAATAGCTCGTCAGCGCACCCGCGCCGGAGAGGCTGAAGCCCGTGCAGCTCGCCGGCACCGACCCCTGATAGAGGTAGAACTCCACCGTGCCTCTCTCAACATATGGGGATGCACTTGGGTAGGTGCTGGTGAGCGTGGCCGTGTCGTAGATGTACTGGCCGGGCGACGCCTGGGTGCTCGGCGAGCCAGACGCTCCCGACGACGTGAAGGAAGTGGTGCTCAAGGAATAGTCACTCGAACTCCACGCGAGAACCGTGGTGGCCGACAGCGACGCGGCCATGACCACAAGACCAGCCGCCCCGGTCAGGGCCATGCCTTTCCCTAGTCGGTCCAACCAGTGCTGCCAATTCCTAGTTCGATTCACGCGACACCTCCTCCACGTCCTCATCACGGAATGAATCCGATGACTCCGAACCATGGGTCAATCCGAAACGACACCGAACCACCCTCTCGAGGCGCCCGCCCGGCGACGAAGACGGGCACACCGGGACATCGAAAACCGTCCCTGCCCAACCCGGCCGCATCCCCCCTCCAGGGAAGCTGCCAATCATCGTCTCCCAAGCTCGTCGCCGGCCTGTCCCGGTCCGCGGGACTCTCGCCGGCCCCCACGTTCTCCAAGGCCATTCAATCACATTCGTCACAAGCCCTGTAGGAAAGCGCACCGGACCTTAACGGACCGTAACCAGGCCGTTGCAGGAAAGTGAGGGGCCGAGATCAGGCCTACCTAACGGCCGCGGCGGGGGGCCGCATCGCCGGGGTCCGCAGGGAGAAGCTTCGGACGCCCGGGGACCCTGGTCACCTGGCAGCCGCGGGCCTTTCCACCCCCGACCTGACGCCGGACCCCGGTGGCGGGAGGCGGGCGGGGCAACTCGAGTTCATCGCCACCTTCCGACCACCCCAGGGTCAGGGATCGGCCTGCCATCGGCCCGATCTCCGCTGCGATTGAGACTGGTAGCATCAGCCGCCATGGCCGGGCCAGCTCCCACATCCAAACCCGCAGTTCGCCGCCAGAGGCTGGCGAACGGGCTGGACGTGGTGCTGAGCTCGGAGCGCAGCTCGCCGACGATTGCGGTGGGGATGTACTACCGGGCCGGGTTCCGGCTGGAGCCCGAGGGCAGGACCGGCTTCGCCCACCTCTTCGAGCACCTCATGTTCCAGGGAACCACCAACGTTCCCAAAGCCGACTTCGGCCGGCTGGTCAACGGTGCGGGCGGGCTGCTCAACGGCACGACCCGGCACGACTACACCACCTATTTCGAAGTGCTCCCGGCCTCCGCCCTGGAGATGGCTTGCTACATCGAGGCCGACCGGATGGGCAGCCTTGACCTCAACTGGGACAACCTCCGGAACCAGGTCGACGTGGTCAAGGAGGAGGTCAGGGTCAACGTCCTGAATCAGCCCTACGGGGGCTTCTCCTGGCTCTGGCTCTCGCAGTACGCCTTCTCGACCTACCCCAACGCCCACAACTTCTATGGTGAGTTCGCCGACCTGGAGGCAGCCACCGTGGCCGACGCCCGGTCCTTCTACGAAACCTGGTACGGGCCGGGGAATGCCAGCTTGATCCTGGTCGGCGATTTCGAGGAGGAGGAGGCACTGGAGTTGGTGGAGCACCACTTCGGCCCGGTGCCCGCCCGGCCCGCCCCACCCAGCCCATCGGTCGATGAGCCGGTCCCGCAGGCGCGGGCCGAGCACCGCCGCCGCGATCCGCTAGCACCCACTCCGCGGGTGGCGGTCGGCTACCGGACGGCACCCTTCGGGTCCCCCGATCACCTCCCCCTGGCGCTGGCGGCGCGGATCCTCACCGACGGCCGCTCCTCCCGTCTCCAGCGTCGTCTCATCAGGGAGCGCGAGCTGCTGGTTCAGATCGCCGGAGGGCCCCACTACCCCATTGGAGACTCCTTCGAGTTCAACGGTCCGGCTCTCTTCGTGCTCGAGGCCTCACCCCGCCCCGGGGTCACCACCGAGATCGCGGTCGCCGCCATCGACGAGGAGGTGGCCCGCCTCGCCGAGGCCGGCCCGACCGCCGACGAGCTGCTCCGAGCCAAGCGGCGAGAGCTAGGGTCCTACCACGCCAACTGCGACAGCAGGCTGGGCCGGATGCAGGAACTGGGGGTGCTGGCCGCGTGCCACGACCAGCCGGAGCTGGTGGACCAGCTCCCGGCCCAGTACCAGAGGGTCACCGAGCAGCAGGTTCGGCAGGCGGTCGCGGACTGGCTCCGCCCGGAGCGCTCCACCGTCCTGCACTGGATGCCGGGGACCAAGGGAGCCACCTTATGAGCGCCGCCGGCCGCGCCGCGGAGTGGCCCCCCCTCGTCCCCCGGCCAGGTGCGCTGCCGCCGCTCAAGATCGGCCGCACCACCCAGTCCACCCTGCCCAACGGGATCGAGGTCATGGTGGTCCCCCGCCCCAGCGTCCCCCGGGTGGAGCTGCGCCTGACCGTGCCCGCCGGGGCGGCGATGGGCGAGAGCGCCGCCGTCAGCGAGCTGCTGCGGGCCGGGATCCTGCTCGGGACCGAGGAGCTTAACCAAGAGCAGGTCTCGGAGGCAATCCAGCGGCTGGGCGGGTCCCTCCAGGTCCAGCAGGACCAGGACCGGGTCTACATCTCGGCAGCGGCCCTTTCCGAAGCGGAGGAGGAGCTCTACCAGCTGGTGGCGACGATTGCCGCTCGTCCCAGCTTCCCCGGCGAGGAGCTGGAGACGGAGCGGGTGAAGCTGATCGAGGGGCTCCGGGCCGCTCGGGCCACGCCCGACTTCCCGGCCGCGGAGCGCCTGCAGGAGCTCATCTACGCCGGCCACCCCTACGGCCGGCCCGAGCCGGCCGACACGTCGATCCGCCGGACCAGCCGCCGCCAGCTCCAAGCTCTCCACCGGGAGACGTTCCTGCCGGCCGCAGCCCAGGTCACCGTGGTCGGCGACGTCGTGCCCCGCCGGACCCTGGCCCGGCTCGAACGCACCTTTGGGAGCTGGTCAGGTCGCGGGCACGCTCCCAAGATCCCCCAGGTGAGGCCCCATTCCCGGGACGAGGTCACCTTCATCGACCGGCCCGGATCGGTTCAGACCGTGATCCTCACCGGCTCCAGCGTCCCACCGATGAAGCACCCCGCCCACTTCCCCCTGCTGCTCGCCTCGGCGCTCCTGGGGGGCGCCTTCAACTCCCGGCTGATGAGCAACCTCCGCGAGGACAAGGGCTACAGCTACAGCCCGCACGCCCGGCTCGACAACCACCTGCTCGACGGGCTGGCGGCCGCCAGCATGGAGGTTCGCACCGAGGTGACCGCCGCCGCCTGGGTTGAACTCACCTACGAGATGGGCCGGCTGGCCACCGTCGAGGTGCCCCCCGAGGAGCTGGGGGCCACCCGCAGCTACCTCTCCGGGGCCCGGGTGATCTTCCTCCAGACCCAGTCGGGGCTGGCCAGCTCACTGGCCCAGGTCCGCTCCCACGGGCTGGACCACCGCTACCTCGAGGGCTATGCCAAGGGACTGGCCGCGGTCAGCCCTGCGGATCTGCTCCGGGTATCCTCCCGCTACCTGGCGCCGGCCGCGCTGACCACGGTCATGGTCGGCGACGCCAGCCAGGTTCTGGAGTCGCTGCAGCGGGTCGCGACGGTCCGGGTGGTGGCCCGGCGGAGGGCGAGGGGAACCTGAGGCCCCGGCGGCGCTGGCGGTCGTGGTCCCCGCCTGCCGGGACGGCGGTCGGCCGCGCCCATCCCCGGCGAGCTCATGGGCTGATCCCCGGGCGCCCACCGTCATTCGCGAGCCAGGGCCGCCTTCCCCAGCCACCCCAGCAGCACCAGTAGCGCCACGGCGGCGCCCACCCCGAGCGCGGTCAGCTCGAATCCACCGCTGATCGGGACGGTGGAGAGCGCCAGAACCCCCAGGCCGACCGCCGCGCCCGCGCTCGCCATCCCCAGCAACCGAAGGGCCCGGAGCACTTCCACCCGCGGCAGCTCCCGGGCCGGGTCGGCGCCATCGATGGACCAGAAGGAGAGCTCAGCCGCCAGCAGCAGCCCCGCTCCCAGGATCGGGCTCAGCACAACCGGCCCCCCGAGGGCCAGGGCCGCCCCCTCAGGGAGCGCCACCACCGCGATCGCCGTGATCACCAGCCCCGGCCGGGCGATCGCCAGCACCAGCACCAGGGCCACGACCCCGGCGCCCTCGATGCCCAGGAGCAGGCTCACCGGGGCCCGCAGCTGGCCAAGCCCGGTGGCGGGGATGCCCCCGGCCAGGCAGATGACGGCGAGCGCCGCCGGGATCAGGCGGCGGAGCGGCGGGCGAATCGCCGGTACTCCCTGACCTGCGCCAGCACCGCCTCCAGGGAAACGTGCTCCGGCCACTCCAGCACGATGAGCCCGGCCCGTTGCAGGGAGCGGCGCCGGGCCACCCGGACCAGCTGCCAGAGCCGGAGCGCACTCTGATCGACGGCGCGGCCGGATCGGGGCAGGAAACGCTCCGGGCTGATCTCCAGGACGACCAGGTCGAAGCCCCGCTGCTGGAGGTTGACCAGCGCTCCCACGCTGCGGAGGTCGAGCATGGGGGTGAGGGCGATGACGGTAGCCGAGGGGGGCAGGACCCGGGCCGGAATGACGTCGATCGCCTTCCACGCATAGCTGGTCACCACCTGGGTGTCCAGCAGCGACTCCACCACCCGATAGAAGTGGCGGGGGCCCATCCCCGGGAGCAGCCAGCGCAAGACCCCCCCGAAGCCCACCACTCCCACCCGGTCCCGCTCGCCGAGGTAGCCGTCGGCGAGCGCGGTAGCGGCGCGCACCGCCAGCGCCAGCACCGAGTCCTGACCCGACCCCAGGTCGGCGAAGCTGTCCACGAACAGGATGACGTCGGCGTTGCGCTCCAGGTGGAAGTCGTTGACGTGGGGCGTCCCGCTCCGGGCCGTGACCCGCCAATTGAGGCGGCGGACCCGGTCCCCGGGCACGAACCGGCGGACCTCGGCGAACTCGATCCCCTCACCGTGCTGGCGGGCGATCCGGTTGCCGGCGAAGAGCTGGGTGCGGGCCGGGTTGGCAAGCCGCCGCAGCCGCTCCCAGGAGGGGTAGACGCGGAGCTCCGAAATCCCACCCAGCCGCCCGGTGCAGCGGATGATCCCGAACCGGTCCTCAGCGGTGACGGCCACCGGCCCGATCCGGTAGAAGCCCCAGCGGACGGGGGTGAGCGGCCAGCTGAGGCTCTCCGGCGCCCCACCTTTGGGGGCCACCCGGAAGGCGGCCCCGGGGACCCCACAGGCGATCTCCCGAGGCAGCGCCAGCCTTAGTTCCACGAACCCGACCGCACCGAGGCAGCGCAGCTCCGCCTGCCAACGCACCCCGTCCCCCTCGCCAACCCTTTCCTGGTCAAGCCCGCCCGAGAGCTCCAGGACCGGCGCTCGGAAGGAGGCGAGCCCCCAGGCCAGCCAGAGGGCGAAGGGCAGGACCAGGGCGATGGCGGCGATCCGGTCCACCGCCACCGCCCCGAAGACTCCCAGAGCCACCAGGGCGGCGTAGCCGGCGAGCCTGGGAGTGGGCCGCCGGGTCACCTCAGCGCCTTCTCCTCCGGCCTTCCGGGGGCGCGGGTGGGCGGGGTGGCAACGCTGGCCAGGCACTCCGCGATCACATCGTCGGCCCTGACCCTCTGCACCCAGAGCTCCGGGCGCAGGGAGAGCCGGTGGGCCAGGGCCGGCACCGCCACCGACTTCACGTCCTCCGGAGTGACGAAATCCCGGCCCGCCACGGCCGCCCGGGCCCGGGAGAGCTTCATAAGGGCCAGCGAGCCCCGGGGGCTGGCCCCCACCTGGACCCCCGGGTGGCGCCTGGTCGCCTCCACCAGGTCGACGATGTAGAACTGGATGTCGGGGTCGATGTGGAGATGCTCCAGCATCCCCTGCAGCCGAAGCAGGAGGGGAAGGTCGATGACCTCCTCCAGCTCGACCTCGTCGGAGCCCCGACTCTGGCGCCGGTCCAGCATCTGCCGCTCGTCGTCGCGGCTGGGGTAGCCGACCCCGACCCGGAGCAGGAATCGGTCCAGCTGGGCCTCCGGCAGCGGATAGGTGCCCTCGTACTCGATCGGGTTCTGGGTGGCCAGAACCAGGAAGGGACGGGGCAAGGGCCAGGTCACTCCCTCGATGGTCACCTGGCGCTCCTGCATCCCCTCGAGGAGGGCCGCCTGGGTCTTGGCCGGGGAGCGGTTGATCTCGTCGCCCAGGACCAGGTTGGCGAAGATCGGCCCCGGACGCATCTCGAAGTCTCCGCTGCGCTGGTTGAAGATCGAGGAGCCGGTGATGTCCGAGGGCATGAGGTCGGGGGTGAACTGAATCCGGGCGAAGCGCAGCCCGCAGCAGCGGGCGAAGGAGCGGGCGATGAGGGTCTTGGCCAGCCCGGGGTAGTCCTCGATCAGCACGTGCCCATCGGCGAGGATCCCCAGCAGCACCAGCTCGAGGACCTCGCGCTTGCCCACCACCGCCTTGCCCATCTGCTCCAGGAGCCGCCCCGTGGCCCGGTGAAGCTCGTCAAGCTCGCTCACACCGCCACCCTCTCCAGCTCGTCGAGGATCTCCGCCATCTCCCGCTTCGAAGGCGCCTGCCGGCCTGTCCCGGAGCCACCGGCCGCCTTCTCCAGCACCAGCTCGGTGAGCCGCGGCCCCAGGATGGCGCCAGCCCGGTCGGGGTCCCGCTCCAGCGCCACCCCCACCAGCCGCAGCCGGTCGGCGGCCACCTGGCGGAGGAGCGGGCGGACCTGGAGGTCGAACTGGGTCCGGCTGGCCCGGCTGGCCCTCAGCGCGTCCTGGAGCCTCTCCAGCTCGGCCGGAAGCCGGCCGGCAGACGCCGGCTGAGACCGCTTTCCCTCCGAGGGCCGCGGTCGCGAGAACCGGCGGATCCACTGGACCAGGAGGTAGATCACGACACAGCCCACGGAGAGGAGGTAGATCCTGCCCACCTGGCTGGGGTCGGCCCCGCCGCGGACCAGCGCCACCACCGCCGCCAGGGTGCCAGCCCCCAGCAGCACCAGCACCACCCCGTAGCGATCCAGGACGCTGACCCGGGGCCCTTGCGACACCTCTACCTCCTCCGGGGCGGCTCATGAGCGCTGGCGACCGGCGGCCTCCAGAGCATCCCGAGGATAGCGACCCCGCTCAGTTGCCGAGCTCCCGGCGCAGCCCTGCCAGGGCCCCCTCGGCCTCAGCCCGCATCCCCTGATCCACCGGGTGCAGGGAGAAGCGGGCGGCCTCGAAGAGGTGGGTGAGCCGGACCAGCGCCTGGCGGCTGGCCTGGAGCTGGGCCAGCGCCCGCTCCAGGTACTCCAGAGGGGTCTCGAACCGGTTCCGCGCCAGGCCGGCCCGGGCCAGGGCGCCCTCCATCCGCTCGTAGGCGAGGATCACCGCCTGGCGGGGATCGGCGCCGGCCGCCAGCTCCGCCAGGCTCTGGTCCAGCCCCGCGGACAGCTCGCTGCCCAGTTGCGACGGCTCCGGTCCCGGCCGCGAACGCCGGCGGCGGGCCAGGGTCGCCAGGACCGCGGCCGCCAACACCACCGCCACGCCGATGGCCAGCGCCAGCAGGGTGGCCTCGGAGAGGCTGACCGCCCCCACGACCGTGTGGGTGGACGGCAGCTTGACGGTGGGCGTCGCGGCCGCAGGTGCGACGTGGGCGGTCCGCTTGCGCAGCCCATTGCGAAGGGCCAGCAGCAGGACCAGGGCCTGGAGGAGGAGGAGGGTCACCGGGATGGCCACCATCCGGAGCAGAAACCTCCGGGACCACCTGGGCACGGGCTCACCGTGCCGACCGGCCTCCCACAGGCGCCTCCAGGGGAAGAAGACCACCCCCAGCAGCACCGCCAGCTCGAGCACCGCCACCCCGAGCAGAAGCAGCGCATGGACGATCGAGCCCAGCACCAAGGCGCCCTGACTGGAGAGCTCGCTCGGGCCCAGGCTGTAGTGGGCGCGAACCGAGATCGCGGCCAGCGCCAGCAGCACGAGCAGCGTCAGCACCACCACGGGCACACGCCATTGGGGGCCGGTGCGACGGCCGGAGTCGCCAGGGATCATGCCGCTCCCGATCACCTCGGATCTGGCCCGGCCGGCCGGGAGGACCCGGTCCCGGGACGCTTCAGGCTAGCACCCCGATCGATCGGCCTCTGCCTGACCGCGAGCGCCCGGGCTGAGAAGCGCGGGAGCGCCCGTCCGAGCCCAGCTCACGGGGCCACAGGCACCGGCGCGGCGATCGAGGCCTGGTCCTGGCCGGGCCGGACCAGGTTCACGGCGGTGGCGATGAGGAGCAGGTTTCGCGCCGCCACCAGCCCGGTCCCCCAAGGCGCCAGTGACGCCACCGAGCCGAACAGGTAGGGGAACTCCGCCTGGGTGAGCAGTGCCATCCCCAGAGCGCTGAGCAAGAGCAGGTTGCCCCGACGCCGGCCCGCCTCAGTGCCGGCGGCCAGGACCAGGACCGGCATCAGGGCCAGCAGGTACTGGGGTGACAGGACCGGGCTGGCTGCCAGCCCGACCGCCAGGGAGAAGGCGATCGCGGTAGCTGGCTGGCGCTGGGCCCTGGCGAAGTGGAACGACCCCCAGATCAGCGCCAAGACCCCGGCCGTCGCCACCGCGGCGGCGATCCAGCCCACCTCGGCGCCGTGGACCTGCGTCGAAGCCAGCTTGCCGACAAAGGATCTGAGCGGGAAGAGGGGTCGCAGCAGACCGGCGAGGGTCGCCGGCACGCTCTCGACCTCCACCCCCCGGTTGAGGCTGGCGAAGGCGGCGGGGAGCACCGAGCCTCCCGACCAGGCCACGAACCCCACGAGGAGGAGCACCGCCGGGGACAGCCCCAGCACCACCGCCCCCAGCCTCCGCCCCAGCCCCTCTCGCCAGCCGGTCCCATCCGCCGGCCAGAGCGCCCAGACCAGCACGGGCAGCGCCACCACCACCGCCGTCTCCTTGACCAGGACCGCCAGGGCCACCAGCGCCACTGCCAGGGCCACGCGCCGGCCTCGCAGGGCCAGGGCGGCGCCGGCCAGGGCCAGTCCCTGGAGACCATCCAGGCGGGTCACCAGGGTCAGCCCGACGGCAACCATCAGGAGCCCGCTGACGAGGGCGACCGGGAAGGAGATGCCGGCCCAACGGCACCCTCGGTGGAGCAACCACAGTCCGGCCAGGGTGAGCAGCAGCAGCTCCAGCGCCAGGCCGAACGAGTAGTCGGATCCCGCCAGCAGCGGAGGCACCGCCAGGAGCAGGCTGAGGGGCGGATAGACGAAGGCCAGGCGGCTATCCGGCCA
The DNA here is from genome assembly GCA_049518775.1 of Candidatus Dormibacteria bacterium. Taxonomy (GTDB): domain Bacteria; phylum Chloroflexota; class Dormibacteria; order Aeolococcales; family Bog-877; genus Bog-877. The sequence continues at coordinate 17,179 of JBEKRL010000021.1, forward strand.
GGTCAGGAAACCGGCTGCGTAGGGTTGGTGCCCTCGGACCAGTCCCTGGGCCGCGTGCTCCAGGTAGATGGTGTCGGGGATGGCGGACCCGACCAGATCGTGGACGGAGAACAGATGCAGCTCGGTGAGCAGGACCGGGATCAGGGCCAAGGCCGCCAGGGGCCCGAGGAGCAGCCGGGCGAAGTGCGCCAGGCGCTGGCGGCGGGCCGGCGAGGCCCGGTCGCAGGGCGGCGCTGGGCCCGGGGCCGGGGACCTGGTCACCGCTCTACCCCAGTGCTCGCGAGGGTCATGCCGCGAGGTCGCCGAGCCCGCCGCAACTCCACCTGAACGAGCCAGCAGGACCGGGAGGCGTGGGCGAAGCAGGACTCGAACCTGCGACATCCTCGGTGTAAGCGAGGCGCTCTGCCACTGAGCTATTCGCCCTGGGAAACGCCAGGGCGGCGACGCCCGGCCCGGGTCTCCGGAGCTCGATCCCCCTGCCCACCCCAATGTTCACGGCCCACGGGTCCCGGCGGCCACGGCCAGCTAGTCACTCGGGTTGAGGATGCGCGTGGGGCCCTCGCGGCCCCGGCCTCGCCATTCACGGGCTTGCGGTGGCCCATAAGCCCGCCGTCCCGCTCTCGTGCCCATGAGCGCACCGGCGGAGCGTACCCGCTGGCCCCCACGAGCCGTCCGGCGGTCAGGTGACGGGTTGATGACAGAGCCGGCCCGGCCCACCCCCCCTGTCAATGCGGAGGCGGTGGTCAGAGGTCGGTCTTGGGGGCGCGCTGATGCCGACCTTCGAGTTTGGAGGGAACCACGATCACCGGCTGGAGCAGGTACAGCTCTTGCCCGGTGAGCACCCGCTCCAGCACCGCCGAGGGGGTCTCGTCGACGAGGCTGGCGATGCCACAGAGCTCGAGCTGGCGGCGCACCTCAGGAGGCACCGTCCGCTCCCCCTCCAGGTTCAGCTCCTCCAGGACCTCCAGGAGGCGGTCCAGCTGCCCCAGGTGCGAGCGGCGGTCCGCCCGCTGCGGGCCGCTCTCGCCCTCCCAGGTCAGGGCCGGTCCCGCCCGGCTCCGCGTCGTCCGTCCCCGCTCTCTGATCTTGGCCACGAATCGGTCCGTAGAAATATGCGCCAATCGAGCCTGGAGGTAAATAGCCCTTCCCGCACCCTGGTCTCCTTGAAGTTAGTCAGCCCGCCGTCACCGCCTCGGCCAGGGTCTCCGCCAGCCCCACGTCGGCCAGGGTGGCGGCCTCGGGGCGCAGCCCCAGGGCGTGGGCCACGAAGGGCGCGACCAGCTCCGCCAGTGCCTGGGGACGAAGGTCGCCCTGGGCCCCAACCGCCTCCAGGGAGGTGGCGGTGCGACCCTCGATCCCGCAGGGAACGATCAGGTCGAAGGCGGAGAGGTCGGTGGTGCCGTTGAGGGCGAAGCCGTGGTAGGTGACCTTGCGCCCACTCAGCTTGACCCCCAGCGCCGCCAGCTTCCCCTCCCGATGCCACACTCCGGTGTAGGGAGGGTCTCGGAACGCCTCCACCCCGAGCAACTGGCAGGCGTCGATCAGGGCGTCCTCCAGAGCCCGGAGGTATGCGATGGCGTCCATCCCCAGCTGCTCCAGGCTGACGATCGGATACCCGACCAGCTGCCCCGGCCCGTGGTAGGTGACCGAGCCCCCCCGGTCCACGGCGAAGTACTCGGCACCCCTGGCCCGCAGGCCGGCCTCACCCTGAAGCAGGTGCTCCGGCTTGCCACCCCGGCCCATGGTGTAGACGGGTGGGTGCTCCATCAGGAGCAGCACGTCCTCCCCCAGCCCGCCTGCCGCCCTGGCCGCGGCCAGCTGCCGCTGGCAGTCCCAGGCGAGCTGGTAGGGGACGGTGCCACACCAGGCCACCCGCAGCGCTGGGCGCCAGACCCCGGCCACGACTACTCGGCCCCGGACCCGACCCGACCGGGCCGGGCGGCGCCAGCGCCCGCCTGCTCGTGGGCGTGGTAGGAGCTGCGCACCAGCGGCCCTGACTCGACGTGGGCGAAGCCCAGCGACATCCCGAACTCGCGGAGCTCGAGGAACTCCTCGGGACGCCAGAACCGCTCGCAGCGGATGTGCTTCAGCGAGGGCCGCAGGTACTGGCCGATGGTCACCAGCCCCACCCCGTGCCGGCGCAGGTCCACCAGGACCTCCTTGGCCTCCTCCATGGTCTCGCCCAGCCCCACCATGAGACCCGACTTGGTCTGGGACCCGGGGCGGAGCTCACCGGCCCGGCGCAGCACCGAGAGCGAGCGCGGGTAGAGCGACTTGGGACGGACCCTGGGGTAGAGGCGGGCCACGGTCTCAATGTTGTGGTTGAAGATCTCGGGAGCCGCCCCGACCACCCTGGCGATGCTGGCCTCCGAGCCCTGGAAGTCCGGCGTCAGAACCTCGACCTGGCAACCCGGCACCCGGCGATGGATGGCCTCGACGGTCCGGGCGAAGATGGCCGCCCCGCCGTCGGGGAGGTCGTCTCGATCCACAGAGGTGATCACCGCGTGGCGCAGGCCCATCTCCGCGACGGCCTCCGCCACCCGCTCCGGCTCCTCGAGGTCGAGCCCGGTGGGGCGTCCTGAGGTGACGGCGCAGAAGGCGCAGGCCCTGGTGCAGATGTCGCCGAGGATCATGAAGGTGGCGGTGCCATAGCCCCAGCACTCACCGATGTTGGGGCAGCGGGCCTCCTCGCAGACGGTGTTGAGTCGCTTGCCGCGCATGATCCGGTCCAGCTCCTGGTACCGGCCCCCGACCGGCATCTTGACCGTGAGCCATCCGGGGCGGCGCTCCACCCCCGCGGGAAGCAACTGCTGCCACATCGGGCGGCCGTCCCCCACCGGCCCCCGGCCCGGGATCAAGTCGGGCCGCCGGTCCGGCAGGACCGGCAGGCTCACCTTGGGTCGAACCACGCGATCCGAGGAAGGGCTGTCCATCTGGCAATCCTAAGACCTGGGGCCGCCCAGCCCCGGAGGAGTCCGGACTGCTAGAAGAGCGAGGTGTCGGCGCTGACCGCCTCGAGAGAGCTCTTGACAGCGCCGAGGAACCGGGCCGCGGAGGCGCCGTCGTTGACCCGGTGGTCGAAGCTGAGGCAGAGATTCATGATGGGGCGGATCGCGATGCCGTCCCCGATCACCACCGGGCGGCGCACCATCGCGTCCATGACCAGGATCCCCGCCTGGGGCGAGTTGATGATGGCCTGGGACATGATCGTGCCCAGCGTCCCCGCGTTGTTGAGCGTGAAGGTGCCGCCCTCCACATCGTCGAGCGTGGCCCTCCCGAGACGCGCCCTCTCGATGAGCTCGGCTGCGGCCCGGGCCAGCCCGGCCACGCTGTACCGGTCGGCGCCCCGCACCACCGGCACGATCAGCCCGTCGGCGATCGCCACCGCCAGCCCCAGATTGACGTCGGCGTGGAGGGTCACGGCGTCCTCGCCGAAGACCGCGTTCATGGTGGGGACCGCTCGCAGCGCCAGGCAGGTGGCCTTCATCGCGTAGTGGAGGAAGGTGAGCTCCACCCCGGTGGCGGCCAGGAAGTCGGCCCGCCGGGTCGCTCGCGAGGCCGAGACCCCGCTCATGTCGACCTCGACCATCGTCCAGGCGTGGGGCGCGGTGTGGCGGCTGCGGACCATGTGCTCGGCGATGGACCGCCGCATCGGGCTGTGCGGCACCACATCCCCCGGGCGCGGAGGGGCGGAGGCCACCGGCTGGGGCCGCTCCGGGGGTGCGGGCGGGGCGGTGGGCTGGGCGCCGCCACCCTCCAGGAAGAGGAGCAGGTCCCGCTTGGTAATCCGGCCCTGGAACCCGGTGCCCCTGACCTGAGAGATGTCCAGGGAGTGCTCGTCGGCCAGCGCCCTCACCGCCGGGCTGATGAAACCCGGGGCGGCGACCTGGACGGCGGGCAGAGCAGGAGAGGTGGAATCGGTGGCCTCCGCCGGCTCCACCTCGCCTGTGACCGGAGTCGCGGTGACGGACTCGGGCTCCTCCGGGGGAGCCGCCGGGCTCGGCTCGGCTGCAGCGCCGATCTCTGGGACGTCCGCCTCGTCGCCGGCCTCGGTGACGCCCTCCAGGGTGCAGATCGGCTCACCCACCGAGAGCCGCTGCCCCTCGGCGGCGAGGATCTCGCCGACCGTTCCCGAGGCCGGCGAGGGGACCTCGGCATTCACCTTGTCGGTGATCACCTCGACCAGCGACTCGAAGCGATCGACCCGCTGACCGGGCTGGACCAGCCAGGTCCCTATCGTCCCCTCGGTGACCGACTCGCCCAGCTGGGGCATCCTGACCGTGATTGCCATTGGCTCTGTGTCCCTCAAATCGGCCGACCTCAGTAGGCGGCCAGCTCCCGCAGCTTCAGCTCGATCTTGTCCGGATTGAGGCAGTAGACCTCGGCCAGGGACTCGGCGAAGGGGATCGCCGGGATCTCCGGCCCACCGATGCGCATGATCGGACCGTCCAGGGCCTCGAAGCACTCCTCGGCCACCACGGCGGCCACCTCGGCGCCGACCCCCACCGCCAGGTTGGCCTCCTGCGCCACCAGGACCTTGCCGGTGCGGCGGGCGCTCTCCACGATCATCTCGCGGTCCAGGGGCCGGACCGTGCGCAGGTCCACCACCTCGACCTCGACCGCGTCCGCCGCCAGCCGCTCGGCGGCGGTCACCACCTCATGGACGGTGGCGCCCCAGGTGAAGCAGCTGATATCCCGTCCCGGCCTCACGATCTTGGCCTTCCCGATGGGGACCAGGTACTCCTCGTCCGGCACCTCCTGCCGCAACGAGCGGTAGAGACCCTTGTGCTCGAAGAAGCAGACCGGGTCGGGATCGCGGAGGGCGGAGATCAGCAGCCCCTTGGCGTCATAGGGAGTGGAGGGCAGGACCACCTTGAGCCCGGGCACGTGGGCGAAGAGCGCCTCCAGCATCTGGGAGTGGTAGAGGGCGCCATGGACGTGGACGCCGCCCCCACAGGGAGCCCGAACCACCATGGGGCAGGACCAGTCGTCGTTGGAGCGGTAGCGGATCTTGGCCGCCTCATTGATCAGCTGGTCCACCGCCGGGAGGATGAAGTCCTGGAACTGGATCTCCGCCACCGGGCGCAGGCCGGCCATGGCGCAGCCGATGGCCACCCCGACGATGGATGCCTCCGCCAGGGGGGTGTCGATGACCCGCTCCGGCCCGAACTCCTGGAGGAGGTCGGCGGTGGCGCCGAAGACACCTCCCTTGACCCCCACGTCCTCCCCCATGATGATCACCCGGTCATCCCGGCGCATCTCCTCCTGGAGGCCCCTGCGAACGGCTTCGACGTAGGTGATCTCCGGCACCGGTCAGGAGTCCTGGTAGACGTGGTCGAACGCCGTGGCGGGGTCCGGGGCCGGAGCGTGGTCGGCCTCCTCCTGAGCCTCGTCGATCAACCTTTGGCACTCGGCGCGGATCTGTTCGGCCTCTTCCGGGGAGAGGATCGAACTGGCCTCCAGGTCGAGACGGAAGCGCTCCAGAGGGTCGTGGTGGAGCATCTCCGCCAGGTCCTCGGCCGAGCGGTAGCGGCGCTGGTCGTCGTCACTGCTGTGCGACTGCAGCCGGACGCAGTGGGCCTCGAGCAGGGTCGGCCCCTCACCCCTCCGGGCCCGGGCGACCGCCTCGCTGGCGGCCCGATAGACCGCCAGCACATCCCCACCGTCCACCGACTGTCCCGCCATTCCATAGCCGGCCGCCCGCTGGGCCACGTGCTTGACCGCCATCTGCAAGGACTGGGGGACGCTGATGGCAAAGGAGTTGTTCTCCACCAGGAAGATCACCGGCAGACGATGGACGGCGGCCCAGTTGAGCCCCTCGTGCCAATCGCCCTCGCTGGTCCCGCCCTCACCCAGAGAGGCCACCACCACCCGGTCCTCGCCCCGGTACTTGAATGCCTGGGCCACCCCCACGGCGTGGAGGATCTGGGTGGCAACCGGGCTTCCCCCGGTGACGATGTTGTGCTTCCGGCAACCGAAGTGGGACGGCATCTGGCGGCCGCCGCTGTTGGGCTCGCCCGCCCTGGCCAGGGCCGACAGGAGATGGTCGCGGGGCTCCATGCCCATGACCAGCACCAGGGTGAGGTCCCGGTAGTAGGGCACGATCCAGTCGTAGTCGCGGCGGAGCGCATACCCGACCCCGACCTGGGCCCCCTCGTGGCCCTGGCCAGAGATCGCGAAGGGGGCCCGCCCCTGGCGGTTGAGCGTCAGCACCCGCCGGTCGAGCAGCCGGCCCAGGAGCATGTCCCGGTACATCGACCGCATCCGGTCAGTGGTCAGCCCGGTCGCCTCCGCCGGAACCGCCCCGGTCATCGCCATCGCTTGCCCGCCTCCGTCAACCTGCTGGGACCTGCGCCATCCTAGCGCGGGGGGGAGCTTCTGGGATCAGCCCAGGCGGGGCCCACCCGCTCAGGTGGCCAGCGAGCGGCGCACCCCGACGAAGCTTCCCAGGGAGCCGAGCAGGGCGCCAGCGATGATCAGGACGGCCACCACCAGCACAGCGAACCTCAGCCCCACCCCGAGTGCCAGGCTGTGCCCTCCCCCGAACCCGATCCCCAGGCCGAGCAGGGCCACCGAGGCCACCACAGCGGAGGTCACCCCCACGATGATCCCCTCCAGGATGAATGGCCAGCGCACGAACCAATCGGTGGCTCCGACCAGCTTCATGATCTCGATTTCCCGCCGCCGCACGTAGGCGGCGGTCCTCACCGAGATGGTGATGATCACCAGGGCCACCGCCCCGACCACCAACACCATCAGTCCGCCGCCCAGCTGGGCCACGAAGATGTACCGCTCCAGGCGGGGGACCACGTCGGCGTTGTAGTCGGTCGGGTGGGGCCCGGGGTCGATCAGCGCCGACGTCCGCACCTCCTGGTTGAGCTGGGACACCGCGTTGATGTCTTTGAGGTGGAGATTGATCGATGCCGGGAGCGGGTTGCCGGCCCCGGAGTGCTCCAGGAGGTTGATCGCCTGGCCGAGTCCGAGACTGCCTGACGCCTGGGTGGCAGCCTGGTCCTTGCTCTCAAAGCTGGCCTTGGCCACCGTCGATTGGCTGGCCAGGTTCTCCTCCAGGTTCATCTCACTGGCATAGGAGAGGTGGTCGGCCATGAAGACCTTGAGTACCGACGCCTGGGATTCCTCGGTTTGGAGCACCCCGTCCAGAGAGTGGACCACCACCACCGCCACCCCGGCACCGAACAGGGTGAGGGTGATGGTGAGGACGCTGGCCAGGGCGATCCCCCGGTTCCGGGCGATGTTCTGCAACGCCACCCGGACCACGAATTTGAGCGCCGGGATGGGGTTCACAGGATGGCGTCCCCCTCGCGCAGGTAGGTGCCCTCGGCCTCGTCCCGGACGATCCGGCCGTCCTCGATAGCCAGCACCCGGCGCCGGCAGAGGTCGACCACCTCCCGGTTGTGGGTGGCCATGACCACGGTCGCGCCGCGGTGGTTGATCTGCTGGAGCAGCTGGACGATCCCCCAACCGGCGTCGGGGTCAAGGTTCCCGGTGGGCTCGTCGGCGAGGAAGATCCGAGGCCGATGGACCAGGGCCCGGGCGATCGCCACCCGCTGCTGCTCGCCGCCGGACAGCTCGGTGGGGTAGGCGTTGAGCTTGTCCTCCAGGCCCACGATGTAGAGGGTCTCCCCCACTTTCTCCTTGAGATGAGGCCGCCCCGGGTCGGTCACCTGGATGGCGAAGGCGACGTTCTGCTCCACGGTGAGGGCGGGAAGGAGTTTGTAGTCCTGGAAGACAATCCCCATCTTGCGCCGCAGCCGGGGCAGGTGGCGATGGCGCAGGCGGGCCAGGTTCTGCCCCTCGACCAGCACGTGCCCCTTGGTCGCCGTCTCCTCGCGGATCAGGAGCCTGATCACCGTCGACTTGCCGGCCCCGCTGGCACCGACCACGAACACGAAGTCGCGCGGTCGCACCGTGAACGAGGCGTCCTTGATCGCCACCTGCCCGTTGGGGTAGATCTTGGTGACCTGCTCGAAGACGATGATCGGCGGCTCGTATCGGGTCACCTCGGAGGTCCCGACTTCGGCCGGCTCGACGATCGGTGCAGCGGGGCTGGTGGAGATCGACATCAGGGGAGGCTTGGTCCTTGTGCCAGGCGGACTGGCAGCCGAGGGGCGGACCCCCAAGAAGGGAGAGAGGCGAAGCCCTTGGCCGTTCTCGCTTTTCAGTCGAGTATACCCGCCGAGGCCCGATCCGGCGCCGCCCAGCTCACAGATCGCGTTCGGCGCCAGCCAGGGCGCCGAACGGAGGGCCGGCGCCCCTTCGAGCCCATTCCAGCCGGAGCAGCGCCGGCCTGCGGCTGAACCCTGCCCGCCGGAACGGCTATCCCCGCTCGCGCTCGGTCGCCTCCTGGCGCAGGTAGGCCTCGATGAAACCGTCTATCTCTCCCTCCAGCACCGCGGCCACGTTGCCAACCTCGATCCCGGTCCGGTTGTCCTTGACCAGGGTGTACGGCTGGAGCACGTAGGACCGGATCTGGTTGCCCCACTCCGGGGAGATCAGGTCCCCCTTGAGGTCGGCGAGGTGCTCCGCGCGCTGGGCGCGCTGGTAGCTGAGCAGTCGTGAGCGGAGCACCCGCCAGGCGGTCTCGCGATTCTGCTGCTGGGAGCGCTCGTTCTGGCAGGTCACCACAATTCCCGTGGGAATGTGGGTGATTCTCACCGCCGACGAGGTCTTGTTGACGTGCTGCCCGCCCGCGCCCGAGCTCCGGTACACATCGACGCGAACGTCCTTCTCGTCGATCTCCACCGCCACCTCGTCGGGGATCTCGGGGTAGACCTCAACCAGGGCGAAGGCGGTGTGGCGGCGATGGGCGGCGTCGAAGGGACTGATCCGGACCAGCCGGTGGACCCCCCGCTCGGCCCGCAGCTGACCGTAGGCGTGGCGGCCGCTGAAGCGCACCGTGGCGCTCTTGATGCCGGCCTCCTCCCCCTCGGACTGGTCCAGCAGCTCGGCGCCCATGCGGTGGCGCTCGGACCATCTGAGGTACATCCGCAGCAGCATCTCGCTCCAATCCTGGGCGTCGGTTCCGCCAGCCCCAGCATGGACGCCGAGCAGGGCGGGGTAGTCCGAGTAGGGGTCCTGGAAGAGCAGCTCCAGCTCCCGCCGATCGAGCTCGGTGGCGATGCTGTCGAGCTCGCTCGCGACCTCATCGGACCCGGCGCCCTCGCCCTCCAGGAGCTCGGCCAGCTCGGTGGCGTCATGGGCCCGGGCGCAGAGCGACGAGAGCTCGCCCAGCTCGCCCCTCAGCCGGCTCAGCTCCTGAGAAGTCCCCTGGGCCCGGCCGGGATCATCCCAGGCGCCGGGGCGGCCCAGCTCCCGCTCCAGCTGCTCCGCCCGGGCCTCCTTGCCAGTGAAGTCAAAGGTGCTCCTTGAGCTGGGCCGCGCGCCGGTAGAGCTGCTCCGCTCGGGTTCCCAACTCGTTCATCTCACCCCGAGTCTAGCGGGCGGGGATCCCGGCCCCCTACCCCTGGCCGGCGAACCGTTCCCCGACCTGGCTCGGCGGTCACAGCGCGGCTGCCGCGGGCCCGGCCGGGAGCCGCCGGGGTTCTCGGACCAGCGCCACCACGGGACAGTCCGCCAACCGGCCCTCACCCGGCCGGTCTCAGTTTTCAAGATCGCAGCCGAGCCATCCCTCTCCACCTCGGCCCACCGGTCCCCGGCTTGGCGGGCCCGGCCGGCCCAGAGGACTGAACCGAGGGGCGCCGCCGAGGTTCAGGCGCTGGCTCCGTGGCAGCGCTTGTACTTGTGGTCCAGTGCGGAGATTCCCTTGGTATATATGGCAAGTCGCTCGGTACTGAGCCTTTGCTGAGCCTATCGGTTCCAGTCCCGCCACCCCTGGAAGAACACCTGAGCGATCGTTGCCCTGGGGAACGGACCTTGCGCTCATCCCCGACCCGGCCGGCACTCCGATCTCCCTGGCACCGAGCTACACGACAACCTGAAAGCGGCGGCCGCTGCGGGGTCCTCCCGAATAGAGCGG
>JBEKRL010000022.1:0-26708 GCA_049518775.1 Candidatus Dormibacteria bacterium
GTCGTGGGGGACACTCCGGAGATCGCGGTCGGTGTCGGAGTGCTCATCATCCTGGCCTGGGTGCTCAGCCGAGGCGGAGGCGGGGTGAGCGCCTGGCTCCTCCCGCTGGCGGTGGCCGCGCTCCTGTTGGGAAGTCTCTGGCGAGGACGCTCGGCAGGCTGAGCGCAAGCCCTGGCCCTGACCTCGGAGAGCCCTGTGGGAGCCGGGGTCGAGCCCACCTCCCGGCCCCGCTCCTCGGGGACTCAGGCGGCCGGCTGAGCCGGGCGACCAGGATCTCCCCGCCCGTCCTCGAGCTGCAGGCTGACCTTGATCGAGCCCTCCCGACCGGGGTCGGCCGCCAGCCGGAAAGCCTCCCGGTAGCGACTCACGGGCAGGCTGTGGGTGCACCAGCGGCCCAGCTGGTCGGCGTGCTCGGCGAGGATTCCCAGGGCCAGTGCTAGCAGGTGCGGTCGACCCTCGACGAGCTCGCTCCTGCCGTAGCCGTTGGAGCCGATGATCTCCGCCTCCTTGTAGTAGGCGAGGGTGGTCTCGGTCCGCTGCGGCCTGGCCACGCCGACCACCACGATGCGGCCCCGGGGACCGAGGCAGCGCAGGGCCAGCTCCATGGTGGAGCTGCTCCCAATCGAGTCCATCACCAAGCCGGCCCCGGCCCCCAACACCCAGGGACCGCCTCGCCAGGGTCGGACCAGCCGTCCCCCCGTCCTCGAGGCCAGCTCGGGGACCACTTCGCGGGCCGCGACCGGAAGCGGCTCCGCGCCCAGGCCGCGGATCAGCTCCAGCTGATGGGGCCAGGCGGCGGTGACCCAGACCGGCAGCCCCGGCCAGCGCAGCCGGGCAGCCAGCGTCAGTGCCAGCCCAATGGTCCCCGCCCCCAGCACCACGATGGGGCCCATGGGCTCGGGCCCGGAGCGCTCCAGAGCGTGCAGGGCCACCGCCAGCGGGTCGGCCAGCACCCCCAGCTCGGCGGTCAAGTCCGGGGGCAACGGGTGGCACTGGCTGGGGTGGGCCACGATGACCTCAGCGAAGCCGCCGGGAAGGCCCCGGATGTTGCCCAGGTGCATCCCCCGACCGCTGCCCCAGGGGCCTCCGTCGGGCACGCACCAGCAGTGTGGTGGAAAGCCCCGCTGACAGGCGGGGCACAGGGTCGGCAGTCCCCGCGCCCGGCACCCCACCCAGGGGTCCACCACCACCAGCTGACCAGCCTCCAGCGCCGACGCGATCCCTGGCTCCTCGACCCGGGCCACGATCTCGTGGCCGGGGACGTGGGGGAACGAGACCAGCCCGCTGAGAGGGTTGTCGCTGGCGGCCTGGAGCAGAACCTCCTTGACGTCGCTGCCGCAGATCCCGCAGCGGAGCACCCGGGCCCGGACCCAGTCTGGAGCCGGCGCCGCCGGCTCCGGGATCTCCCGGAGCGCCAGCAGCGAGGTTCCACCCAGACCCCACCGAGGCCGGATCCGAGTGGCCATCCCAGCCAGGGGCAGCCGCTGGGGAGCGGGGTCGAAGACGAGCGCACGCACGGCCCTAACGTTAGCGCGGTCCGGGGCCGCGGTCGGCCCCCAACCGGCCGGGTCATCTAGGGCCAAGTCTCACGGTTCGGTTATATTCGGGGCGGGTCCCGTAACGATGATCGAGATCAGGAGCAGGTGCACCGAGCGGTGGGACTGTTTAGGTCCTTTAACGGACCGGGACTCGGGTAGAGTGCTTAGCATGGAAACCCTGCGGCCCCGGCACACTGGCTTCTGTTTCGGCGTTCGTGACGCCCTGGAGCTAGCCGCGGAGGCCCTCGGGACCGGCCGGGAGACGGTGGCCCTGGGCCAGGTGGTCCACAATGCCAAGGCGCTGGAGCATCTGGAGAAGCAGGGGTTGAGATGTGCCGACCAGCTGCCGGGGTCGCCCGGCGCGCAGGTGGTTGTCACCGCTCACGGGGCCGCCCCCCGGCTCTTCGCCGAGGCCCAGGCGAGGGGCCTGACGGTGATCGACGCCACCTGTCCCTTGGTGCGCCGAGTCCAGCTTCACGCCAGCCGGCTGGGAGCCGACGGCCTCAGCGTCGTGGTGGTGGGCCAGGCGGCCCACTCCGAGGTGCGCGGGGTGGTGGGGTGGGCGGCGCAGGGTGAGAACACGGCGGTCGAGGTGGTCGCCACCGAGGAGGAGGCGGACACCCTCCCCTGGCGTGACCGGCGGGGAGTGGTCTGCCAGAGCACCTTTCCCCAGTGGCGCTTCCACCAGATCGTGGAGCGGCTGCGGCTCCGCACCGGGGATCTCGAGGTCCACGAGACCACCTGCCCGGTGGTCAACCAGCGCCAGCGGGAGGCCGTCAGCGAGCTCCTGGGCCAGGCGGACGTGGTGGTGGTGGTGGGAGGCAGAGGGTCGGCCAACACCAGGGCTCTGGCCGAGACCTGCGCCCACCGGCGACCGACCTTCCAGGTCGAGACCGCGTCCGAGATCGAACCCAGCTGGTTTGAGCCCGGACAACGGGTGGGGATCACCTCGGGCACCTCAACCCCGGGCTGGGTGGTCGACGAGGTTGAGACTGTCTGCCGTGACCTCTGACCAGGTCACGGCCGGCTCAGACTCGCGTTCGGAGCAGCTGGCGAGGGCGGGCCAGGAGCTCCTGGCCCGGCACCACCAGCAGATCCAGTCGGGCCTGCGCGAGGTGGTGGCCGCCCTCCCCGCGGAGATCTGCGACCCGGCTCGCTATCATCTCGGCCTGCTCCCCGGCGCCCGAGCCGGCAAGGCTCTGCGCCCCACCCTGACCATCGCACTGGCCGAAGCGCTGGGAGCCACTGAGGGGAGCGCCCTGCCCCTGGCGGTGGCGGTCCAGCTGGTTCACGACTTCTCCCTCCTCCACGACGACATCGTCGACGGAGACCGCTCTCGGCGGGGTCAGCCCGCCCTCTGGGTCCGGGACGGCCTGGCTTCCGCCCTCAACACCGGGGACGCCCTGCTCGCCGCCGCCTTCCGCGTCATCTCCGCCGCCAACCTGCCACCGCTGGCCAGCACCAAAGCCAGCCTCAACCTCAGCCGGGCCACCCTGGAGATGGTTGGCGGCCAACAGGCGGATCTCGCCGCCACCGGAGCGCCACCGGCCAGCCTGCCCCGGTACCTGGAGATGGTGGAGCGCAAGACTGGGGCCCTGATGGGCGCCGCAGCCGCGCTGGGAGCGATTGCCGCCGGGGCCCCGGACGCCACCGTGGCCGCCTGCGAGCACTTCGGCCGGATTCTTGGGGTCGCCTTCCAGCTCCGGGACGACGTCCTCGGGGTCTTCGGTAACTCGACCGAGACCGGCAAGCCAGTGGGCAACGATCTGCTGCGGGGCAAGCAGGGACTGCCGATGGTGCTGGCGCTCACCGGCAACGGGCAGCTGGGCGAGATCGCTCGCGCCTGGCTGGAGCCCCCGGGGATGCCCTCCGGCGCGCTGCCCGGGGCGGTCCGGCTGCTGCGCGAGTCGGGGATAGCGGAGCGTTGCCAGGGACTCACGACCACCTGGACCGAGCGGGCCCTGGTGGCCGCCGCCAAGCTGCCCTTGGCGGATCCGGGGGGAGATGAGCTGGAGGTGCTCTGCCGCTGGTTGGGGGAGCGCTGGTATTGACCCTGGAGCTGGGGTCGGAGACGGGTAGGAGAGCGGACGACCGCGCCGCACCGCGCCCGGAGCTGGCGCGGTCCCTGGAGCGGGCAGTGGCCCAGCTCCTGGCGCGCCAGGCACCTGACGGGTCGTGGATGGGCGAGCTGGAGAGCAACGCCTCGATCACGGCCGAGTACCTGCTGCTGCAGCGCTACCTGGGGCTTGCCAACCCCGATCGGGAGGCTGCGGTGATCCGCTACCTGCGCCGGCAGCAGCGCCCCGACGGCAGCTTCGGCATGGCGCCCGAGCTGAGTGGCGACATCAGCATCACCGCCGAGGCCTGGGTGGCACTTCGGGCGGCCGGGGTCCCTGCCGACGACCCCCAGGTGGCGTTGGCCCGGGGCTTCGTGGTGTCCCGAGGCGGCCTGCGGGCGACCCGCGTCTTCACCAGGATCTGGCTGGCCCTGGGCGGACTCTGGCCCTGGCAGGAGATCCCGGTCATCCCTCCGGAGTGGATGCTGGTGCCGGCCCACCAGCTGGGCAGCATCTATGACCTCGCCTCCTGGGCCAGGGCCACCACCGTCCCCCTGACCATCCTGCGCAGTCAGCGCACCGTCTTTCCCCTGGACTCCCCCACCCGCGAGGAGCTGCCTCTCGGGCCGCGCCGACCGAGCCACGGCACGGCCACCTGGAAGGTGGTGGACCGAGCGCTGCGAACCTACAGCCGGCTGCCCCAGGCGGGGGTCCGCCAGCGCTCGGCCCTGGCCCGGGCCGAGCGCTGGATCCTGGAGCATCAGGAGCAGGACGGCTCCTGGGCGGGCATCCAACCCCCCTGGGTCTATGGGGTGATGGCACTGCGGGCCCGCGGGTACCGGCTGGACAACCCGGTGATGCGGAGGGGCCTGGAGACGCTCGAGACCTTCGGAATCGAGGACGAGCAGGGCTTTCGGCTCCAGTCCTGCATCTCCCCGGTGTGGGACACGGCGCTGGCCGTCTGGGCTCTTCTCGATGCCGGGGTCCCCTCCCAGCACGAGGCGATCCGGGGCGCGGTCCAGTGGCTGCTGGAACGCGAGGTCACCAAGGTCGGGGACTGGGCAGTGCGGCGCCCCAAGGGAGCACCCGGCGGCTGGCCCTTCGAGCTCTACAACGATCAGTACCCCGACACCGACGACACCGCGGTCGTGCTCTCGGCGCTGAGGGTGGCCGGCCACAACCGCGACGAGGCGACCGACGTGGGGGCGGCGATACGACGGGCGCTGGCCTGGCTGGTGGTCATGCAGGGCAGCGACGGCGGCTACGGCGCCTTCGACGCCGACAACAACCGCACCTGGGTGGAGAAGCTCCCCATTTCGGACTTCGGCGAGATGCTGGACCGGCCCAGCCCGGACGTCACCGCCCACGTCATCGAAGCCTTCTCCCGGCTGGGCGGCGCCGATCTGGAGCCGGCCAAGGAGCGGGCGCTCGCGTGGCTGCGCCAGTCGGAGGAGGGCGAGGGAGCCTACTACGGGCGCTGGGGGGTCAACTACGTCTACGGCGGGGCCGCGGCGGCGACGGCTCTGGCGGCAGCCGGGGCCTCCATGGACCACGCCCGCCTGCACCGGATCGGCGAGTGGGTCCGGATCAACCAGCAGGCCTCGGGCGGCTTCGGCGAGTCGGTGCTCTCGTACGACGACCGCAGCCACATCGGCAAGGGCGACCCCACACCCTCGCAGACCGCGTGGGCGCTGCTCTCCCTGCTGGCGGCCTCGGAGTCGACCCCCGAGCTGGACCCCCAAGGCCAGCTGAGCCTCGCCGCGGACGCTGCCGCTGGCTGGCTCCTCCGCCACCAGGAGGGGGACGGGGGCTGGACCGATCAGCACTTCACCGGAACCGGTTTCCCGCGGGCCTTCTACCTCCGCTACCACCTCTACGCAACGGTGTTCCCGGTGATGGCGCTGGCCCGGGTGCTGCGGCCCGAGAGGGCCCGCCGGAGCACCCCGGGATGATCTCCCCGGCCCCGGCGCTCGGGCTGGAGGCGCAGGGGGAGCGTGGGCCGGTGGCGCTCCCCGAGTACTCGCGCCGGCGCCAGGACCAAGCCAGAGGGGCGGAGAACTTCCCCATTGCGGCCTGGCTGCTGCGGCCGAATCGGCGGGAGGCGCGGGGCGCCATCTACGGCTTCTGCCGGCTGGTGGACGATCTCGGGGACGAGGGGCTGGGCGACCCCACCGCACTGCTGGGGCTGGCGTCGCAGGAGCTAGAAGCTTGCTACGGGGGCAAGCCTCGCCACCCAGTCTTCATGCGGCTCCAGCCGGTGATCGAGCAATTCCAGCTGGACCGCGACCCCTTCCAGCGACTGATCCAGGCCAACCTCCAGGACCAGGAGGTCACCAGCTACCAGAGCTGGGCTGAGCTGGACCGTTACTGCACCTTCTCGGCCACCCCGGTGGGAGAGCTGGTGCTGGCCCTGGAGGGGATCCACGACGGCGAGCGAGTGCGCCACTCCGACTCCATCTGCACCGGGCTTCAGCTCGCCAACATGTGGCAGGACGTGGCCTCCGACCGGGTCCGGGGCCGCCGCTACCTCCCTCTCGAACTGCTCCAGCAGCACGGCGCCAGCGAGGAGGATTGGCGGAGCGGCGAGGCGACCCCGGGGATGCTGGCGGCGCAGGCCCATGCCGTGGCGAGGGCCCGGCGGATGCTCATCGACGGATGGCCGCTCGTGGGCCAGCTGCCTGGACTCATGAGGGTGGAGATAGCGAGCTTCATCCTCTGCGGGCTCGCCGCCGCCGAGGCAGCCCTCCTGGCCGGGCCCAGGGTCTTCTCGGAGAAGGCGGTGCTGACCCCGGCCCGGCGGCGCCAGGCGGTCTGGCGAGCCTCCTGGGCATGGCGGGTGGCCGCTCCGCCGCACGCGACTTGAGCGCCGCGGTACCGGCCGAGGCTCCCTCGGCGCAGCAGCTTCGGGCCGCCCACCGAGAGTGCGGCCGGGAGGTTAGGGCCGCCGCCGCCAACTTCTACTACGCCTTCCGCCTGCTGCCCCGCTCCCGGCGCCAGGCGCTGCACGCGGTCTACCAATTCTGCCGGGTCGCCGACGACATCGCCGACGGCGAGGGCAGCCCCGCCCAACGGCGCCAGCAGCTGGAGCAGTTCCGGTCGCAGTTGGAGGCCACCCTGGCCGGGGCCCCGCCCGGCCCGGCGTGGTTGGTCCTCTGGGACGCCGCCCGGAGCTTCCGGCTTGATCCTCGCAACCTCCACGAGGTAATCGACGGGTGCGCCGCCGACTGCGACCCCTTGGAGATCGCCACCGAGGCGGATCTCCGGCGCTACAGCTACGGGGTGGCGGGGGCTGTGGGGCTGCTCAGCGCCAGGATCTTCGGCTACACCGACCAAAGGGTCCCCGAGCTGGCGGTCCGGCTGGGCGAGGCGATGCAGCTGACCAACATTCTCCGCGACCTCGTGGAGGACGGCGAGCGGGGCCGCTGCTACCTGCCTCGGGAGGAGTTGGAGCGTTTCGGCTGCCGGCCGGACGACCTCCTCCTCGGCGACCGGAGTCCCAGGGCAGGGGCCTACCGACAGCTGATGGCTGTCCAGGTGGACCGGGCCCGCCAGCTCTTCAGTGAGGGCCGCCGGCTGGTTCCCCTGGTGGACCGCAGGGCCAGGGGATGCCCGGCAGCGCTAGCCGCCCTCTACATGGCCATCCTCGACGAGATCGAGCGGAGGCGCTTCGACGTTCAGTCAGAGCGCATCTCGCTGGGCCCCTGGCGCAAGCTCCGGCTCGCTCTGGGCGCCTGGGCCGCGGCCACCATGCGTCCGTGAGCCTGGCGGAACCTCCAGTGGACGCGCTCGTGGTGGGCGGTGGCCTGGCTGGGGTGGCGGCCGCTCTGGAGCTGGCTGACCAGGGCGCCAGGGTCACCCTGGTCGAGAGGGCGCCGGTGCTGGGCGGGCTCTGCCGCTCGGTCCCCGACCCGATCGCCGGCAGGGTGGACACCGGCCAGCACGTCTACCTAGGCTGCTGCGTCCAGCTGGAGGCCTTTCTCCGACGCCTGGAGATCGAGCCGGGGCTTCGCCAGAAGCGGCTGGAGCTGGTGGTGGCCAACCCCCGAACCGGGGTCACCAGGGAGCTGCGGGCAGCGGCGCTGCCAGCGCCCGGCCACCTGCTGCCAGTGCTCCTCCGCTGGCCCGGGCTACCCACCCGGCAGTTGGTGCGTACCCTCGCGGTGGCCAGGGCCCTGCGCTCGCTCCCACCCGGCGAAAGGTCGCTCCTGGATCCGGTCCCGGCCCGCTCCTGGCTCCAGAGCCTGGGCCAGGACGACCTCGCCATGACCCAGCTCTGGGAGCCCTTCCTCATCTCGGCCTGCAATGTAGCCCTGGAGCGCTGCAGCGCCGCCCTGGCCGCCTACGTGATCCAGGAGGGGCTGCTGGCCGGGGCCGAGGCGGGCGCACTGCGGCTGCCCGCCGCCGACCTCACCGGGTGGCTCGACCCGCCCTGCCGCCGGGGCCTGGGCCGGAGCGGGGTGGAGCTGCGGCTGCACTGGCGGGCCGCCGCGCTGGCCCAAGGGGGCTCGCGGGTCCACCTGGTGCGCAGCGCCGAGGGCGAGGAACTGGAGGCGGACCTGGTGGTGCTGGCAACCGCGGCCGGAGCGACGCGGCGGCTGCTGGCCACCAGAGGGACCAGTGAGCCCAAGGTCGACGCGGCCGCGAACCTGCCCAGCTCCCCCATCGTCAACCTCCACCTCTTCACTGATCGTCCCTTCCTTCCCGGCCCGGTGGTGGCGGCCCCCGGGTCGCCCCTGCAGTGGCTCTTCGACCGGTCGGCGCTGGGCGCGCCGGGACGGTCGATGGATGGGGAGCCCGTCTACCACTCGTCGGTCTCACTGTCAGCCGCGGACAGCCTGGTGCGGGTGGCCGAGGCCACCCTGACCGACCGGCTCTGGGCGCTCTGCCAGGAACTGTTCCCGGCCGCCCGGAGGGCCAGGCTGCGCCACAGCCGGGTGACCCGGGAGGCGGCCGCCACCTTCGCCGCCCTCCCCGGCTCCGGGACGGCCCGCCCTGGCCCCACAACGTCGATCGAGGGGCTGTTTCTGGCCGGCAGCTGGACCGACACCGGCTGGCCCGCGACCATGGAGGGGGCGGTCCGCAGCGGGCGCGCCGCCGCCCTGGCGGCCCAGGCGAATTGAGCTCCGAGCTCTGGGCGAGCCCCGCCGGAGGCGGCCCGAGCTCCTCGGCCAGGCGACCCGCAGGGGCCAGGATCCCACCCCGTCGCCCCACTTGGGGGAAGGTCCGGCGAAGTGGTCTCCGGCGCCGACCCCGCCGGTCGGGGCCGTACGCTGTTGGATGGTCTGAGCCGGCGCCGCCGCCGACCGTCGATGATCTGGGGATGCAAGCCACGGGGCAGCTCTGCCCGCGCGGCGACTCGGCACGGCGGAGATTCTGGCCGGCGGAACCGCGGGCCCGGAGGTGGAAGGATGAAGATCGGGATCATCGGCAGCGGCCACATCGGGGGAACTCTGGCGCAGCTGTTGGTGGGCGCCGGCCACCAGGTGGCAATCAGCAATTCCCGGGGACCGGAGACACTCAGGGAGACCGTGGCCCAGCTGGGCGCCAACGCTCGGGCGGTGACCGCGGAGGAGGCTGCCGAGTTTGGCGAGGTGGCGATTGTCTCGATCCCCTTCGGGCGCTACCGGCAGCTGCCGGCGGCGGCGCTGACGGGCAAGATCGTGATCGACACCAACAACTACTACCCCGCGCGGGATGGGCACTTCGAGCAGCTCGACCACGACCAGAGCACCGGCAGCGAACTCCAGCAGCAGTACCTGGCCGGGGCCCGCGCGGTCAAGGCGTTCAACGCCATTCATTGGCAGTCGCTGGCCGAGATGGGCCGTCCCCCAGGGGATCCGAAACGGATCGCCATTCCCATTGCCGCTGACGACCCGGAGGCCAAACGGGTGGTCGCTGGCCTGATCGATCAGATCGGGTTCGACCCCGTCGACGCGGGGACCCTGGGAGTGGGCGGGCGAAAGTTCCAGGTCGGGAGCGCGGTCTACGGCCAGCTGCACACCGCCAAGGAGCTCAAGAGCCTGCTGGCCGGCTGACTTCGGCCCTGCCGGACCGACGAGCGCCACCTCGGACCGCCAGGATCAGCGGAAATCGAGGGCTGTCCGCGCCTGGTGGACGGCACGCCCTCGAACCATCTCGCCCCCAGGCAGCTCGGCTCGATGGCCAGGTTGCGAGCACCGTGTGCCCTCGCCCACCTCTGCGCGGGCACCGCCACCGGGATCGGCCGCCCCCGAGTACGGCGCAGTCGTGGCAGAGGGTGGCGATCACGGCCCGGGCGCGAGCGCCGGAGCTCCCCGGCGTCCCGCCTCGACTTCAACTCACACCGCCAGGAGCTGGAGCAGCCGGTCGAAGTCAGCGTCCAGGACCTCGCGGGAGTGGTTCTGGAAGGGCCCCGAAACCTCACTCACGGCGAAGCCAAGCACCGCCGTGCTGATCAGCCGTTCGATCTGGGTCACGTGGCCCGGATCCACACCAGCCTGCCTGAGGGCAGGGTAGAGGTGATCCCGAACCCTCCGGGCGGCGGGCGGCGTCGCCGGGCGCTGCAGCAGCAGCGGAAACACACCGGGGTGGCGCTGTGCGCAGTGGCGGACCTCCCTCGCCGTGCTCGACAGCCGCTCGGGCCAGGAGAGCTCAGGGGCAGGAGGTGGGAGCTCGGTGAGCAGCCGCTCGACCATCCCATCGAGGAGGTCGGCCTTGTCGGCCACGTGGCGGTACAGGGCCATTGGCGTCACACCAAGCCGGGCCGCCACGCTCTGCATGGTGACGGCATCGAGACCCTCGAGGCTCTCGCGCGGGAGCCTTTCTGCCTGTGCCGGTTCACCCGCCATGTGGGCCGGGTCCGCCCGGTTCCCCCCTATGGGTCAGGTCCGCCCAGCTGGCTGAAGGCTGCCCTGGCGGCCTACACGACCGGCAGTTTCGACCTGCTGTTCCCCACGCAGGAGCAGACGGCCGTGCTCGCCGCGGTCCCTGAGCGCCTTGGGGCCGCCGGCGTGGTCACGGCCGTACCACCGTTCCGGGCCCTGGCGGCAGTGCAGGACAAGGCGTCGGCCATGACCACGCTCCTCCGCCTCGGCCTTCCCCAGCCTCCTGGCGCCATCGGATTGGCCGGAGGGGACCGGTTTCCCGCCTACGTGAAGCCGCGGATCGGGACGGCCTATGACGGCATTCGCCGGGTGGCCTCGGCCGACGTGATCGTGAGTGCCGCGGGCCCGACGTTCATCGACATCAGTCCCCGGCTGGTCGAGCCCAACAACGCCTGGTACGCGGGCGTCGACCTGGTCGGCGCCATGCTGGACGTCGCCCGCGGGTCTGCACCGGGCACCCGGGGGCCGGGGGCAACCGGGATACGCACCCATCACTTGCTCCTCGCCGTCCTCAGGGCCGCCCAGCAGGGCGGGGGCGTGGTGGGGTACTCCAGGAGTTGGTCAAGAGCTGGCTCAGCCGCGGCCCCTGCCGGGCCGGTCACGAGGAGCTCACGCCCCTTTGCCGGGACCCGTTGACCGCGGTGCCGTTGGTGACGGCGTCCATCTCCACGCTGGTCCATCCCGAGAGCTGGCGCTGGTTCTCCTCCAGAAGCGTTGCCAGCTACACCCTCACGCCCCCGGGTGGGACGAGACCCTGGCCCGGGCCGGGCTGGTCGGGGCCCTGGATCTGGAACTGGGACCGGCAGACCGGCGTACTCTGGCGCGGGACGCCGCTCTCTGCGCTGCCAGACCCAGCCGCGGGCCGGCGACACCCAGACCACCGATCAGCCAGGCGCTCCTGTCCCGCCGCCCCCAGAAGTGGGGGCGATAACCGCGGGGGCGGGAGTCGCCACCTGGCCCATCAGGGTGGGAACGGCGGCAGCGATCGCGGTCGCCAGGGCCGCGAGGGCGAGGTTCTGTCGCCGACCGAGCGAGACCAGCTCCGTGAGGCTGCCGGGATGGGCCAGCAGCAGGCGAGCCACCATCGCCACGCTGGCTCCAGAGGCGCCCTGAGCGACCAGACCCACGGTCCGGCCCAGCGGGGCCTCGGGAGTGTCGATCACCGTCCGCAGCGCGGCCAGCGGTGCCGCCGGCGAACTAGGTCTCACCTCCAGCCACCCTGCGGTCTCCATCTCCACGATGTCGACACCCACCGCGGCCAACTCCGATCGAGCGCCGGCACTGTCAGCTGCGGTCTCGCGGCTGGCCAGGACAGCGGACCTCCCCACGCCAGCCTGCAACAGCCTCCGGTGGGCTGTCGGGTCCAACCGCAGCCAGCTGCCGTCGGGTGCCAATACCCGGTCAGCGACACCCACCGCCGCGACGGGCCACCCGGGTGAGCAGGCCCCACCCACCCCGGCCACCAGGATCACAGCCGCAGCGGGTGCCTGGCGGGCCGCCCTTTTCGCCGCCAGCTGGCCGACCCCCGTCTCCCAGACCTCCACCCCGGGTCGCCGGCCGCTGACCCACCGGGAGCAGGTCGTGGCCGAAACCTGTCGCCAGCCTGGACCCAGCGCCCGCCGGGCCGCGACCGCCTCCGAGCGCAGGGCGCAGGCGACCACCAGTTTCGGGGCCGGGGATGCCACCGGCGGGGCGTCCGCCAGCGGCGCGAGGAGCGCCAGGACCAGAAGCAGCGCCAGCGCCACCACGGCGCTGGCGCCGATCCCGAGGCCCACGGCCAGCACCGTGCTCTGGACCATCACCCCAGCCACCAGCACCGCCCCGGTGCCGACCGCCAGCCGGGAGGAGGGCCCCTCCTGGCCCAGACAGAGCCGCAGCCAGAGCTGGAGAGCCAGGGCCACCACGAACCAGCCGATGAAGTTGAGTGCGGACACCCCGAACCAGACCCCCGTACCAGCCGGATAGGAGTAGATCGATCCCAGCCACCAGTGCGCGCCCCGGAGGGCGACCGGGTCCACCACGGCGTCGATGGCAACCATCGCCAGGGCGCCCAGAAGCAGCCGGAGGTACCCCCGCGCCCCCAACCAACCGGCCAGGAGATACGTGCAGGCCGTCAGCCAGGTGAAGCTCAGGCTGTCAAACAGGGGAACCCCCAGCAGGCGCCAGTCGTGAGCCAGCCCCACCGCCCGGTAGGAGTAGCTCCCGAAGGGGATCCCCGGACCGGAGGTCGACGACCACTCCGCCGCGAAGGCGATCAGCCAGCCTCCCAGAGCCAGGGGGAGGGCCCGACGCCAGCCATACTCGCGCCAGATCACCCCGACCATGAGGAGCCAGGGGCCGAAGGCGTACCACCGGGAGAGCAGCGGCAGCAAGCTCATGCCACCCACCCCCAGGCCATGGGACCCAGCTCCGAGACCGCCCGCCTCAGGGCTAGCTCCAGGTCGCCAGGATCCCAGCCGAGCTCATCTCGGGCCCGGCGGGCATCCACGTACATGGGGTGGGCGGCCATCCGCACCGAGGTCATCGAGATCCCGGCCGGCTCCCGCCGCAACCTTCCGGCGGCCTCGCTGGCGCCGGCGACGGCGAATGCCAGCGCCAGGGGCACACGCCAGCGGGGCGGCTCGACCCCGGCGATCTGGGCGATCCGGCCCAGCATTTGCGCCAGACTGAGATTGCGATCTCCC
The DNA here is from genome assembly GCA_049518775.1 of Candidatus Dormibacteria bacterium. Classification (GTDB taxonomy): domain Bacteria; phylum Chloroflexota; class Dormibacteria; order Aeolococcales; family Bog-877; genus Bog-877. The sequence continues at coordinate 13,143 of JBEKRL010000022.1, forward strand.
AGGATGTAGGAGCGACCGGCCAGCCCCCGCTCCAGCGCCAGCAGGTGACCCCTGCCCACCGCTTCCACGTCCACCCAGTTGAGCCCCGTGTCAACCACCGCCGGGATCCGCCCTCCCAGAAAGTCCCGGATGGTGGCCCCGGTCGGGGTGGGGCGTTGGTCACCGCCGCCCACCGGGGTGCTGGGCTGGACCACCACCACCTCCAAGCCGGGGCAGTGCGCCTCCAGGACAAGCCGCTCGGCGGCCCACTTGGTCCGCTTGTAGGGGCCGGGCAAATGCACCGACGAAGTGGCCACGTCGAGCTCGGTGCAGACCCGGCCGGTGCGCTGGAAATCCAGCGTCCCCACGGTGCTGCAGTGGACCAGGCGGCGCACCCCGGCCTCGGCGCAGGCCCGGAGCAGGTTGGCGGTGCCTCCGACGTTGACCGCGATCATCCGGCTGGCATCGCCCGGCCCTAGGGCGAGCCGGTAGTCGGCAGCGCAATGGATGGCCCACCGGCATCCGCGGGCCGCCGCCAGAACCGAGGCAAAGTCGGTGACGTCACCCTGGCGCGTCTCCACCCGCCCGGCGGGCCGGAAGAGCGGGGGCCTTCTGACCAGTGCCCGAACGGGGTAGCCGGCCGCCACCAGGGCTCGCATCACCGCCGCCCCCACGAAGCCGCTGGCGCCGGTGAGCAGCACCGGGCCGGGGCCGCGCCCACTCACGCCGAGTCAGGGGCGGGCAGGAGCGGCGTCGCCAGCATGTAGCCGTCGCTGCGCTTGGTTCGGAGCAGCCGGGGGTGGCCGGGATCCGCCTCCAGCTTGAGCCGGAGCCGGTGCACGCACATGGTCACGGACGCCGCGGTGGCGCTGGGGTCACCGCCCCAGGCTCCATCGATGATCTTGCGGCGGCTCATCACCACCCCGGGGTTCAGCGCCAGGTACTCCAGGAGGTCTGCCTCGCGGGGACTGAGCAGGTGGCGCCGGCCCTCGATCCGGGCGCTGCGTCGGGCGGGCTCCACCACCAGCCCCCCAACCTCCAGCATCCGTCCGGCGGAGCGCCTCTCCACCTGGCGCCGGCGGAGGATGGCCCGCATTGTGGCCCGCAGCATCGCCGGGGGGTAGGGTTTGGCCAGCACGTAGTCGGCCCCCGCCTCCATCAGGGGCACCGTCTCCAGGGGATCGGAGGACAGGACCACCAGGGGGGCGGTGGTGATGCTGCGGATCGCCTCCACCCCGCGCACCCCCTGGAGCAGGGCGGAGTCGGCCACGATCGCCGCTGGCTGCTCCCGGCGGATCAGCTGGGAGAGCTGCTCCATCCCCCCCACCACCCTGGGTTCCAGGTTGGCCGCCTGGGCGACGATGTGAGCGCCGACGTCGGCGTAATCCTGATCGTCCTCTAGGATGGGAACCAGCATCTGACCATTCTCAGGGACCGGGGCCGCGACCCCTGGTTTCCGGTGCCCTCCAGGAGCTCCTGAGCACGACCTCTGCTGCTGCCCTTGACCGGATCGGTCATCCCCACCCTGGGAGGGCACCCCTGGGCGAGGCGGCACAGGACCAGCTGAGCCGGGTGACCCTTCTCGGTGGCGTGGTAGCCACCTTGGCCGGCGCCCCTGCAGGCGGGGACCTGGCCCCTGGGCCCAGCTCCCCAGGCAACCGCGGTGCCTTCACCGAGCGCCCCTGCACCCGGCGAGAGGCGGTCGGAGCTGAACACCGCGCCCGCGGTGCTTACGGGCAGGGGGCTGGGACAAAGCCCAGACGCGAGGCCCGTTGAGCGAGCGGAATCTGCCGGTCGGCGGAGAGAGGGCGCCGGGCCCGGTCGCCGGTCGGCGTCCCGGGGCGTCCCGGTCGGAGGTGGCCAGCTGGATCCGAGCGGCGGGCTGCGTCTGCGTCCTCACCGGGGCCGGCATCTCGACCGAGTCAGGCATCCCCGACTTCCGCGGGCCGCAGGGGGTCTGGACCAAGGATCCCGCGGCGGCACGCCGGAGCACGCTCGCCCACTACCTCAGCAGCTCCGCGGTGAGGGCGGACGCGTGGCGCTCGCGGCTGGAGCACCCTGCCCACCGCGCGCAGCCCAACCGGGCCCATCTGGCCCTGGCGGAGCTGGAGCGATTTGGTCGGCTGGACACCCTGGTAACCCAGAACATCGACGGCCTCCACCTCCAAGCGGGCAACTCCCCGCAGCGGGTCGTTGAGATCCACGGCTCCCTCCGCGAAGTGGTGTGCCTCAACTGCGGGGCCCGCCGCCCGATGGCTGAAGCCCTGGAGCGGGTCCGCCAGGGGGAGGCCGACCCGGCCTGCCGGACCTGTGGGGGCATCTTGAAGTCGGCAGCCATCTCCTTCGGGCAGCCCCTCAGCGCCGAGGACATGGCCCGGGCCCGGGATGCTGCCCAGCGCTGCGATCTCTTCCTGGCGCTGGGGACCAGGCTCCAGGTCTTCCCGGTTGCCGAGCTACCGGCCCTGGCGCTCCAGTCCGGGGCCCGGCTGGTGATCGCCAACGCCCAACCCACCGCCTACGACGCCCTGGCCGACGCGGTGTTCCGCGACCCCCTCGGCGAGCTCATCCCCGCACTGGTGGAGGCCGCAGGGGCTCTTCCCTGAAGGATCAGCGGCGGGCGCACTCCGCGGCCAGCGCCCCGGGTGCCGCACCCAATCCTCTGCGGTCGCCCCGGCCGAGGCCCTGGGGGAGATCCTCGTTCACGACGGCAGTGCGCGACGGTCATCTTCACACTGCCGCGGCCGCCAGATAGTCGACAACGACTTGCCCGTACCCCAGGGTGAAATCGTGAACTATGACCTCCGAGTACACAACCTCCTGGACAGGGATCTTGGCCAGGAATGAATCGAACGGCGAATCCCCGAATTCCAAGGTCCCCCTGCCCACCCGCAGATCCTTGATGACATCGGGCTCGATGACCGTGGAGTTGAGTTTCAGAACATCGGGCGGGGCGTCCCGCTGCACCGATGGGATCAACTTCAAGAAGTAGATGGGGCTCGCCGAGCGCTCGGGGATGGGGTCAACCTGCAGCTGCACCTCAAGGCTCAGCTGGATGATCTTCCTACCGTACCTCGTCACCTGGGCGCTGATCTTCCCGTCCTCCTCGTCGAAGAGGATTCGGTCGGCATCCTTCTTGGGCCAGCCATAAAGCTCCCGGCCGCCAACGATCGGGTTGGCCTGGTCCAAGTACAGGACGACCGCGAAGGACCCGGCGGGCCTGCCTGCGCACCTCACCGGCACGAGCAGCCCTGCTTCGTTGTAGGGCAGATCCCAGTCGACGAATTGGAAATGGCCGATGTACAGCACAGATGGCTGATGGGGATCCACCTCCAGCGGAGCCGGGACCAATTCCTCCAAGGCCTTGGGATCGGTCCTGAACAGGATGTTCACGGCCTGGCAGTCCTGGTAGCGATAGGGTGGCCGGTCGCTGATCGGCGATACCACCGGCATGGTGAACGCGCCTGCCAGGTCGAAGGGGGCGACTCTCTCCCACGGCGTTCCTGCGCTGACGACCGGGCTCATGGCTCCTCCCGTGGCTTGAGTTGATGGTGTCCTGAGCTTCGCAGTCGCGGCCGGGCCCAGGCAACTGGTGAACGAAGAGCCCCCGGGACATCGCTGCCCATCGACCGGGCCGTGTCAGCCAGGGCGCAGCCACGGTGGGGGTCGGTGAGGATGGTGATGGTCAGTTCGAGGCCGTGGCGGGGTCGACCAATCGCTCCCCAGCTCACCGGCTTCGAGCCAGGCCCCCTGGTGGCGCCCACTCCGAGCTCCGCCCGGCCTCACGCCCCTGCGAGCAGCGGGCGCCGGGCGCTGGCCCCCTGACCGATTGGCGATCTCGACGACGGGGCATGGTGGGGACCAGACCGGCGCGGTCGAGCGGCGTGCCTCAGGTCCCAAGTGATGTCGCCGGGGAGCTGGGTGAGGACGGCGCACCGGCCAGGCTGAGGGCGCAGAGCCGGACCGCCTCCGGCATCTGCTCCAAGTCGTAGCCGCCCTCGAGCAGCCACACCATGGGGGCGGCTCCAAGCTCCGCAGCCACGTCGGCCAGCACCACCGCGGCGGAGCCGTAGGCGGCGGGATCCAGGGCCAGCTGAGCGAGGGGGTCGGTGCCGAGGGCGTCGAAGCCGGCACTCACCAGGATCAGCTGGGGCCGGTGCCGGCGCAGGGCTGGCAGGACCTGCTCCCGGAGCGCTGCCAACCAGGGCTCTGGGCCCGTGCCCGGAGGCAGTGGCACGTTGACGGTGGTCCCGCTTCCCCTACCCTCTCCCCGCTCCTCCGCACGCCCGGAGCCGGGGTAGAGGGGGAACTGGTGCAGGGAGCAGTAGAGGACGTCCCCGTCGTCGTAGAAGACCTCCTGGGTGCCGTTGCCGTGGTGGACGTCCAGGTCGACAACCGCCACCCGCTCCAGCCCATGAGCCCGTTGGGCCTGGCGGACGGCGATGGCCGCGTTGTTGAAGAGGCAGAATCCCATGGCCCGCTCGGGAGTGGCGTGATGCCCGGGTGGACGCACCAGGGCGAAGGCAGGCCGCGCCGGGCAGGTCAGCGCCAGCCGGACAGCCTCCAGGGAGGCTCCCACCGCGCCCAGGGCGACCCGGTAGGAGGAGGCGACGCAGTAGGTGTCGGAGTCGATCCAGCCACCGCCCCTTCGGCAGAGCTCCCTTATCCGCTCCAGGTGCCGGGGCCGGTGGACCAGGAGCAGGTGCTCGTCCTCGGCGGGTAGGGCGGTCCCCCAGCACTCCGGGCCCAGCTGGGGCTCGCCCCGCAGGCGGGACGTGATCGCGGTCAGCCGGGCCGCGGACTCCGGGTGCCCCCAGCTGTCGTGGGCGAGGAAGAGGTCGTCGTAGAGGAGCGCTACCGGGCCTGTCGGGGCCGGGGACAGCCCCAATTACTGGTCCAGAGAGAGGACCAGCTGCGGGGCTGCGATCCGGTGGTCCGCCTTGGTCGGCTTGACCGCGGTGCCGACGGCGAAGAACTCGATCACGTGGCTGCCCCAGCCGTGGTTGTTCTCGTGGATCTGGGCCCCCACTATCCCCTCGGCCTGAACCTGCTGAGCCTCGGTCTGCATCCTCTCCATGGCCAGCTCCCGGGCGTCGTAGAGGGCCTGGGTGAAGTTCGGCATCTCCTGGTTCTGACCCACGCGACGCATCCACTGGCCCAGCCCCTGGTGGGCAACGTGGTAGACGCAGCAGCCCATCACCAGCGCCAACGGCGCGTAGCCGGCCTGCAGCAGGGTCCAGAAATCCTGGCCAGAGAGGTCGGAGGTGAAGGGCTTGCCCAGGGGGGTGCGCATGGTCCCCTGCTGGCTGCGCACGGCGGTGCCCACCGCCATGAACTCGGCCAGCCCCTGACCCCACTCGTAGCGATTGATGTCCAGCCGCACCCCCACGATCCCGTCCGCCCCCAGGGCGTCCGCCTCCTCCTCCATCCGGCTCATGGCCAGCTCGCGGGCCTGGTACATGGCCTGGCTCAAGAGCTGGAGCTCCTGGTTCTGGCGGTAGTTGGCCAACTGGACCCCGATGTGGTAGATCGAGCTGCCCACCACCAGCCCCACCGGGTCGAAGCCGGCCTCCTTGACCAGGAGGAACTCGGAGATCGAGAGGTCGCTGGTGAACAGCCCGCGATGGCCTTCCCCTCCCCGCATCTCGCGCAGGCGGCGGATCGCGTCCTCGGGCAGGTCAGACGGGGGGTTGGGCTGGTCCGTCATCGGAACTTCTCCTATCGTTTAGCGGCACCACCATGGTGGGGCGCGGGATGGCCTCCGGACGCGCCTGGGGCACCACCGCGGTCCCCAGTATCACCCACTCCACGATCCGGCCCAGGACTGACTCGGAGCCGGTCGGGTACTCGACGATCTTGGAACTGAAGCTCACCCCCACGACACCTGAGGCGCCAGCCTCCCGGGCATCCAGGCCGAGCCGCTGCTGGGCGAGCGTCTGAGCCTGGTGCATGGCCCGGCTGAAGGGAGTCACCTCGGTGTTGGCCCAGGCGTTGTAGCCGCCCATGCGCATGCCGAAGAGGGCTACCGCCTGCTGGGCACTGGCCCCCATAACGAGTTGCACCGGGAAATGGCCGGTACTGAGGAGCCGGGCCATGTCCTGCCCGGAAAGGGTGGAGGTGAAGGGTTCTGGCGGTGGAGCGGATCCAGTTCGGCGCACCGCGGTCCCCAGGACTGTGAACTCAGACATCCCCTGCGCCCAGTCCCAGTGCTGGATGGTGAGCCGCACCCCGACCACTCCGTCCGCCCTGAGTCCTTTGGCCTCCAGCACTAGCCGGCGCACCGCCCTGGCCCTGGCCTCGAACAGGGCAGCGGTCAGGGGCCGGTTCTCCTCGGGCTCTATCGCCCCCCATCCGTACATGCCCCCCAGGCCCAGCCCCATCCCCCCAAACCCCGCGCCCAAGCCGGTGTTGATCCAGCTCATCTGGTACAGGGAGCTGCCCAGCACCTGGGCCACCGGCTCGTAGCCGATCCCCCGGAGAGCGGCCAGTTCGTCAACCGAGAGGTCCGAGGTCCAGACCCCGCCCTCCGCCGCTTGACGGCGAATCCTCTCCTCGGCCTCGAGCGGGATTCCCCCCGCCTCCACCAGTTCGCGGCTCTGTTCGGCGCGCTGGAGGCGGAGCGCCTGCTGCTCGGGCGACTCGCCCTGGGTCCCGCCGCCGCCCAGGAGGCGCATCAGGCCAGCAACCTTTGCAGCGCCGACCGCGCCTGGGCGCTGGCCTGAGCCTCCGCGGAAAGAGCTCGGGCCAGCTCCAGCAGCCATTGCTCCAAGGTCAGCCGCTCGGTCTTGAGCGCGATCCCTCGCACCACGCGGGTACGCTGGCCGACCACGTCGCCACGGTAGCGATCCAGCTCGAAGCGCAGCTCGCCCAGCTCCACGCTCACCCGCCGCACCTGGCGGTTCCGGCGCAGCCGACCCCCCTCCCGCTGCACTCGGGTGCGCCCTGGGAGCGCCGCCTCGAACTTGTCCGCCACCACTTCCAGGAACGTGGTGAGGTCGCGGGAGTCGGCCTGGAGTGCGGCCGCGAGCCGGTCGAAGTCCTCGTCGGACCCCTCGAGCGAAACCAGTTCATCCATGACCTTGATGGCGAATATAGCGGCAGCACCGGGGCGGTGATCGTAACGGCGGTTGCCGGAGGCTATATTCCAGGCGCATGCCACCGGACCCAGCGCTCCCGGGACAGCCCCCGATCCCGCCTCCGGCGGGTTGGCGCCGGGCCCTGGTCGAGCCCCGGCGACCGGTTTGGCTGCGCACCCATCCTCAGGCCCACTGGTTCGTGGTGGGCACGGTCTGCATCGGAGCCCTGATGGGCCAGCTCGACGCCACCATCGTCCTCACCGCCTTCCCCACGCTCCAGCGTGACCTCCACAGCAATCTCGGCGGGGTGGAGTGGGTCTCCCTCGCCTACCTGCTGGCCCTGGTCGGATTGGTGACGGCACTGGGGCACCTGGCGGACATGGTGGGACGAAAGCTCCTCTACATCTACGGTTTCGCGCTCTTCATCGTGGCCACCGGCCTCTGCGGGGTGGCTCCCAACCTGGCCGCCCTGATCGTCTTCCGGGCCCTCCAGGGGGTGGGAGCGGCGATGCTCCAGGCCAACAGCGTCGCCCTGATCGTCCAGGCCATGCCCCGCCATGCCCTGGGCCGGGGCATCGGCATCCAGGGGACCTTCCAGGCGCTGGGGCTAGCGGTGGGACCGGCCCTGGGAGGGCTGCTGCTGGCCGCCGGAGGCTGGCGCCTCATCTTCTTCGTAAACATCCCCTTCGGGCTGGTGGGGATCGCCCTGGCCTGGTTCTTCCTCCCCCGCAGCCGCGACCTATTGCCGCGCCAGCCGGTGGACTGGCTGGGCATGGCCCTCTTCCTGGCCGCCGCCGCCGGGGTTCTGGTGGGGCTCGCCTTTGGCGATGAGGCCGGATGGGGCTCACCTCAGATCGTCGCCACGCTGGCCGGAGCCGCCGTCTGCCTGGGGGCTCTTCTGTGGTGGGAGCGGAGGAGCCCGGCCCCGATGCTGGCTCTCGGGCTCTTTCGCAACCGGGCGCTGGCGGTCGGGGTGGGCGGCGGGCTGCTGGCTTCGACCCTGCTGTTCGGGATCCTATTCGCCGCCACCTACTACCTCCAGGGAGCGGCTCACCTGGGCCTGGCCCGCTCCGGGCTTGAGCTCATGGTCCTCCCCGTGGCCCTGGGCCTGGCGGCTCCGGTCGCGGGCAGGATGGCGGACCGGCTGGGAGCGCGTCCGCTCACCGTGGGGGGGATGACGCTAGTGGCGGCGGCGATGCTGGCCGTGACGCTGGCGCGCCCGGGCGGCTTCGGACTCGGGCTCGAGCTGGCGGTCGCCGGAGTCGGTTTGGGCGCCTTCACGCCGCCCAACAGCGCCTCGATCATGGCCTCGGTCCCCCGCACCAGGTCCGGCATGGCCAGCGGGATCCTCAACACCACCCGCGGCCTCGGTACCTCGCTCGGGGTCGCCCTGACCGGAGTTGTCTTCGGGCTGGCGGCGGGGACCGCCGCGGCCCATGCCTCCAGCCCGAGCCTGGTGACCCGGGGTTTCTCGGCAGCCAGCCTGTTTCTGCTGGCGGTGGCCCTCCTGGCAGCGCTGCTCGCGCTCCTCGCCGGCCCCAGGCCGGTCAACCTCGACCGGGTGCCGAACGTCTAGGCAGAACTCCCGGAGCTCTGAGATGAGCGGCGACTCCGGTCGGTCTGGCAGCATGGGGCGGTGATTGCACCCCGACCGACCCTGAGCTCGGAGCGTCGCGGGTCCTGGGTCACCGCCGCGGTGGCAGTGCTGCTGCTGGCGGCCCTGATGGCGGTCCGGCCGCAGTTGCTCTCGCTGGCCGCATCTCGGTACCGAATCGGGGTGCAGCTGGGGATCCTCCTGCTGGCGGTGATCTTTGGGGGGATCGCGATCCGCTCCCTAGTGGCGCGCATCTTCTACCGACTCGGTGGCACCGGACTCACCGGCTGGCGCCCGGTCGTCACCTGGTGCCTCTACATCATCCTGGGGTTGGGGGTGCTCTCGGCCATCAACATCGACCTCGGGGGGCTCCTGGCGGCGGGCGCGGTGCTGGGGGTGGTGGTGGGGGTGGCGGCCCAGACTTCCCTGGCCAGCGTCTTCGCCGGCATCGTCCTGCTGATGGCCCGGCCCTTCAGCGTCGGCAACTGGGTCCACGTGCGCACCTACCTCTTCGGCGGCTACGATTACTCCGGGGTGGTCACCCAGATCGGGGTGGTCTACACGACATTGGACGTGGGCGGGCGGATGGTCCGGATCCCCAACAGCGCCGCCCTAGCCTCGGGGCTGACCATCACCCAGGTCCCCATCCAGCTCGACATGGAGCTGATGCTGACGCCCCAGGTCTCGCTCATCCAGCTGCACCGCGAGCTGACCCAGGCGCTCGAGCTGGGACCGGACGAGAACGTGATGGTGCGCCCGATCCGGCTCACCACCGAGGGGGACGGGCTGCTCACCTGCCAGCTTCAGGTGCGCTCCCACCGCCCCCTCGACATAGCGACGGTGAACCAGGCGATCATGGCCAGCTCAGAGATCTCCGCTGGGGACGGGGCCGCCCCCACCGGGAAGGCAACTTGAGCCCAGTCGCGGCCGGTTCCCAGGACTGGAGCTCGGGCAGCCCTGAGGAGGTGGCCAGCGGGATCTTCCGGATCCCGCTGCCCCTGCCGGGGGATGGGTTGAAGGCGGTCAACGCCTACCTTCTGCGGGCGGTGGACGGGGATCTGCTGATCGACTGCGGCTGGGACCACCCCGCCAGCTGGAGGGTTCTGGCCTCGGCCCTGAACCACCTGGGAAGCGCTCCGCACCTGGTGCGCCACGTCTTCGCCACCCATTTCCACGGCGACCACTTGGGAGCGGCGGGCAGGATTCGGGAGGCCAGCCGGGCCCTGGTCACCCTGGGGCTGGGCGACCGGGAGAGCGCTTTGATCCTGGCCACCGACCCCGAGCTCGCCAGCAGCCGCACCGGGGAGCTGCTCCGCCGCCACGGGGCCGCCTCGGTCGTGGAGGCGCTGAACCTGGCGGCAGTCGGCAGGCCGCCGCGGGCCGGGCGGACCTCCCTGCCCGACCTCTTCCTCACCGGCGGTCTGCTGCGGTTCCAGGATCGGGAGATGGAGGTGCTGCCGACCCCCGGGCACACCCGCGGCCACCTCTGCCTCTTCGATCGGAGCGCCGGCATCCTCTTCGCCGGCGACCACGTCCTGCCCCACATCACGCCCTCGATCGGGGTCGAGTTTCCCGACGGCGGCCTTCCGCTCCGGGACTTCCTTGGCTCGTTGGATGCGGTCCGGGAGCTGCCCGCCAGGCTGGTCCTGCCGGCCCACGGTCCCGCCTTCGCCGACCTGGGCGGACGGGTGGACCAGCTGCTGGAGCACCACCGGCACCGACTGCGGCTCTGCCGGGAAGCCGTCGAGGCCGGCGCCACCAACGCGATGGCCGTGGCCCAGGCGCTGCGGTGGACCAGGCGGGAGCGGCGCTTCGCCGAGCTGGACGCCTTCAACCAGATGCTGGCGGTGGGTGAGTCCGCGGCCCACCTGGAGCTGCTGGCGGCGCGCGGCGAGCTGCTCTCCCGGGTCGCGGACGACGCGGTGGAGTTCGGGCCGCTGGAGGGGCCGACAGGCAACCCCCGGGGTGGTGACTCGAGGTGACCTCCACGGAGAGCTCGGCCGAGGTCTTCCGCTCGGTCAACCCTGCCACCGAGGCGGTGGTGGCGGAGTACCCGGCCATGACCCCAGAGCAGATCGATCGGGTCCTCGAGCGGGCCCAGCTGGCGTTCCTCCGCAACCGCAGGGAGTCGATCGCCTGGCGCTCGGAGCGGATGCTGGCGCTGGCCCAGGGGTTGGGCTCGGCGCGCGACGAGCTGGCCCGCCTGGTCACCTCGGAGATGGGCAAGCCGCTGGCCGAGGCCCGGGCAGAGGTGGACAAATGCGCGGTCACCTGCGAGTACTTCGCCCACCAGGCACCGGCCTTCCTGGCCGACGAAGTGGTCCCCTCCGACTCCCCCCGCAGCCTGATCGCCTTCCGGCCGCTCGGGGTGGTTCTGGCGATCATGCCCTGGAATTACCCGCTCTGGCAGGTGATCCGCTTCGCGGCCCCGGCCCTGATGGCCGGCAACACCGCGGTTCTCAAGCACGCCCGAAACTGCTTCGGCTCGGCGCTGGCGCTGGAGCGACTGGTCGAGCAGGCCGGCTTCCCCGAGGGCTCCCTGGGGGCATTGCTGATCGGCACTGCACCGGTGGAGCTCGTGATCGCCGACCCCCGGGTGAGGGCGGTCACCCTCACCGGCAGCGACATCACCGGGAGCAAGGTCGCATCCCTGGCCGGGCGGGAGTTGAAGAAGGCGGTCCTGGAACTGGGAGGCTCGGACTTCTTCCTGGTGCTGGAGGACGCCGACCTTGCCCAGGCGGCCGAGGTCGGGGTCAGGTCCCGATTTCAGAACGCCGGCCAGACCTGCATCGCGGCCAAGCGATTCCTGGTCGCCGCCAGGGTCGCGGCCGAGTTTGAGGAGCGCTTCATCGCTCTCGCCTCCGGGCTGTGTCTGGGCGACCCCATGGACCCCAGCACCGGCCTGGGCCCCATGGCTCGGCCAGAGCTGCGCCGGGTGCTGCAGGACCAACTGACACGTTCCCTGAGGGCGGGAGCCCGGCTGGCGCTGGGAGGTGACCCCCCGGCCAGGCCGGGCTTCTTCTTCCCCGCGACCGTGGTCCTGAACGCCCGGCCCGGGATGGCAGTCTTCGACGAGGAGACCTTCGGGCCGGTGGCGGCCTTCACCCGCTTCGAGAGCGAGTCCGAGGGTCTGCGACTGGCCAACCACAGCCGCTACGGGCTGGGCGGAAACGTGTGGACCGCCGACATCGAGCACGGGGTGGCTCTGGCAGCGGAGCTGGACACCGGTGGGGTGTTCGTCAACGGCATGACCCACTCCGACGCCCGGCTGCCATTCGGCGGGGTCCGCCGCAGCGGCTTCGGGCGCGAACTGCACCAGTTCGGTATCCGGGAGTTCACCAACATCCAGACCGTTTGGCGACCCTAGACCGGGCCGGCGCCGAGCGGTGACCAATTCTGAGATCCCATGTCGCCCACGCCAGTGCACCAGAGTCGCCGCGTCGCGCCCGCGCTGATCCCCGAGCCCTCCATCTGCCTGCTCAAGCTGCCCACCGGCGGGCCGAGCCCAGGTCGCCCGGGTGGAGTGGCCCGGGGCACTCGGGGGGCGAGTAAGGCCGTCCCCGGTCCGGCGCCATCGAGCCCAGATCGGATCTGGGTGAGCCCCATGCGGGAGCCACCGCGGCGTTGGTTTGCCGGTGTCGCACCAGGTGAGGGTCCGCGCCACGGTCAGCGAGCGGCTATCTTCGCGGCGCGGCGGGAGCACCCACTGGCCGGTCGCATCACCTAGCAACCCTGAGGAACCCCGGGGGGACAGCCTTCTGACCCCGCCGCTGCCGCCCTCAAGGTAGACCTCCCGGGGGGATCGGACTCGACCGAAGCAGGTGACCGCTGGCGACCCGGACCGAGTGATGGGATTCGCCGAAATGCGCAGTAGACTCTGGAGGGGGCGCCTATGCTCTTTTCGCGATCAGGCATCCACCGGCCGGTCGTTGGGCGCGCTGGGGCTTCGCTTGGCTCCGGCGTCCCGCTGAGGGCTGCTCCCGCACTAGCTGGCTGGCAGTCGTGGCGTGTACCGAGTCCCCCGGCGCCGGCTGCCGTCTCCCACGCTGCGACCCGCCCCAGGGTTGACGCGGAAGGGCGGGTGCACCTGTCAGCGGCTCGACGCGCCCGCACGCGTGAGAACCCGGACGCCTCGAGCGGGTCGGGCTGCCGGCCACCCGCAACGATCGGAGCCACGCACTCGAGCGCCCACCGGCCCTCCCCGCCCGTGCCCCCAACCGGCTCCCCCAGGCACGCGCGGGTACCGAGCCCGGCTCGCAGGGACGGACCCGCACGCTGTCACTCACCGCCCCAGCTGGCGCCGCCAGGGTCGCGGGGACGTGATCGCCACCGCGCCGGGCAACACGGCCGATCCAGCGGTCGACCCTGCCACCGTGGCGGGTCAGGGAGAAGGACATGAATGAAGAGGCACTGTTTACTTATCTGGAGAGAACAACCAAGAAGAATCAACTGCTGTGGACCTGTGAGGTTGAGCATCTGGGAAACGGGCTCAATACGAGGCTCACAACAGCATTTCAACTCGCCGACAGGTACATCATCGTGGTGGTAATGGCCCACAAGAAGAGCACCGGCGGGACCGATTCCTATTCGCTGCGGGCGGATAGCGATGACCTGAGCCTGGCGAGTGTCAATAACAAGGAGAAGTCCCAGCTGCGGGACCTGTATGAATTCGTCTATCACCATACGGTGGAAGTGATCAAGGCCAGATTCTCGGTGTCCGCTGCTGCCGCCATCGCTGAAAGGGCCAAGCAGGCCAGGGAGAACCTGGTCAGGGAGGCCTTCGACGAGGCGATCGCCGGCGTAATGCGCTAGGTCCCATAGGGTTTTGTCAAGCCCGGTAGCTGGGGTCGAAGGGCTGGCCGTTGCGCCAGACTCCCCAGACCAGGCTCAGCGACTTGCTCATGCAGTGCCCGAGGGCGT
>JBEKRL010000023.1:0-24988 GCA_049518775.1 Candidatus Dormibacteria bacterium
AGGTGATGCCCTCCCAGGTGGGAAACGTGGTGTTGAACACCCACATTCTCCCCAACCAGGAGGGCATCTCCGCAATTGAGCCCCCCTCTCCGTCAGCTCCTTGCTGAAAAGCTCAGGCTAGGAGCGCCATTCCGAATCCCGTCGCCGGTCTGCTCATGACCAGTCCTCCAGCGCCAAGGGTAGTGTAGCACCGGGCTTGGGACCCAGGTCCAGGGCCCCTCCACCGCTTCTGAGCTAAGGAATGCTCCACCAGGAAGGGGATAGACGTCGGAGTGGCTGGACTTGGTTATGAATGGACTGTGACCGGGTTGGAGCCGACGGGGAGATTCGAACTCCCGACCGGCTGTTTTCGAAGCCTCGAGGCCTGTGCGCTGTGCGGCCGAATTCAGGAGCGCTAACGCAGCAGGCGAAGTTATCGGGCCTTCTCCCCCCCATTCGAGTTCCGATGAAGGCCCCAACCCTCGTCGTGCCGAGGGTTGGGGGCGACCCGCCGGTCAGGGCTGGAATCGAGCATCCTGACCGGGACGGTCACCGCACCAGGAGGTTCGACCATGCCGCGACCGTACCTGCGCTCCCCCATCGGGTGCTGCCTGCCATCCCTGGCCGCTCCCCTCTTGGCCGCACTCCTAATCGCGGCCTGGATGATCCTGGCATAGACTCCGGCGCGGAACTGGTGGGCACCGAGCGTGCCCGCCGCAGCCTCCGACCGCCGGGCCGGCTTCCTTGCCGCCGGTGCAGCCACCTGCGGGGAGTGAGGCTCACGCCCAATACTGATCTGCTCCACCTGCCGGTAGGAGCCCCCGCGACGAAGGAGCCAGCAGAGCCCCTCGACCCCCTCTAGGACCAACTCCGGCGAGACGCCTGCTGCCCGCCTGCCCCAGGCCTTTCGAGAGCCGACCTACTCGACATCGTCATCTCCCACATCCCGGCGCTCCCCCAAACAGATGGCTAGGCACACGGCCGGAACTGGGCTACAGATGAACCGTCCGTGTGACGATCGGGCCGCGCCAGCCTCTCTCGGCCTGATCGGTGCTAGTTTCAAGACGACCTCCAGCCGAGTCGGCGGGGGTTTGACGCGGTGCAGCGAACCATCACGACGGACAACGTGGGACCCGCAGCACGACGGGCCCCGGGCATCGTTCTCCAAGGGCACAGCCCGGGCCGGTGCCTGGACCCGATTGCAGGAGAAGTGGTGGTACAGCACTCGTTCGACCCGCTGTTCTTGATACTGGTCTACATGACGGTGGGACTGACCGCCGTCGCGGCAGCCTTGGTCTGGGTTTAGTCCGGAGGAATAGGGCCCGGCCCCGTACTTGGGCCGACCGTGCCACCTTCGCAAGGCCACTGTGGCCGTTAGCGACCCTGTCTGGAGCCCCGCCACGGCGCGCGCCCGAAGTTGCCGCCGGGCAAGCTCAGATGGGTAGTGCCCGGGCTGGACGCGAGCCAGGAGGACGACCTCCGGCGTGGCCGCCCATCCTCAGGCACCTTCCGCCGACGGTCCCCTGCACCACCTCGCCCTGGCCAAGCTGCGTCAGCTGCACGTCCTGAATCAGCTCGTGGTGAACCACGACCTGACCCGTGCCCAGGCGCAAGCCGCATACCGGGAGCCGCTGGAGCTGCGTGGCAGCTCTGTCGCCGTAAGAGGTTGAGGTCCGGTCCACCGGGGACCGACGGCAGGGCACTGGAAGGGGACCAAAGCTAGTCCGCCACGGTCCGGCCGACAGACGGTCCCGAGCCGAGAAGACCGTGGGAGAGTTCAGCAGCCCGACGTGCAGCGCCCATCCGGAAGAGGGAAGGGTCACCCGGGAGTTGCGAAGATGGGGCTCATGAACTGGAACACGCGCTGGTACCTCGATCTCAACTCGATCGCCAGGCACACGGTCTGGGCGCACGGGATGGCTGCGGCCTACGCAGTGGCGGGCGGCCTGGTGGTTCTGGGAATGGTTCTGGTCGCCGGGTGGTTTCTGGCCAGGAGCGACTCACCGCGCAAGGTTGGCGCCTCTCTGTCAGCCGGCATCGCTGCCGTGGTCGGCTTCTTGCTCAACCAACCAATCTCGACCGTGATCGCTGAGCGCCGGCCGTACCAGGCGCTCCACCATGTGCTGGTTCTGGTCCCCAGGGCCAGCGACTTCTCAATGCCCAGCGATCATGCCGTCGTCGCTGGCGCGGTCATCGCGGGCGTGCTGCTCTACAACTGGCGGCTGGGGCTGGGGGCGGCCGCTGCCGGACTAACACTGGCGTTCGACCGGGTGTACGTTGGCGCCCACTACCCCGGCGACGTCCTCGCCGGTCTAGGCCTGGGGGCAGTCACTGCCATCTGCTTGTATGTGATCATCGGCCCACGACTCGCAGGCGTGGCCGCATTCCTGGCCAAGACGCCGCTGAGACCACTAGTAGCCACGCCGCACGCGCCGCAACAGTTCTGAGCTTCTCAGTAGAGCCGAGGTCAGCAAGCAGGACGTCCCTCGTGGGCAGCCGTGGCTGGTGGACGCGGAACAATCCTGCCGACCGGCATGGCTTGCGTCTCTGGCCGTCTCAACGGCACCCTGCCAAATCCGCCTATCCGACCCAGTCCGGCCGCGAGAACAGGAACGCCGCCACCAGCAGCAGCCCCACGGTGAAGATGCCGGCGACGAGCAGAGCACGAGGCAAGGACACAATTGGGCTGGGCATGACACCGTCGAGGAAGTCCTGCTTCCGCGCTAAGTCCAGCAGAGTCGCGGGGTACAGGGCGGCCTTGAGGCCCGCCGACGTTGTGCGCACCCCGGACCACCCCGGAATGGATGGTTATCTGGTCTGCTTTGTATTGCTGGAGCCGACGGGGAGATTCGAACTCCCGACCCGCTGTTTACAAAACAGCCGCTCTACCACTGAGCTACATCGGCCGAGCTCCGGCAGTATAGGAAGCCGAGACTCACCTCAGCCCTGCGCCTGCCCTCTGCCCGGGTAGGCGAATCGGCGCTGCCTCGCCACCTCGTAAAGGAGGAGCGAGCCGGCTACCGAGGCGTTGAGTGACTGGACCTTGCCTCCCATCGGAATGGACACCAGCAGATCGCAGTTGTGCCTGGTCAGGGGGCGCAGCCCGGCTCCCTCAGCCCCCACCACCAGCGCCAGCGGCTGGACGAGGTCCACCTCGTCGCAGCTCTGGGTCGACCCGGCGTCCATCCCCAGCACCATCACCCCCAGCTGCCGAAGCTCCCTGAGAGTCTGGGCCAGGTTGGCCACTCGGACCAGCCGCACGTGCTCGATCGCCCCGGCGCTCGCCTTGGCCGCGGCGGCGGACGGCGGAGCGGTCCGGTGTCGGGGCAGCACGATGGCGGTAACCCCCAGGGCCTCAGCGCTACGGGTCAGCGAACCCAAGTTCTGGGGGTCCTGGACCTCGTCCAAGCACAGGAAGACCGGGGGCCAGCCGGGGGTACCGGAACTCGCCAGCCGGCCCAGGGCCTCGCCCGTCGCCAGCTGGCGGGCATCAAAGTAGGCGGCAACCCCCTGGTGGTGCTCGGTGTGGGCAACGTCGTCGAGCCGGCCCCTGGGGGTGAGCTCCTGCGCCACACCTGCCGCGCCGGCGCGCTCCATGATCTCCGCCAGCCGCTGGTCGGCGCTCAGCCCAGGTGCCAGGAGCAGGCGGCGGATCCGCCTCCCCGCCCGCAGTGCCTCCAGAACCGGGTTGCGCCCATACAGCACCTCCGGCATCAGAGTCGATGCCAGCGGGTGCCTTCCTTGGTGTCCTCGACCACGATCCCCCGCTCCAGGAGCTGGTCGCGGATCCGGTCCGCCTTCGAGAAGTGCCCGCTGCGGCGGGCCTCCTCCCGTCGCGCCAGGGCTTGCTGCTCCTCCGGACTCAGCTGCAGGCCCTCGCTCACGGCCGACCGCTCGATCACAGCCAGACGGCTGTCCGCTCCGCGCAGAGCAACCAGGGCGGCGGCGCAGCCATGGCCGCCGGCCCGGCCCTCGTCCAGTAGCCGGTTCCCCTCCCGGACCAGGTCATGGAGCGAGCCAACCGCGCTGGGCAGGTTGAGGTCGTCGTCCAGGGCTGCATCGAAGCGGTCGCTGGCCCGCTGGGCCGCCGCGGCCAGGGGGTCACCCGAGCCGGCGGTCTTGAGCTCGCCGCGTTGGGCGTCGGAGCAGCGCCGCCAGAAGGTGGCCAGACGCTCTAGGGACTCGGCGGCCCCGATCAGATCCTCCTCGCGGAAGTGAAGCTTCTGCCGGTAGTGGGTATTGCTGAGCAGGTGGTAGCGGACCGTAAGGGGACTGTGGCCGCGCTCGCGCAGTGCCGGCAGGGTGACGAAGTTGCCCTGGGACTTGGCCATCTTCCCCCCCTCCACCAGCAGGTGCTCCACGTGGAACCAGAGTTGGGCCAGAGGCTTGCCCGTGGCGGCCTCCGACTGGGCAATCTCGTTCTCATGGTGAGGGAACTTGTTGTCGACGCCCCCACAGTGGACGTCGAAGGAGGGTCCCAGCAGCGCCATGGCCATCGCCGAGCACTCCAGATGCCAACCCGGGCGGCCCCGACCGAATGGTGACGGCCAGGCGGCGAGGTCGCCCTCCTGGGCCGCCTTCCAGAGGGCGAAGTCCCGGACCGCTTCCTTCGACTCGTATTCGTCGGAGTCGATCCGCCCGCTGCCCCCCGCACGCAGCCCCGTCACCTCCAGACGCGACAGCCGCCCATAGTTGGGGAACGAGGCGACCCGAAAGTAGACCGAGCCGTCGGTCAGGTAGGCGTGGCCGGTCTCCACCAGCAGCTCCGCCAGGGCCACCATCTGGCTCACGTACTCGGTGGCCCGAGGGAATTCCTGGGCAGGCTCGATCCGCAACTGCTGCAGATCGGCGAAGAACGCCTCTACGTAGGGGGCGGTGAAGGCGGCGAGGCTGAGGCCCTGAGCGGTGGCCTTGGCGATGATCTTGTCGTCGACATCGGTGATGTTCATCACCTGCTGGACCTTCAGCCCCCGCGCCTCCAGATGCCTCCGGAGCAGGTCCTCGGCGAGGTAGGTGCGGAAGTTGCCGATGTGGGCCCGGTCGTGGACGGTCGGCCCGCAGGTGTACATCTTCACCAGGCCGGGTTGCAGCGGCCTGAGCTCCTCGGTCCGCTGACTGAGGCTGTTGTAGAGGCGGATCGGCATCGGCGACCTATGTTATTCCGGGTCACGCTGGCCGACGCCAGCCACCCGGGCCACCGCCAGAGCCGCCAACCCCTCCCCGCCTCCGGTCAGGCCCAGGCCGTCGCTGGACTTCGCCTTAACCGAGATCAGGGCATCCTCCAGCCCGAGAGCACCGGCCATAGCCTCAACCATGGCGAGCCGGTGGGGCGCCAGTCGCGGCGCTTCGGCCACCACCGTGGCGTCCACCCCCCGGACCTCGATCCCCGCCCCGCGCAGGAGCTCGCCGACCAGACGCAGCAACTCCAACGACGAGGCCCCCCGCCAGTGCTCGTCGCTGGAGGGGAAGTGCTCACCCAGATCGCCCAGCCCCGCGGCTCCCAGCAGGGCGTCGGCGACGGCATGGCAGAGCACGTCACCGTCCGAGTGTCCCACCAGCCCGGTAGGGTGGTCGATCTCGACCCCTCCGATTCGCAACGGCCCGGGAGCGCCGAGACGGTGCACGTCCACGCCCAGCCCCACCCCAGGGAACCGCCGGGCCGTCACGGGCGAGCCCAGGCGCTGGCGCTCAGCCAGGCGCGCAGTGCCAACAGGTCCTCGATGCGGGTGACCTTGAGGTTGCGGGGATCGCCCAGGACGGCGGCCACCGGCTCGCCCAGTGCCAGCACCAGGGCAGCGTCGTCATCGGCGTCGCGTCCCGCCTCTGCCGCCTCGCGATGGGCCCGCTGCAGGATCTCGCGGCGGAAGGCCTGCGGCGTCTGGATCGCGGTCAGCTCGGAACGGGTCAGGACCTCACCCAGCCGCCCGCCGAGGAGCCGAGCGGTGCTGTCGGCGACCGGTAGGCATGCGCTGGCACTCCCCCATTCACGGGCGGACCTGAGCACCCGGGCGCAGAGCTCGGCGGTCACTCCCGGCCGGGCACCGTCGTGGACCAGGACCATCTCGCGAGAGCAGAGCCGGAGGCCTCGCTCCACCGACTCCTGGCGGCGGCTGCCACCTTCCGTGCACCGGCATCCGAGCCGGGGAGCGGCTGTCGAGGCCAGCTCCATCACCCGACGGTGCTCCGTCGAGTCGATCACCACCACCAACTCGTCGACCCCGCTGGCGGGGTCCCCGAGCGCCTGAAGCACCCAGGCCAGGACCGGCTGCCCACTGAGATCAGCCCAGAGCTTGGCGCCGCCGAACCGGGCCCCGGCGCCAGCCGCCGGCACCAGCGCCGTGGCGCCCGCTCCCTCCCTCATGACTCAGGACTCGCCGCGCGCGGATGGACGGGCGCGCCGCCGCGGCTTGGCGACCGACGGCGCGCCCCCCTCCACCCCCTCGTCCGCCTGCACGAAGACCATCCGACCCGAGCTGGTCTGGATCACGCTGCGCACCGTCACGGTGACCCGCTCGCCGAGATGAGTGCGGCCCCCCTCGACCACCAGCATGGTGCCGTCGTCCATGTACCCAACTCCCTGGTCCGGCTCACGGCCCTCCTTGACCACGTCCACCGCCAGCTTCTCACCGGGGACCAGGGCCGGACGGAGTGAGGTTGCCAGCTGATTGAGGTTGAGCACGGCGAGTCCCTCGATCTGGGCCACCCGGTCGAGATTGAAGTCGACGGTCAGGATGGCCGCGCCCTGCTCGCGGGCCAACCGCACCAGCCGGGCGTCCACGTCGGGCATCGAAGGATAGTCGGCCTGGGGAAACTGGAGCTCCAGCGACGGCAAGGCGCGCAGCTCTTCCAGCATCGCCAGCCCCCGCCGACCGCGAGCTCGCCGGATCGGGTCGGCGGAGTCGGCCACCGACTGCAGCTCGGCAAGGACGAACTGCGGAACCAGCAGCTCGTAGAGGCAGAAGCCCGCCCGGGCCAGGTCCAGCAACCGCCCGTCGATAACGGCGCTGGTGTCGACCACCACCCGGGCCAGTGGCGGCCCACCAACCCCCAGCGGGATCCCGATCCGGGCCAGTTCGCGACGGCGGCGCCGGCCCAGGGAGAAGCCCAACGGAACCAGGACCGCCGCCACCGCCAGCGCCACCAGCCAGCCCACCACCGGCACGCCGGAGAGGATCAGGGCCACCAGGGCGGCGATCGCCAACGCCACCAGGACCCCGGCCACCGAACCCACCAGCTCGGAGAGGGGGATGGTGGCCAGTTCCTCCTCGGCCCAGGCATAGGGACGAACGCTCAGAGCCGGACCGAGCACGTATCCGATCCCGCAGCCCAGCCCCAGCCCGAGCGCCAGCACGATGGTGGCGCCCTGCCAGGTCCACAGCGGCCCGCGCAGGGTGTTGATCAGCACCGCCCCGTAGAGGGTTCCCAGGACCGCGCCCAGGGACATCCCGACCAGCCTGGCGATGCGCGAGGCCCGCCGTCTCGACGGCGGCGAGGTCTCAGTCACGCCGAGCCTTACCTCGGCCGTGGCGTCATTCTCCGCCTGGGGATCAGGCCGGACCGCCACCGTCGCCGCCACCCGGACCGGCGGCACCCGCCCCGGCCGGCTCGGGGGCGGGAGACAGCTCCTCAGTGGCCTCAACCGGCGGCGGCGGACCGGGCACCACATTGGTGCGGATGTTCCCTTCCTCGACGTCGATGGTCACCAGGTCCCCGGGTGAGAACTCGACGCGCAGAAGTTCCTCACTGAGCGGATCCTCGATCTCGGCCTGGATCACCCGGCGAAGTGGCCGGGCCCCGAACTGACGGTCGAAGCCACGCTCCGCCAGGAGGTCCTTGGCCTGGTCGGTGACCAGCAGGCTGAGCCCCTGACGCTGGAGGTGCTCCCTTACCCGCACCAGCATGAGGTCCACGATCTGCCGCGTCTCATTGGTGCGCAGACGGTGGAAGACGACCACCGCATCGACCCGGTTGAGGAACTCGGGGCGGAAGGCCCGCTTCAGCTCATCGGTGATGCGCTCTCGCATCTTGCTGTGCTCTTGGTCCTCGCCGTTGCGGGCGGGCATGCCGGTCTGGAATCCCATCGAGAGGTTGGAGCCCATTCCCTGGATGCCCAGGTTGCTGGTCATGATCACGATGGTGTTGGCGAAGCTGACGACCTTGCCCTTGGCATCAGTCAGCCGTCCGTCTTCAAGGATTTGCAGCAGCATGTTGAAGAAGTCGGGGTGGGCCTTCTCGATCTCGTCGAAGAGCACCACGCTGTAGGGCCGGCGGCGCACCGCCTCGGTCAGCTGCCCTCCTTCGTCGTAGCCGACGTAGCCCGGGGGCGACCCCACCAGCCGGGCCGTGCTGTGATGCTCGGCGAACTCCGACATGTCCAGCCGGATCAGGGCGTCCTCGTTGTCGAAGAGGAATGCAGCCAGACTTCTCGCCAGCTCCGTCTTGCCCACTCCGGTGGGGCCGAGGAATATGAATGACCCGATCGGCCGACGGGGATCCTTGAGTCCGGCCCGGGCCCGACGGACGGCCTGGCAGACAATCTTCACCGCCTCGTCCTGGCCGATCAGGCGCTTGTGGATCTCAGACTCCATGGCCAGGAGCCGCTTGGTCTCCGCCTCCACCAGGCGGCTGACCGGAACGCCGGTCCAGGAGGAGACGATGTCGGCGATGTTCTGCTCGGTGACCTCGGGGACGGTCTTGCCGAGCTCATCCCGCCAGGCAGCCTCCTCCACGCCGTACTCGGCCTTGAGCAGCTTGGCCTCCTCGTCGAACTTGGTGGCCGCCTCGTAGTCCTGCTTCTCCACCGCCTCATCCTTGCGCTCTCGGAGGGAGCGGATGTGGCGCTGCTTGGCACGCAGTTCCGGCGGTGTGGTGGTGAGCTTCATCCGCACCCGTGCCGAGGCCTCGTCGATCAGGTCGATCGCCTTGTCCGGCCAGGAACGGTCGGTGACGTAGCGCCCGGAGAGTTCGGCCGCGGCCTGGACAGCGTCGTTGGTGATGGTCACCCGGTGATGCTTCTCGTAGAGGCTGCGGACCCCGGTGAGGATCTCGACCGTCTCCTCCAGCTTGGGCTCCTCCACGAACACCGGCTGGAAGCGACGCTCCAGCGCGGCGTCCTTCTCGATGTACTTGCGGTACTCGTTGAGGGTGGTGGCCCCAATGCACTGGATCTCCCCCCGGGCCAGGGCGGGCTTGAGGATGTTGGCGGCATCGATGGCCCCCTCGGCAGCTCCTGCCCCGACCAGGGTGTGGAGTTCATCGATGAAGAGCACCACCTCCTTGGAGGCGCGAATCTCATCGAGGATCTTCTTGAGCCGTTCCTCGAACTCGCCGCGGTACTTGGTGCCAGCCACCAGCGCCCCCATGTCGAGGGTGAGAACCCGCTTGTTCGCGAGCGAGTCGGGGATCTCCTGGAGCACGATCGCCTGCGCCAGACCCTCGGCGATGGCGGTCTTGCCGACACCGGGCTCACCGATCAGGGCGGGGTTGTTCTTGGTCCGCCGGGAGAGGATCTGGACCACGCGTTCGATCTCCATCTCCCGACCGATCACCGGATCCAGCTGGTTCTTCTGGGCCAGCTCGGTGAGGTCCCGGCAGAACTGGTCCAGGAGCGGGGTCTTGCTCGACTTCTTGCGCTCCGGCGCAGGCTCGTCCTCCAACCCCTGCTCCTTGAGCAGCAAGTCGAGCTCGTGGCGAACCTTGTCCAGGTTGGCCCCCAGATCCTCAAGCACGTGGGCGGCAATCCCCTCACCCTCGATCAGGAGACCGAGGAGCAGGTGCTCGGTGCCCACGTAGGTGTTGTTCATCCGCTTGGCCTCTTCGAAGGCGATCTCGATCACCTTCTTCACCCGCGAGGTGGGGATGATCTGCTGGACGATGATCCGCTCGTTCCGGCCCAGCACCGAGTCGATGGTGTCCCGCACCTTGTGGATCTCGACACCCAGGTTGGCCAGCACCTTGGCAGCCAGCCCATCACCCTCACGGAGCAGCCCCAAGAGCAGATGCTCGGTGCCGATGTATGAGTGGTGGGACTTCTCGGCCTCGTCCTGAGCCAGGGTCAGGACCTTCTTGGCCTTCTCGGTGAAGCGCTCAAACGGATACACGGATCATCTCCTGGAGCCGGGTGGCGGTGCGGCGGACAGCCCAAGCTGCCGCCCCGGGGGCAATGGCTCGAGGGCTCCGAGGGGGGCCAATCACTAACGCATTATGCCCAATTCACCGGCTCCGAACCCCCGGGCCACTCCGGCTTCGCCGGGGAGGCACCGGGACCGGGCTAAAGCGCTTCTGCGGCTCCGGTTCCGGGGTCCAGACTCAGTCGGCCTGGTCCTCCTCCGATCCGGCGGCATCTGAGTCGGGCTCAGCCGCCTCCTCGGCCACGGCCTCCGCCGGCTCGACCTCCTCGGACCTGGCCCGGCTGCGCTTGGGCTTGGCGGCGCGGGCCCCCTCCTCCGACTCGTCCTCGCCTGCCTCGGGCTCGTAGTCGGCAACCGCCGCGTAACCACCTCCGGGCCCATCCTCCTCAGCGGGCAGATGGGCCGGCCGGGGCAGCAGCTGCCGATATGAGAGCGAGATGCGCCGGCGGGTGCGGTCGGCCTGGAGCACCACGACCCTGACTGTGTCCCCGACCCGGAGCACGTCCTCGGTGCGCTCGACGTGCTCCCAGGAGAGTTCACTGATGTGCAGGAGCCCCTCGACGCCGTCGGCAATCTGGAGGAACGCTCCGTACTTCTTGGTCTTGGTGACCGTTCCCTCGATCTCCGTGCCGGGCGGGAAACGGGCCTCGATGCTGTCCCAGGGGTCGTCGCTCATCTGCCGCAGCGACAGGGAGATCCGTGACAGCTCGGGGTCGAGCTTGATCACCTTGACGGTGACCTCATCACCCACCGCGAGCATGTCAGAGACGTTGCTGACCCGGTCCCAGGACAGTTCGCTGATGTGGATCAGGCCGTCTGCCCCACCCAGGTTGATGAACGCTCCGTAGGAGGTCAGCCCGCTGACCCGCCCGCTGACCACGTCGCCGACGGTGAGCCGCTCGAAGAGCTCCTCGCGCTGCCGGGCTCGGTCCTCGTCCTGTGCCGCCCGCTGACTGACGATCAGACGATTTCGCTTGCGGTTCACCTCAAGGATCTTGACCATGATCTGCTGGCCGACGAGGTCCATCAGGTTGCCGGAGTGGGTGCGGGCCACCTGGGAGCTGGGCAGGAAGCCCCGCAGGCCCATGATGTTGACGATCAGGCCGCCCTTGTTCTGCTCCCGAACCTCGGCCTCCACACCCTCGCCCGAGCTCTCCTTCTCGGCGGCCTTCGCCCAGATTCCCTCGGCCCTGGCCCGGCGCAGGCTCAGCACGACATTGCCGTCCTCGTTCTCGGACTGGAGGACGTAGACCTTGATCCGGTCCCCAGGGTTCAGCACCACCGCCTCCTCGGCGCGGCCGGAAAGCTCCCGGTTCGAGATCACCCCCTCGGACTTGGCGCCGATGTCGACCAGGACCTCGTCGGGGTCCACGCGGACCACCGTGCCGTCGACGATGTCCCCGTAGGTCAGGGTGCGGATGGATTCCGCGCTGGTGCGCAGATACTCCTCCATGGAGCTGAAGCTGGTCAGCTCCTCAGCGGGTACCGCAGTGGCGAACTCGGTCAACGGGCTGCTGAATCCTCCATAACAATCTCACCAAGGTCCCCCAGATCGGACCTCAGCGCGGGCGAGAGTATAGCAGCGATCCCGACGAGATCGGCTCGGCCGTGCTGGCGGCCCGAGCTCAGCCGGCGCAAATCTGGCCCGCCCAGCGGCGCCCACGTGGCACACTGGGAGGGTCCTGGCGGTCCATCCCAGGCCCTGGGCGATGCGTCACGGTTGAGGAGACCTGAGTGAGCACAGTCTCGACCCGGCAGATCTACGAGTATCGAACTGCCGAATCGCTGGAGGAGGTGAACCGACTGGCTGACGAGGAGGGCTACGACCTCTTCCAGGCGGTTGCCCTCGAAGGCAAGCTTCGCTTCATCGTGCGCCGCGTCCGCGAGGCGGACCCGGGCCGCCGGGTCGGGTTCACCAGCCCCGCCTAACCTGCCGCCGCCCGCCCGGCCTGATCGGGGGTCACCTCCAAGGCCAGGTCGAGGGCGGGGGCGCTGTGGGTGAGCCGACCCACCGAGATGAAGTTGGGACCAGCGGCCGCATATTGGGCCAAGTTGGAGAGGCACACACCGCCGCTGACCTCCACCGCGACCCGGCCCGCCACCAGCTTGACTGCAGCGGCCACCTCGGTGGGGCTGAAGTTGTCGAGCAGCACCCGGCCCAGCTGGAACCGGAGCGCCTCGCCCAGCTCCTCGAGGGAGCGCACCTCGACCTCGATCTGATCGCCGGGCTGGCGAGCCCGGGCCCGCTCCAGAGCGGCTGCCAGCCCTCCGGCCAGATCGACGTGGTTGTCCTTGATCAGAATCGCGTCGAAGAGTCCCATTCGGTGGTTGTGCGCCCCCCCGGTCCGGGTGGCGTACTTCTGCAAGTGGCGGAGGCCGGGCAGAGTCTTGCGCGTGTCCAAGATCACCACTCCGAGCGGCGCCGCCAGCGCCACGTACCGGGCGGTGAGGCTGGCGATTCCCGAGAGATGCTGGAGAAAGTTGAGCGCAGTCCGCTCCGCCGCCAGGACCGCCGCGGCCGGGCCCTCCACCGCGATGGCGACGCTGCCGGGGTTCAGGCGCTCCCCCTCCGGGACCACTTGCTCCCATCCGACCGCGGGATCGACCTGGCGGAAGACCTCTCTGGCCAGCTCGGAGCCGCAGAGCACGCCCTCCTCGCGGGATACGATTCGGGCACGGCACCACCGCCCCGGGACCAGCACCGCCTCTGCGGTGAGGTCGGTGCCCCGCCAGTCCTCCGCCAGGGCCCGGCTGGCCTGGGCCCGGATCTCAGCCGGGTCGAGCTGGCTCAACGGGCCTGAACTCCAGGGCCGAGCCTCGGCGCTGCACCACGGTGCCGAGGAACTGGTCGTCCAACGTGGGGTGGTCGCTGCGAAAGTGCGCACCCCGACTCTCTCGGCGGTACTCAGCCGCCTGCACCAGTAGGCGGCTGGTACCGAGCATGCTGCGCAGTTCGCAGAGGTGGGGCTCGACCGGTAGCTCCGGGGTCCGCTCCACGATCTCGTCGAGCCGGGCCCCGACCAGACTCAGACCGCCGCGGTCCCGGACCATCCCAGCCCCGCTCCACATTGCCTCCTGGAGTCGGCGGCGATCCTCTTCAACCCCCGCCCGCAAGACCGGCTCCAGCTCCAGGTCCGCGGGCGGTTCCGGCCGCGGCAGCCGGCCCCCCTGGCCTCCGCCCATGACCGCCTCGACGGCCCGGGCCGAGAACACCAGCGACTCCAGCAGGCTATTGCTGGCGAGGCGGTTGGCGCCGTGCACCCCGGTCGACGCCACCTCGCCGGCCGCGAAGAGGCCGGGGACGGTGGTGGCCCCCATGAGATCGGTGCGAACCCCACCCATCTGGTAATGGGCAGCTGGAGCCACGGGAATCGGCTGCTTGGTCACGTCGATGCCATGGCGGGCGCAGGTAGCGGTGATGCTGGGAAAGCGCACCCGGGCCTGGGCCGCCGGGATCGGGCGGAGGTCAAGCCAGACATGCTCCAGCCCCCGCTCCTCCATGCGCTGCTTAATCGCCCTCGCCACCACGTCCCGGCCCGCCAGCTCTCCAGCCGGGTCGGCCCCGAAGAGGAAGCGCTCCCCCAGGTCGTCCACCACCAGCGCCCCCTCCCCGCGCACTGCCTCGGAGATCAGGTAGGCGGGGGCCCCGGGGACCGCCAGGGCGGTGGGGTGGAACTGCACGAACTCGAGGTGAGCGATCTCGGCCCCTGCCTGGTAGCCGAGCCAGACGCCGTCGCCCGTGGACGGCATCGGGTTGGTCGTGTACCGATAGCAGCGCCCCAGCCCCCCGGTGGCCAGCAGCACTGCCCCCGCTTCGAGGCGGGAGATCGAAGGCTGGCGGATCGAGATGGCCTCCACTCCCCAACACCGCCCTTCGCTTATCAGCAGCCTTCGGACCAGGTGCTCCTCCAGGATCAGCGTGGCCGCCGCCACGGCCCGGAGCGCCAGCAGCTCCTCGATCTCCCGGCCGGTGGCGTCACCCCCCGCGTGCACCACCCGGGAGCGGGAATGGGCCGCCTCCCGCGCCACCAGAAGCACCCCGTCCTGGGTGTCGAAGTTGACCCCCAGCTCGATCAACTCGTGGATCCGCCCCGGCCCCTCCTCCACCAGCGCCGCCACGGCCAGGGGGTCGCAGAGGCCCCTTCCCGCCGCCAGGGTGTCGGCGGCGTGGAGCTCGGGGCTGTCGTCCGGGTCGACGGCGGCCGCGATCCCGCCCTGAGCGTAGCGGCTGCTGCACTCGCTGATCGTGGCCTTCGTCAGCACCGCCACCTTGAGACCGACTTGGGCGGCCTTGACTGCGGCGAAGAGCCCGGCGATGCCGCTGCCGACCACGACCAGGTCGAAGCGGGACGAAGGCGACTCGACGGGGACGGGCTGACCCACCTGCTAGCCCCCCGAACCGCCGCCAGGGGCCAGCACTCCGGTGTCGATGAGACGGACCCCCTCCACGGCCGCCGCCACCAGGACCCGGGACTCCGCCTGCGCCCGCATCACCGGCGAGAAGTCTCCAGGATCCACCACCCCAGCGTAGTCGAGTCGGGCATAGGGCTCGGCACCCACGACCTCCGCCACCAGCCGGGCCAGCTCCGGACCGGAATCCTCACCCTCGGCAAACCGGCGCCGCGCCAGGCTGATGCCCCGAGAGAGGCAGAGCGCCGCCCGCCGTCCCTGCTCCGACAGCAGGGTGTTTCGGCTGCTCAAGGCCAGTCCGTCAGGGTCCCGCACGATGGGGCAGACGACGACCTCCACCCCCAGGTCGAGATCAAGTGCCAGCCTCGAAACCACCGCAACCTGCTGGGCGTCCTTCTCTCCGAAGTAAGCCCGACAGGGCCCGGTCGCGGCGAACAGCTTGGTCACCAAGGTCGCCACTCCAGCGAAGTGCCCGGGCCGCGCCCGCACCTCCCAGAGGTCCCCGGCGGCCTCGACGGTGACCTGGCTGGCGAACTCGGGCGGGTAGAGAAGCTCCGCGGTGGGGCAGTAGCAGGCATCGACCGCGATCTCCCGCAGCCGAGCCAGGTCAGCGTCCAGCTGCCTCGGGTAGCGCTCGAAGTCCTCGCTGGACCCGAACTGGAGCGGGTTCACGAAGACAGATACCAGCACCCTAGAGCAGTCGCGCCTGGCCGCCCGGACCAGCGAAAGGTGACCGGCATGGAGAGCGCCCATGGTGGGCACCAGTCCCACCGTATGCCCCTGGCACCTCCACCCGGCGGTCAGCGAGCGCAGCTGATGGGGGCCCGGGACGACCTGAAGGAACGACCCGGGAGCCGCCCTGGCCACCACCTCCGGGCCCTCACCCATAGCTGTGTTCGGCGTCGGGGTAGCTGCCCGCCTCGACCTCCCGCTGGAAGTGCCGGGCCGCGGCCACGATCTCCTTCCCCAGCGAGGCGAAGGGCTTGACGAACTTGGGGAGCGCACCCACGGTAAGCCCCAGCATGTCATGCACCACCAGGACCTGGCCGTCGCAACCGGGACCGGCCCCGATCCCGATGGTGGGCAGGTGGGTGCCAGCGGTGAGCTCGGCCGCCAGCTTCGAAGGCATTCCCTCCAGTACCACGGCGAAGGCTCCCGCCTGCTCCATTGCGCTCAGCGCGGAGCGGATCCTCCCGGCTCCCTGCTCGTCCCGGCCCTGAACCCGCAGCCCGCCCATGGCGTGAACGCTCTGCGGAGTCAGCCCCAGATGGGCCATGACGGGGATCCCCCGCTCGACCAGGTGGGCGACCACCTCAACCATCGGCCCACCACCCTCCAGTTTGACCGCCTGCATTCCGGCCTCCTTGAGCATCCGGCCGGCCGAGCGCGTCGCGTCGTCGAGGCCAAGGTGGTAGGAGAGAAACGGCAGATCGCCCACCAGGAGCGCCCGGCGGGCACCCCGGGCGACCGCCCGGGCATGGTGGATGATCTCATCCAGAGTCACTGGCAACGTGTCCGGGCCGCCGTCCCTGAGCTGGTGCCCGAGCATTGTCCCGCCCAGGGAGTCGCCCACCAGCAGCACCGGGATGCCGGCCCGATCGAGCCAGCTGGCGGTGGTGTAGTCATAGGCGGTCAGCATCGCGAAGTGTCTGCCCTCGGCCTTCCACCGGCCCAGGTCGGTGATCTGGACCGGCCGGATTGGCGCCTGCTGCTCTTCCATCTCTCAGCTCTCCTCTGCCCTGTGGGTCGGCCGGTTCTCCCTGGCCGCCTCGTGGATTGACCTGTACAGCCGTCCCAGCGCCGGGTCCACCCGGTCGAGGGCTTCCAGGTGCGAGCCAACAGTGTCGGCGTCCCCGCGCCGCTGAGGGCCGCTGAGTCCCCGCTGGGGGCCCAACCGCTCCACGTTGCGAGCGCTGGCGGCCAGCAGCGACCGCAGCGCCGAGACCGCCTCCTCACCCGCCCCCGCCTCGAGCACGAGCCGCTCGCCGAGGCTCTCGACCAGCACGGTTAGCACCGCGGCGAAGACCGCGGCCGCGTGGTAGAGAGGCCGGTCAAGGTTCTCCACCAGGAACGGCCGGAGGCCCAGCTTCAGCGCCAGCGCCTGAAGCTGCGCCCGAGCCCCCGGTTCCGCCTCGATCGAGACGTAGGTGTCGTCAAGGCAGGAAGGCTGGCCGTCCGGGACCGGTGCCAGGGGATGGAAAACCGCCACCATGCAGCCGAGCCGGCGGAGGGGGAACAGCGGCCGGGGGCCGACCGCCCCGGCACAGTGAGCCACCACCCGGCGCCTTGGCAGGGCAGCCGACCCCAACTCCACGCCCAGCTGCGCGACCAGCCTCTCCAGTTGGGAGCCCGGAACCGCCAGCAGGGTGAGGGGTGAGCGCGCCACCAGATCGCCGGCGCTGCCCGCCACCTGCCAGCCAATCTCGTCTGCCAGTACCCCCGCCTGCGCCCGGGTCCGGGAAAAGATCAGACCGGGGGGCTCCCCGGAGCTCGCCAAGCGCCTGGCGATAGCCTGCCCCATCGGCCCAGCGCCGACAACCCCGATACCCATCTCCGTCTCGGTCACCTCAGGGATCCAAGCGGATTGCGGCCGGTCCTCTGGCCCCAGCGGGCCACCGCCCATGGTATACGCCTGCACCCGAGGGCGCCCGTCCCGAGCCGGCTGGAGGGGTCAGCTGGCGACCTGCTGGCCTTCCTCCACCTGCCGGATCAGCTGGTCCATCTCGTTGCGGTCCATCGACTCCACCTGGATCAGATGATCAGCCAGGGCCTGCAGGGTCTGGCGGCGCAGGGTGAGCACCTTCTTGGCGGTGAGGTAGGCGTTGTCCACCAGGGAGTGGACCTCCTGGTCGATCTCCCCCGCCACCTCCTCCGAGTAGTTGCGCTGCTCCCCCAGATCCCGGCCCAGGAAGACCAGCTCCTCCTTGGTGCCGAATGCCAGCGGGCCCAGCTTCTCGCTCATGCCCCACTCGGTGACCATTCTCCGAGCCAGCTTGGTGGCCTTGCCAATGTCGTCCGAGGCCCCGGTGGTGATGTTGGCATCGCCGAGCAGGAGCTCCTCCGCCACCCGGCCCCCCAGGATCCCCGCCAGTTGGTCGTTGAGCTCGGCCTTGCTGACCAGCACCCGGTCACGCTCGGGAAGCTGCATGGTCCAGCCCAGGGCCATGCCTCGGCTGACGATGCTGATCTTGAACGGCGGATCACAGTTGGGAAGAGAGCGCATCACCAGGGCATGCCCCATCTCGTGGTAGGCGATCACCACCTTCTCCTCGTCCGTGATCCGCCGCGACTTGCGTTCGGGCCCGGCGATCACCCTGGCGATGGCCTCCTCCAGCTCGGCCATCCCGATCACCTTCTTGTTCTGGCGGGCCGCCAGGATCGCCGCCTCGTTGATGAGGTTGGCCAGATCGGCCCCACTGAAGCCGACGGTCTGCCGGGCGACAACCTCCAGGTTCACCGCGGTGTCCAGCGGCTTATTGCGGGCATGGACCTTGAGGATGGCTTCGCGGCCCCGGATGTCGGGGCTGTCCAGGGTGACGTGGCGGTCGAAGCGGCCGGGCCGGAGCAGGGCCGGGTCGAGGACGTCGGGGCGGTTGGTGGCGGCGATCACGATCACGTGGGTGTTCGTCTCGAAGCCGTCCATCTCGACCAGAAGCTGGTTCAGGGTCTGCTCCCGCTCGTCGTGGCCTCCACCCAGGCCGGCCCCGCGCTGCCGGCCGACGGCATCGATCTCGTCCACGAAGACGATGCAGGGACTGTTCTTCTTGGCCTGGTCGAAGAGGTCGCGCACCCGGCTGGCCCCGACCCCCACGAACATCTCCACGAACTCAGATCCGGAGATGCTGAAGAAGGGCACCCCCGCCTCCCCCGCCACCGCCTTGCTCAGCAGGGTCTTGCCGGCCCCGGGCGGGCCCACCATCAGCACCCCCTTGGGAATCCGCGCGCCCAGCGAGGTGAAGCGGTCGGGGTACTTGAGGAACTCGACGATCTCGGTCAGCTCCTGTTTGGCCTCGTCCACCCCGGCCACGTCGGCGAAGGTGACCTCGGGCTTGTCACCGGCCACCAGCCGGGCCCGGCTGCGGCCAAAGGTCATCGCCTGGTTATTGCCACTCTGGCTCTGCCGGAGGATGAACCAGAAGAAGGCCAGGATCACCACGGCGATGATGACGTTGGGCAGGATCAGGGTCAGAAACACGTTATCCGAGGTGGGGGCCTGAACGTTGTAGGCGGTGTAGCTGTACTTGGTGAAGAGGGAGGTCGCATCACTCGCTTCGATGTAGGACTGGTACTCGTGGCCGCTGGTGGTGTACCAGTCCACCGATTCATCATTGTTGATCACCTGGGCCGGTTTGGTGGATGAGATCACCAGCTGACCCGCCGGCACCGGCTTGCCCTCGGACTTCCGCTGGTAGTTGCTCAGCGCCTGCTGGAGCTTACCGGTTGAGGCCGAGGGGACTGTCTTGGTGGGGGTGGACCGCCAGGCCAGGACGGCGATCGCGAGCAGCGCGAAGAGAAGGACGGTGAAGGCTACCGCGCGGCGCTGCCGTGGCATCGGGGCGATTGTACCCAGTCACCTGAAACACCCCTACCCCTGAGTTTGCCGGCGCCGCCGCCGAGAGGATGGGCGCCGAGCCTGCCCGGGCACCCCCGGGACGGGCGTGGCGGTACCTGGATTTGAACCAGGGACACCTCGGTTATGAGCCGAGCGCTCTAACCCCTGAGCTATACCGCCTGGGCCAGCGGCCTGGGAGGGGGAGCGTTGCGGCGCCAAGATTCGAACTTGGGACCTTCGGGTTATGAGCCCGACGAGCTGCCACTGCTCCACGCCGCGTCGAGATTGTACGCGCCCCAGAGCATAAGGTCAAAGGTCATCTCACTCGGGTGGCCGCCCGCGCCCCGAGGCACCGGGCGGGCGCTGGCCGTCCTCGCGGCTCACCGGCAGCGCCGCCGCCTGGCCCACGGTCGGTGGAAGCCGTCGGGTCGGCCGGCCCACCCCCGCCGCCGGTGGGCACGTTGGCGAGGAGCGGCGAAAGCTCTTCCGGGGGGAACAGCCGGGCGTGGACCCAGCTGCCCTGCCGGCAGACGGTTCAAGCCGGGACGGTCGACGGCTCCATCCCGAGCCCATCGGTCCCCAGGAGCACCGCCCCATCCCGGGTCATGATCGCCGGCCCGAGGCGCGCTGGGGACGGCGTCCGCAGCAACGTGGGCGAGGAACGACGCGGCTGCAGAGATGGGAGCTGCCAGGAATCCGAGGGAGGGACGACCGTGGGGTCGGCTAGTAGTGCCTGCAGAGCCAGCTCGGCGGCGCCGAGCAACACCGCCATCTTGCCGAATCTGGGCTTGGCCAGCTCCACCGGTCGAGGGTCCGAGCCGTAGGTGCCGCAGTGGAGCAGGGACTCCGTCAGGGTGGGGCGGGCCAGCTCAAGGATCTCCTCGAACATGCCACCCAAGATCACCATCTCCGGATTGAGGACGTTGACCAGAGTGATGAGACCGACCCCGATCCACTCGGCGGTCACCCGCACCGCACCTAGGCAGGTGGGGTCCCCAGCCCGAGCCCGGCGCAGGACCGTCTGCACCGCCGGGCGGCCACCCCCCAGCAGCCCGGCCCGGCGCACCAGGGCCTCCTCTCCCGACTCCGTCTCCCAGCAGCCGCGGAGGCCGCAGTGGCAGGGCAGGCCCGATGGGTTCACTTGCATGTGCCCCACCTCGCCGCCGTACCCGCGAAATCCGTCCAGCATTCTTCCCCCCGCGATGATGCCGCCCCCCACTCCGACCTCCGCGTGCAGGTAGACCAGGTCGTTGACCCGGCTTCCCACCCCCCGTGAGTGCTCAGCCATGGCTCCCAGGCAGCCGTCGTTGCCCACCTGGACCGGGACCTTCAGACCCAGCCGGGAGCGAACCATCTGCCCCAGGGGAACGTCCCGCCAGCCCAAGTTGGGGGCGAAGTGGACGAGGCCGGTCTCCAGGCTCACCGCGCCCGGCGCGGCAACCCCGATCCCCACGACCACCAGCTCTGCCGCGGCCTCGTCCAGGACCCGCCGCCCCAACCGGGCAGCTGTGGCAACCACATGCTCGACCGAGTGGGCACCAGCTCCCGTGAGCGTGGCCCGTCGGTAGGCCAGGACGGTGCCGCCCAGACCGACCAGGGCCAGGGTTACCGCCTCCACACCCACCTGCAGCGCCAGCACCGCATGGGTGTCGGATCGGACGGCCACCACCTTGGAGGGTCGACCCCGGGACTTGCGCTCTGGCTCACCGTCCTCTCGGACCAGACCCCGACTGGCCAGGTCCTCCACCAGCGCTCCGATCGTGGCTCGGTTGAGCCCCAGCAGACGGGTCAGCTGGGCCCTGGAGCTGGGTCCGTGGCGATGCAGCTGCCCGAGCACGGCGGCCAGGTTGTGGCGGCGCACCGCCTCCTGGGTTGCGCCCCGCTGGGCCCTCGCCGCCCCCTGCCTGCCCTGGCCGCCTCCGCCAAGCCCCGGGCCGCCTTGGCCCATGTCGTAGCGGCTCTGCCGCTCCGGCCCCCGGTCAGCTGACGACTCCGGTGCCCGGCACCCGCCCCACTGCGGTCCCCCATCCAAGCTTGGGCGCCAGCTAGTCCTCGGCGGAGCTTCTGAAGGCGCGCCCGCGGCGAGCCACGCGGTCTATCGTGAGCGCCGCCAGCAGCACCAGGGCGGTGATCATGTACTGCACGGCGACCGACAGCCCCATCAGCACCATCCCGTTGTAGATGGCCGCGATGACGATGCCGCCCAGGAGGGCATGGATCGGCTTGCCGCGACCGCCCATGAGGCTGGCGCCACCGATCACCGCCGAGGCCACGCCGAAGAGGACCAAGGTGCCGCCATCGATACCTATGGAGATCGACCCCAGCCGGGACTCGTAGACGATCCCGGCCATGGCTCCGGTCAGACCCGCGAGGGCAAAGGCCCCGGTTCTGATTCTGGTCAGGTTGACGCCCGCGCGTCGGGCCGCCTCGCGATTGCCCCCGATGGCGTAGACATAGCGACCAAAGCGGGTGGCGCTGAGAAGGAAGGTCCAAAGGATCATGATCACGGGCACGACGATGACCACCGGAGGCATCCCGCTGAGCGGGACGGTGGTGGTTCCGCGGTTGGCGTCGACGATCAGCAGCAGCACCACCGCAGCCACCGCCACGACGCCGGTCCGGAGCAGGGTCAGCCCAAAGGGGGGCACGGCGAGGCCGTTGCGGCGGCGGCGGTTGTCCCGGGTCAGGGAGAAGGCGGCGTAGGCCACCACTGCCAACACCACGGTGATCCAGCCCTCGAGCGCGGTCATGTTGCCGTTGACGAGGTTGAAGACCACCGGGTTAGTGACGCTGATCACCCCGCCACTGGTGGGATTGGTGGTATCGACCACCCAGATCATCAGGCCCCACCAACCCAACTGCCCGGCCAAGGTGACCACGAAGGAGGGCAGGTGCAGCCGGGTCACCAGGGTCCCCTGCAGGACCCCGATGGCGGTGCCGGTGGCCAAGCCGGCCACGACCGCGACGATCCAGGGCAGGTTCACCGACGGGCTCATCAGCAGGGCGACAATGACCGCCGACAACCCCGCCACGTAGCCTAGCGAGAGGTCGATCTCCCCCAAGATCAGAACGAAGATCTCGGCCATGCCGAGGAGGACGAACACCCCTCCCTGCACCAGCAGGTTGGTGATGTTGCCGGCGGTGAGGAAGCTGTGGTTCAGGGCTTGAAAGAGCGCCATGATCACGATCAGACCGACCACGATGGGCAGGACTCCGGTGTCGCCGCCTCGCACGCGCTGCCACCAAGCGCGCACATACTCAGCAACCGAGTTGGCCACCAGCTCCGGTGCGACCGCCAGGGCCGCCTCGGCCGCCGACGCGGCCGTCACCGCCTCCGCGTCCAGGTCGACCTCGGGAAGCTCGCGGTCGTCGCCGACCTGATCCGCGCTGGGCACCGACTCCCCCGTCCTGGCCACGGCTAACTCAACCCCGCCGTCGCACCGTCACCCGCTCGCCCGGAGCGGCCGGTGGTCATGAAGTGGACCGCCGACTGGGCATCGAAGTTGGAGGCGGGACCGGTGGCGACCAGGTGACCCAGGCGAAGAATCGCCATGTGGTCTGCCACCGCGAACACGTCGTTGAGGTTGTGGGAGACCATCAACACCGTCACCCCCTGGCTGGACAGCCGCTTGATCAGGCTGAGGACCATCGCTGTGGCCGCCACCCCCAGGGCGGCGGTGGGCTCGTCCATGATGACCAATGCGGACTGGGCCATCACCGCTCGGGCCACCGCCACGGTCTGCCGCTGACCTCCGGAGAGCGACGCCACCGGTTGCCGAATCGTGCGCAGACTGGTCACCGAAAGGGAGTCCAGGACGCGCCGGGCAGCCAGCTCCATCTTGATCTCATTGAGAGAGCCCAACTGGAGCTCTTCATGCCCCAGGAACATGTTCTGGACTATGTCGAGGTTGTCACACAGAGCCAGATCCTGGTACATGGTGGTGATCCCCAGCGCGGCCGCCTCCTTGGGACTGCGGATGTGGACCGGGCGGCCCTCCCAGAGGATCTCGCCGCCGTCCGGCGCCCATACCCCCGAGATGGTCTTGATCATCACCGACTTGCCGGCGCCGTTGTCGCCCACCAGGGCGGTGACCTTTCCCCTCGGCAGGCTCAGGTTGATCCCCACCAGGGCCTGCACCGGGCCGAAGTTCTTGTCAAGCTGACGCAACTCCAGAATCGGAGTTTGCCCGCCCGGCGGATCCTCCGGGCGATCTTCCCCGGGAGCCCCCGAGGCCCGGTCCGCCGCGGCGGACCGGGCCTCTCCCTGGGCTGGCTCGTTCATCGAGCCGCTATCCCAAGACGTATCAAAGCAAGTCCATCAGGAGTGAATGCCGGCCGCCTTGCAGTCCTTGGCGTATGAGCCGGCGCAGAGCTGGAAGGCCGGCACGAAGTCGTCAGCGACGACCGTGGAGGCCATGTTCTTGGCGGTGACCCATTCCGGGGTCAGCAGCACCGACGGGACGTTGACACTTTCCACGGTGTCGGGCGTGGTGGCATTGACCAGTGCCGCCGGGGGCGTCTGGCCTGCCCGCAGGTAGAGGGCCAGGGCCACGGCGGCCTGGGCCTCCTCGTAGATGGGCTTGTACACGGTGCCACACTGGTAGCCACTGAGGACGTTCTGGAGTCCGACCAGAGTCGCGTCCTGGCCGGTGGTGGGGAAGGTCTTCGCCTTGATGTGCAGCGTCTGCAGATAGGTGATTATTGGAGCACCAGTCTCATCGTTGGGGAACACCGCAGCGTTGATGCTGGGGTGCGCCGTGTAGGCTCCCTGGAACTCGGTCAGAGCGGTCGGGGGATCCCAGGTGTCGGCGGTGTTGACCACATCCTTGTACTTTCCCGAGGAGAAGTAAGGCTTGAGGACGGACATGTAGCCCTCGGCGAAGAGGGTGGCGTTGTTGTCAGTGGCCGCACCGTGCATCACCACCACCTTCGGATCCTTGACCTTCCAGGCGTTGACACAGGCGACAAAGCCATTGCCGATGAGCTGTCCCACCTTGACGTTGTTGAAGCTGACGTAGTAGTCCCGGCTGCCCCCGAGTGTGAGCCGGTCGTAGTCGACCACCTTCACCCCGTGGGCCTTGGCGTAGTGCTCTATCGAGGTCCCGACGCCAGCGTCGAGCGGGTCCATGATCAACACGCTGGCTCCGTCGGTGATCGCCTCCTGAGCGTCGGTCAGCTCGGTGGAGTCGCTGCCCTCAGCGTTCTCGACCACGAACTGCGAGGAGGAGAGCCCCGCGGTCTGAAGGGCGGTGGTCAGGAAGGGGGCATCGAACTCCGTGTAGCGCGCTGAGCTCACCGTGTCGGGCAGGATCGCCGCCACCATGCCGTGCCCTGCTTTGGCCACGGACTTCATCTGCGTCATGGCCGAAAAGGTGCGGCTGAAGGAACTGGCGGTTATCCCGCCCGTTTTCGCGCTGGCACTGATCGGCGGCGCGCTCCAAGCAGTCACCACCGAACCGATTAGGACGGCCACCCCAACCACGGACAGGGGGCCGACGCGAGCTCGATGACTCCAGACCCTCGATGTCATTCCCATGTTGGTCAACTCCCTCCTTGCTCCGTCGCCAGCCCCCTTGCGACGCTCATGCCGCCGGCTCGGTGGCGGTAGGTCCCCCGCACCGCCTCGGGGCAATCCGCGGACGGGGCTTCCGATCTGATGGGGTGAATGTGGCGGCGAGGTGCCAGCGCTGGTTGGCTCTTCCCGCAGGCCACCAGACGAGACCGATGCCTGAGTTCCACTGAGAAAGACAACTCAAATGCCCATTCCACCCCGGCTGCCGGGCCGCCCCTCCGGGCGGCGTGCGATCGGCCACGTGGCAGCATATGTTGTCGCTCACAACTTGTCAAGGGCGTGGAGTTGCGGCGTGGAGTGGCGGTCGCAGGCACTTCGCGCCGCAATGCCTTGACGAACTCCAGC
>JBEKRL010000024.1:0-27365 GCA_049518775.1 Candidatus Dormibacteria bacterium
GCGTTCAGCGAGGACAGCAGCACGCCGACGGTCGTATTGGAGAGGACCACCCACTTGTAGCGGGGGCCCACGATCGGCGCGCGGGCTGGCGCTGCGACACTCATGCTTCCAACTCCTTGGTTCTTCCAGGGTCTGCTACTGCCACCGGCGCGGGGCCGGGGCGCTCGGCTGCCAGCGACTCCAGCACTGCCACGGCTCGTTCAAGCGCTCGTCGGTCAGATTCGCTCAGCGCGGCGAGGCGCTCGGCGAGCCAGGCGTCGCCCGCTCGCGCGCGTCGCGCCAGGAGGTCGGTACCGGCCTGGGTAGCCACCACCTGGACCCCGCGCCGGTCTGCGGGGTTTGCCTGCCGGACCACCAGACCAGCCGCTTCAAGCTTGTCGGCGAGGCGTGTTGCCGCCGGGGAGGGCAGGCCTTCGAGCTCGGCGAGCTGTCCCACGCCGAGGGGACCGGCGTGGACCACGCTGGCCAGCCCGGACACCTGGGCGATGCTGAGCTCTGGGGGATCATGGCGGCGGAGCTGGCGGCCGAAACGGATCATCGACAGCCGGAGCCGGCCTGCCAGGGCGGGTAGTTCGACCGGCTCCTCGGACCGAGAGTGGACCAATTCGTCGGCGGCTGTGGTCGGCACGCTCAACGTCTCTGCCTTCTGATTCCTTCCGGCCTTCTCCAGCTGCAACTCACCCGGTGATCTCTCCGTGGGGCGCATCTGGAGTCTTAGGGTAACCAGCGCACTATATGCCTCGAGCACTGATGTGGTCAAGAACCTGTTTCTCCGCTCCGGGCAATCCCCCGGGGCTGGATGGGAGGCGACGTCGGTGGCCGTGAACACCTGGCAGGTGAACCTCGGCCGATCACCGGAGATCCGCGGGGACACCTCACCCGGGCCTCGGGAGGGCTCTCGTGGCCCCCTCTGCGCCACCGGGGCGGCCGGTCCAGCGCGCCAGCTGGCAGTGGAAGCCGCCGTGCTCCCCGACGGTCGGCTACGCTGCGTGTTCGCAGCCGCGGATCACCAGCGAGGCTCAGTTGAATTTTCTCTTTCTGCTCACCGCCGGCCCGCGCAGTGAGTCGGTGCACACGGTGGCGGCCCTGGTGAGGGCGGCCGGCCAGGCGGGTCACCATGCTGAAGTCTTCCTCGCCGGGGATGGGGTCGCCCACGCCGCCACCCTTGCCGGCGCCGTGCCGGTAACCCTCTGCGATGCGGATCTCCGGTGGCGCCAGACCGATCTGGTGGAGGTCCCTGGGGTGCGGAGGGGAAGCCTCCGTGACCTGGCCATCCGATGCCGCGACGCAGACCGGATCCTGGTCTTTCGCTGAGGGGGTGGCTTGGCCGACGACATTGTTGTTCTGGCGCGAAGTCGGCTCTCCGGCGAGCGAGCTGCGCTGGCGGTGCGGGTGGCGCTGGCACTGCCCCTCGGTGGTATTTCAACACGGTTGATCCTGGTCGACTCGGCCAGCGCTCTGGGTCTGGAGGCAGTCCCGGACCTGAGTCTTTGGAGCGGTGGTCTGGACCGGGAGCTGGAGGCCCTGGTGACCGAAGAGGGTGCCGCGGTGCTGGTGGAGCAGGAGTCGCTGGAGGAGCTGGGGCTGGCGGGTCGCCCACTCCGGGCGGGTGCGGCGCTAGTTGGCCGAGACCAGGTGGCCGCGTTCTGCGGCGCCGCCGGGAGCTGCCTTGTACTCTGAGAACGGGGTGGAGCTGCAGCTGGTGAGCCAGCTCGGCGACCGGCGCGCCTGGGACCACTGCAGGCGCCGGGCCACGGCCGGCGAAAGGATCCAGGTGGTGCTGCTTCACGATGCTGTGCTGGAGACCGAGGCCACCATCTCGGAGGCGCTCGGCGAGGTGGATTCCACCCGGTTGGTGGTGATGGCCTGTGCCGAGGACGCGCGCCGCCGCCAGGTTGAGGAGCGCTGGCCGCTTATCGACTACCAGGGGATCATCGCCAGCTGTGCCGGGGCTGCCCGGGTGGTCAGCTGGTGACCGGGGCGGCCCGGCTCCAGGCGCCCCGGTTGGGGCCGGGGTGGTGCGCCCCAGCCGGCAGCCGCTCGTCCGAGTGCTGGGCCAGGCAGGAGTGCTGAGTCCCGCGGTGAGACTGATCGGCCCACCACGGGCGCTGGAGCCGATCAAGCTGCCCTTGGGAAGCGGTCACGAGCTTGGGGGGAGGCTTCCCGACCTCGGCCCTGCCCCAGCCTGCCGGCGCGAGGCCCGGCTCCCCAGCGCCCCCCCTGCCCTGCCCCTGGCGGGCGAGAGATCGGGCGTCGCCCATAATTGGACCATGGCAGTTCGAGCTCAGAGCCTGCTTCTCGATGAGATCGCGGAACTCAAGCACGAGCGCAAGGCCCTGATCCTGGCCCACAACTACCAGCGTGACGAGGTTCAGGACCTGGCTGACTTCGTGGGGGACTCGCTGGGGCTCTCCAGGCGGGCGGCCGAGACCGACGCCGAAGTGATCGTCTTCTGCGGAGTCCATTTCATGGCCGAGACCGCGGCCGTGCTCGCGCCTGACCGCACGGTGCTGCTCCCCGACCTCGCGGCCGGCTGTTCGCTGGCGGCCAGCATCACCGCCGACGAGCTGCGCAGCTGGAAGGCGGAGCACCCGGGCGCCGTGGTGGTCAGCTATGTCAACACCAGCGCCGAGGTCAAGGCTGAGTCCGACTACTGCTGCACCTCGAGCAACGCGGTCAAGATAGTGGCCCAGATCCCCGAGGATCGGGAGATCCTCTTCTGCCCCGACCTCTTCCTGGGCTCCCATGTGGAGCGGATGACCGGGCGCAAGATGCACGTCTGGCTCGGCGAGTGCCACGTCCACGCCGCCATCACGGGCGCCCAGTTGGAGAGCCAGCGGCTGGCTCACCCGGGCGCCGAGGTGCTGGTCCATCCCGAGTGCGGCTGCACCACCGCCGCCCTCTACGAAGCCGGACGGGGAGAGTTCAGCGGGGCCACCGTGGTAACCAGCACTGAGGGGATGGTCCGTTACGCCGAGGGCTCCAAAGCGGATACCTTCATCGTCGCCACCGAGATTGGGGTCATGCACCGGATGCGCCTGCTGGCGCCCCAGAAGAACTTCATCGCCGCCAGCCCGGAGGCGATCTGCCCC
Source organism: Candidatus Dormibacteria bacterium (assembly GCA_049518775.1). Lineage (GTDB taxonomy): Bacteria > Chloroflexota > Dormibacteria > Aeolococcales > Bog-877 > Bog-877. The sequence goes on from JBEKRL010000024.1 coordinate 3,093, forward strand.
TACATGAAGACGATCACCCTGGAGAAGGTGCGGGATTCGCTCCTCGAGCTCAAGCACCGGATCACGGTGCCGCCGGCGGTCGCCGCCCGGGCGCGGCTGGCGATCGAGCGCATGGTGGAGGTCTCTGGCTGATGCCCGAGGCCCAGCCGATCGGGATCTTCGGCGGCTCCGGGCTCTACCAACTGCTGGGGGACGCTCGGGAGATGCAGGTCGAGACTCCCTTCGGTCCCCCCAGCGACAGCCTCTGGCTGGGGGAGATCCACGGCCGCCGGGTTGCCTTCATGCCCCGCCACGGGCGTGAGCACACCATCCCGCCCCACCGCATCAATTTCCGGGCCAACCTCTACGCCATGCACCGGGCCGGGGTGGCCCGGATCCTCGCTCCCTGCGCGGTGGGCTCGCTGCGCCCCGAGATCGCCCCCGGGGACGTGGTGGTCCCGGACCAGTTGGTGGACCGGACTTGGGGGCGTGCCGACACCTACTGGGACGGTCCCCGGGTACAGCACTTGAGCGCCGCCGACCCCTATTGTCCGGAGCTGAGCGCGGCGGCGGCGGCCGCCGCCGCTGGCGATGGGGCCACCGTGCACGACGGTGAAACCATGGTGGTGATCCAGGGGCCCCGCTTCAGCACCAGGGCGGAGTCGCGCTGGTACTCGCGCCAGGGTTGGGGGATCATCGGCATGACCGGCTACCCGGAGGCCGTCCTGGCCCGGGAACTGGGCCTCTGCTACAGCGCGATCGCCATGGCCACCGACTACGACGCTGGACTGGAGGGCTCCAGCGGGATCGCCCCGGTGACCCATGAGCAGGTGCTTCGCGTCTTCGCCGACAACCTCGACCGGCTGCGGCGGATCCTCTTCGACGTGGTCAACCTCCTGCCGCCCCGGGCTGGCTGCGGCTGCGCTGCGACATCGCCACTGCCTGAGCTGTCGCCCCCTTGAGCGGCGAGCCCGCCCGCTCTCAGGCCCCCGCAGCAGCGGCTCGCCACCGGTTGCTCGTCTCCTCCTCAGTCGCCAAACGGTACCGGACCGCGGCGATCTACGGCGGCGCCGTGTGCCTCCTCGGCACCGCGGTGACCTACTTCGACAGCCGCCAGTTCGATCTGGTCTTCCTGTTGCTGGGGGTGGTGCTGGTGCTGCTCGCCGTCGGCCTGCACTTCGGGATCCGACGCTTCTACGTCCAACTCCAGGCGGGGACCCTGCTCATTCACGGGCTGCTCCGCGAGGAGCAGGTCCCGGTCTCGGCCATTCGCCAGGTCCGGACCCAGACGTTGCGGGTCGTCTTCTCGGCGCCCAGCCGTAAGGGGCTGATGCTCCGCTCCCTGCGCCCGTTCGAGCAGAGCCCCGCCCTGGTCCTGAGGCTTGACATGGACGTCGCCGAGGTGGCGAAGCTAGGGAAGCTGGCGGGGCGGGGTACGGTGCTGGACCACGACCTGATCCTCCTGGTCGCAGATGCCCAGGGATTGGACAGCAGTCTGCAGCCGCAGATCCGGCGGCGGCCTCCGGCGCCCGCGGCCCACCGGCGGTGAGCTCCGTGGGGCTGTCCCGGTGGCAGCTCGAGGGGGTCTGGGCGGCGGTCGCGGCGGCCATCTTCGCGGCCCTGTGTGTCCTCTTCCACTGGCCGGTCCACCCCCTGGTCGCGGCGGTGATGGTGGCTGCGGTCTGGGGGCTTTCCCTGCTCCTCCGGCGGAACCGGACCCTGACCGGGATCGACGGACTCGACTGCGTCATCGTCGGGGTCCTGGTTGCCGCCGCTCTGGTGGTTCGGCTCGCCAGCCCCATCTACCTGGATGCCCTCCAGGGCCACGTCGGCGTCGTCGGCACCGTGCCGGCTCCGGCGGGAGTGCACCGGAGCCCGACCCACGAGGTCTTGGGGATCGGCGCCTGGGGGCTCGGCTACCCCTTCAACACCGCCGGCTGCACCCAGGTCCCGGAGGGTCCCAGGAACGTCGACGTGAAGCGTTGTGGCTTCGTCTTCGACGAGGTCTACTTCCCCGTCGATGCGCTCAAGGACCTCAAGGGGATCGACTACTTCGATCCCGAGCCGCCGCTCTCGAAACTGATCATCGCCGGGGGCATCAGCTGGCTCGGCTTCAACCCCTGGGGCTGGCGGATCATGTCGGCGATCTTCGGCAGCCTGGTGGTGGGGCTCCTTTACTTCCTGGCCCGCCGGCTCTGGCACCGTCGAAGACTCTTCGCCACTCTGGCGGCGCTCTTCTTCAGCCTGGATGGGCTGGAGCTGGTGGAGTCCCGCACCGGGGTGATCGATATCTTCGCGGTCTTCTTCGTGGTCCTGGGGCTCTGGCTGTTCACGCTCCACTGGCACGCCCGGACCAGGCGGCAGTGGCTATGGACCCTCTACCTGACCGCCGCTGCCTCCGGTCTGGGACTGGCCGCCAAGGCGGACATGGTGCCGGCGATGCTGCTGATGGCGCTGCTCCTGGCCGCCCGCTGGGCCCGTCCCCACCTGAGGCTGCGCCGGCTGGGGTGGGGACAGCGCCGGTGGATGCTGCCGCCGGCTCCCGACGACCCCGCTGCCGCGGCCCGGCGGACCATGGTCGGGGCGATGCGCTGGGGCTGGCACTACCTGGCCGGGGCCGTCCTCATCCTCTTGATCTTCTACCTGTCGTTCTTCCGCTATTGGACCATCCCCCACAGCGTCTACGTCAACTACGCCGACACCCAGGGGCCGACCGCCACCTGTGCCGGGTTCCTTACCGACGCGTCCATGTGCGACCTGCCGGTGGCGATGCCGATCAAGGAGGATCATTTCGGCCCGATCGCAATCTGGCTCCCCACCGGCTTCAATGTCACGCAGTCCCTGGTGGACGTGGAGATGAACAGCCTCGCAGGGCTCAGCTACCAGGCCACCTTGAAGGCCACCCATCCGTTCTCGTCGCCGTACTACACCTGGCCGCTCGACGCTCATCCGGTGCTCTTCTACGCCGTCTACACCGGGAACGGGGTGACCACCTCGGGCGGGCAGACCGTCTCCAACTACGCCTGGATCTCCGACATGGGCAACCCGGCGATCTTCTGGGGCGGTCTCTTCGCCCTGGCCGCCTGCCTCTACTGGACCCTGCGCCGGCGCGACCGGGTCGCGCTCTTCATCCTCCTGGGTTTTCTCTTCGACTGGCTGCTGCTCTGGTCCTGGCCCTCCCGGATCCTCTTCTTCTACGAGATCCTGGAGGCGCTTCCCTTCATGTGCCTGGCGCTCGCCTACTGCTGCACCCGGCTGGCCCACACCCGCACCGCCTTCCAGCTGGGAGCGGTGAGGCTGGGTCCCTCCAGCCTGCGTCCGCTGGCCGGGGCCATAGCCCTGGCGGTGATCCTCGGCTTCGCCTACTTCTACCCGCTCTGGACCGGGCAGCCGATTCCCTCCAATGACTTCTTCCAGCACATCTGGCTCCCGGGCTGGTACTGAGCTGGGTCCGCGCAGCCGGTGAGCCTCGGTCTGGCGGCCTACTGGCTCCTGGTCCTCGGTGCGGGGTCGGTCCTCCTCGACCTGGTCCCCCTGGATTGGCAGCTGTCCGAGCGGGCGGCGGGCGCCCTGGTGGTGGGATTGGTCGCCTCCAGCCTGCTCAGCCTGGCCCTGGCCCTGGCGTTCGGGGTAGGGCCGGCGGCCGCCATCTCGAGCCCCGCGATACTTCTGGCGGCGGGCACCAGTGTGCGGATGCGACGCTGGAGGCGCCGGCTGCGGCTCGGACCCGGGAGCTGGCTCTCTTGGCTGAGGTCCGAGTGGGACCGCCCCGGGGCGAGATCGGGGGTGGTGGTGGCCGCACTGCTCGGGGCCGCCTTCTTCGGCCTCTTCAGCTCGGCGCTGGTGCAGGCGGGTCGGTCGATCGAGGCCTCATATCCGGCGGTGTGGTCCGACTGGTCGGTCCACGCCTCCTACGTCCAGAGCTTCCTGGTCGGCCCCGGCCTGCCCGTTCGGGACGCCCTGGAATCGGCCACCGGCATGCGCTATCCGTTCCTGCCCGACTTCCAGGCGGCCCTCCTGGGGGCCCTGGGGCAGAACCTGGTGGGATCGCTCGACATCCCATCGTGGCTGGTCTCGTGGGCGGCGGCAGTGCTGCTGTGGCAGCTGGGGTACCGGGTCACGCGGAGGCGGGCGGCGGCCTCGGTGGCGTTGACCCTGGCCCTCCTGGGCGGCGGGTTGGGCTTCATCGGGCTCTACGGAGACGGCTGCCAGCAGCTGGCCCACACCAGCTCCGGCTTCAGCGCCAGCGCCTGCACCAGGCTCAGCTCCGAAACCCCGGGGGCGGTCACCGCCTTCATAGGCCACCTTCCCGCCGAGCTCACCCACCTGCCGCGCTCCTACGACGGCCAGAGTCAGTCGGACCCGCCTCTGGCCGACCTCTACTGGTACGAGCCGCTGCTGGTCTACTGGCTTCCCCAGCGCGACTTCGACTACGGCGTGGCGCTGGTGGCGCTGCTCAGCCTGCTGCTCTGGGAGGGCTACCGGGGCCGGCGACGGGAACTCCTGGTGGCAGCCGGGGTCGGCGGGGCCGCCCTGCCCTGGTTCAACCCCTTCGGCTTCCTGGTGGTGTTCCTGATCGGACTCTGGTGGCTGGGGCGGCAGCGTTGGTGGCGGGGATTGGGGCTCTTTCTGCTGCCCCTGCTGCTGCTGGGGCTGCCCCGGATGCTGTACATCCTGGGCGGGCCCCACGGACAGCTCGCCAACCCGGTCGGGACCAATCTCTTCCCCGAGTTGGACGTGGGCTGGCTCGCCCATGCCGCCACCGTCTGCACCGCTGCCCAGTTCAACCGGGGGAGCGCCTGCGATGCCCTCTACCTCCCGGGCAGCTCGCTGGTGACCTCCGCCGCCTTCCTGGCCCAGAGCCTGATCCGGCCTTCGGTCTGGGCCGACACGGCCGGGTTCTGGCTGGCCAACACCGGGATCTTCACGGTCCTAGCCGTGGGCCTGTTGGCCCTTCGCCGGTTCCGCTCGAGGGCTGCCGAGGAGCTGGTTGCTCTCGAGCTGACCCGCTTCTGGGCGCCGTTCTGGCTGCTCTTCCTGATCGGGAACCTGGTGGTGACCCAGCCCTGGAACTGGGACAACACCAAGCTCCTCGACTACTGGTACGTGGGTGCCGCCATCCCGGTCGCCTGGTTGCTCTGCGCGCTCAGCGACCGCGCCTGGTGGCGTTGGCTGGCGGGCCTCCTGACGATCTCCCTGGTGCTGAGCGGGGCGCTCAGCCTCGACCTGGCGATGCTGGGGCAGAGCTCCCTGGCCCAGTCTCCTCGGAGCAGCCCGCGGCTGGGCTGGGCGGACCAGGAGGCCCTGGAAGTGGCCCGGGCGGTTCTCAGGCGGACCCCCAAGACGGCCGTCTTCCTCACCGAGGGCCAGCCCAACGACCCGGTCACCACCCTGGCCGGGAGGACCGTGGTGCTCGCCTACGACGGCTGGCTCTGGAGCTACGGAGAGCCACTGCGGTCGAGGTTTCAGGCAGTGGGGGAGATGTACGCGGGCTGTGGCGGGCCCGGCCCCTGCGCCCTGGGCCGGCTGCTCCGGACCTACGATGTCTCCTACGTCGAGTTCGAGCCCGGAGACTACAACGGCATCGCTGCCAATCTGAGCTGGTATGAGTCCCAGCATCTCCCGGTGGTCGTGCGCACCAAGAGCTACGTGATCTTCGACGTTCGCGGCCTGTGGCAGCGCCGTCCCTAGACGGGGCCGCCGAGAGGCCCAGTCACTGGGGCTGGGTCTGGCCGGTGGCCGCTCACCTCGCCCTGGTGGCGGCCGCGCTGGCGGTCACCCTGCTGTTGGTGGGGGACTTCGCCGCCTCCGGCTGGCAGCAGGCGGTCTCCCACTGGGACTCGCACTGGTATCTGGCGATCGCCCAGAGTGGGTACCCCACCCAGGTGGGCCCGGAGTGGGCCTTCTTCCCACTCTTGCCCGGCCTGGTCGCGGCGGTCATCCACCTCGGGCTGCGCGGGGTCGAGGCGGGGCTGCTGATCAGCCTGCTGGCGACCGCCCTGCTGGCCTACTGCCTGGACCGGCTGGGGGCGATCGAGGTCGGTCCCAGCCGAAGCCTGTGGGTGCCCTGGCTACTTCTGATGTCGCCCTTCGGCTTCTTCTTCTTCGCCATTTACACCGAGGCCCTCTTCTATGCCCTGGTCGCCGCCGCCTTCCTCAGCGCCCGGCGGGGCAACTTCATGCTCGCGGGCCTGGCCGGGGCGCTCGCTGCCGCCACCCGTGTGAACGGCATCTTCCTGGTCGTGGCGCTGCTGCTGGAGGCACTGCAGCAGGCCGGCTGGAGCTGGCGCCGGCTGCCGCGCCAGGCCCTCTGGGTCCTGGCGGTCCCCTGCGGCACCCTCGGCTTTGCCTTGTTCTCCTGGCTGAGGACCGGGAGCTGGCTGGCGGTCGTCAAGGCCGAATCCGACTTCGGGATCCACGCGGCCTGGCCCTGGTCCGGGTTCTGGACCACCTGGAATTCCGTCAACGGCGGCGAGAACGTCTGGCGGGCGGTCTTCCTGCCTGAGCTGATCGCCGGCCTGCTGGGGATTCCCATCCTGCTCTTGGCAGCCTGGAAGCTGCGCCCGCTGTACTCGAGCTTCATGATCCTGAGCTGGCTGGCCGCGGTGTCGCTGAACTTCTGGCGCAGCGTGCCTCGATACGAGTTCGCCTTCTTCCCCTTGCTCTTCCTGGTGGTGCTAGCCACCGAGCGGGCCCGCTGGCTACGCTGGGTCCTGCTCGTCGTGGGCGCCGTGACCATGGCGTTCGGGGCCTCTGTATTTGCGAGAGGGTTATGGCTCGACTGACGGACGTCCACTGCCACCTCCTGCCGCCGGAGCTGCGTCAACCGCCCGCGCCCAGCTGGCAGGACCCCTGGTTTGCCGCCTGCCATGCGGACAGCCCCCGCTTCGCAGGCGGGGCCGAGGTGCTCGGCGCCCTCGACCGGGCCGAGCTGGAGCGGGCGGTGGTTTTCGGATGGCCGTTCGCCGACCCCGGGCTGCTGGCCGAGGTGAACGACTACGTCGCTGCGCAAGCCGCCGCCTCCGGAGGCAGTCTGATCGGCATGGCCCTGGTGAACCCAGGACGGCCGGGCTGGGAGAGGGAGCTGGCCCGCTGCCAGGGGCTCGGCCTGGTGGGGGTGGGGGAGCTCAACCCCGACGCCCAGGGCTTTGCCCTGGAGTTCGAGGGCGGATTGCGGCGGGCGTTGCTCACTCTGGCGGAGATGGGCTGGCCGCTGATTCTCCACGCCAGCGAGCCGGTGGGGCACCAGTATCCGGGCAAGGGGACCGCTGGCCCGATCCGGCTCTGGAGGCTGCTCACTCCGGCGCTCGCGGCCGCCCCCCAGCTGAGGGTCTGTCTCGCCCATCTGGGGGGCGGGCTGCCCTTCTACGCCCACATGCCGGAGGTTGCCGCCCTCTGCCGCCAGCTCTGGTTCGACACCGCGGCGGTTCCCTATCTTTACCAACCACAGGCTCTGGTGGCGGTGGACTCTCTCTTGCCCGGGCGGCTCTGCTTCGCCAGCGACTTCCCGTTGCTGCCTCCGAGCCGGTACCGAGAGCACCTGCTGACCCTGTCGGCGCCTTCGCGGGAGGCGGCCTACCGATCCGCACCTAAGGCCTGGCTGGGCGAGCCCTGAGCGCCGCGGCCTGCCCGCGGCCCCCTCAGACCGGCAAAATCGGGGCGATGGCCCCCAACCTTGCCCGACCCGCCTTTGCCCTGGTCTCGATGGAGGGGCCGGACCAGTACAGCCAGGTGGGTGGTCTCGGGGTCAGGGTAACCCAGTTGAGCCGGGCCCTGGTGGCCGCCGGCCACCCGGCTCGGGTCTACTTCGTGGGCGATCCGGCACTCCCGGCGGAAGAGCTCTCGGAGGGGGTCGAGCTTCGCCGGGTGGGTCAGGAGATCTCCCGCCAGTTCCCCGGGGGGGTGTATGAGGGCCAGCGGCTGAAGGCCAGCTACCTGGCCGCCCGCCTGCCCGCCGAGCTGGTCGTCGGCTGGGCCCTGCCCCAGCTCGAGCTGGGGCGGGCGCCGGTCCTGCTCTTTGAGGACTGGCAGACCGCCGACTGGGCCGGGCGCACCCACCGGCTGCTCTCGGAGCGGGGGATTGCCGACCGCTGCCTTCTGGTCTGGAACGCCAACAACCAGTTCGGCTTCGGGGAGATGGACTGGATCGGGCTGGAGGAGGCGGCCGGGATCACCACCATCAGCCGGTACATGAGGCTCCTGGTCGAGGGATTCGGCGTCGAGCCGATCGTCATCCCCAACGGGATCCCCGCCGAGCTGCTCCTCGCGGTGGACCAGGGCGACGTGATGGCGTTGCGTCGGGCCGCCGGCCGTCAGGTGCTGCTCAAGATCGGCCGCTTCCATCCGGACAAGAGCTGGCTCCAGGCGGTGCGGGCCCTGGGCGAGCTGCGCGCGGCCGGACTCCCGGTGCGGATGCTGGCCCGCGGCGGCAACGAAGCCTACCGCTCCGAGGTCATCGAGGCGGCGGTCGGCTGCGGCCTGAGGGTGCGGCGCTGGGAGGAACCGGTCGAGGGGGTCTCCGACCTGGTCCGGGCGCTCCAGGCCACCCCCGACGCAGACCTGCTCGAGCTGGCCCGGTTCCTGCCCGAGGAGCTTCTCCCGGTGCTCTACGCCTCATCGATGGCGGTGCTGGCCAATTCCGAGTTCGAACCCTTCGGCCTGGTCGGGCTCGAGACCATGGCGGCCGGCGGGGTGGCGGTGGTCGGGGCCACCGGCGAGGACTACGCCCGCCACCTGCACAACAGCCTGGTGATCGAGACCAGCTCCCCCAGCGAGCTGGCCCAGTCGATCGCCAGGCTGGCCTCGGACCCGGGTCGGGCCGAGCGAATCCGCAGGGCGGCCAGGGAGATGGCCGCAGCCTACTGCTGGCCCCAGGTGGTGGAGGGCGACCTGCTGCCCCGGCTTCCTCTCCTGGCCCGGCGGCGACGGGGGGGCTGGGCCGGCGCTGGCCCGCCTTGAGCCAAGGTCCCGAGGAGCCCTCCACCCTGGTCCACCGGCGCCTGGATCGCACCCAGCTCGCGCTGCTGCTGGTGGCCTTCTGGGTGGGGTTCAACCTGCGGGCCCCGATTCTCGGGGTACCCCCGGTGCTGGCCCTCGTCCGTCGCAGCGACCACCTCAGCTACGCCGTGGCCGGGTTGGTGTCCGCGGTCCCGATCCTGGCCCTGGGCCTGGCGGCCCTCCCCGGGGCAGCGTTGGTGCGCCGCCTGGGGGCCTTCAAGGTGGTCGCCATCGGGCTTGCGGTGGCGGCTGTCGGCGAGCTGGCTCGGGCTCTTCCGGGAGGCGTCGCGACCCTCTTGCTGGCAACCGCCGTGATGGGGTCCGGGATCGCCATAACCCAGCCCGGACTGCCCGCGGCGTTGCAGCGCTGGTTCGGGCCCCGGGTCCAGCTGGCCTCGGTCACTCTCACTCTGGGGATCACGGTGGGGGAGGTGGTCGCCGCCGGGACCACCTCTTCACTGGTGCTCCGCTGGCTGGGCAGTTGGCAGGGGACCATGGCCTTCTGGGGCGTGCTGGGCGCAACCTGCGTGCCGATCTGGCTCCTGGGGGTGCCACGGGACCGGGCCGGGATGGCGGGAGAGACGAGTTGGGAGCTGCGGCGGCTGGTACTCCGCTGGCGGCCCTGGGCCATCTACGCCCTCTTCGCGGGGCAGTCGCTGGTCTTCTTCTCCGCCAACACCTGGATCCCGATCTCCTTGGGCGGTGGCTCCCACTCCGGCTTGGTCAGCTGGACTCTGGCCACCCTCAACGGGGTCATGGTTCCGGTCGACGTTCTCCTCCTGGTGGCGGGCAGGACCTTCGCCACCCGGCGCTGGTTCTACGTGGTGAGCTCGGCGGTCACCCTGGCCGGGGCCGGGGGCTGGTTGCTGGCCGGGCAGCGGGTTCCGATCCTGTGCGCGGCCCTGATCGGCATCGGGGTGGCGATGACCTTCGCCGGTCTGCTCGCCTTCCCCGCCATGGTGGTGGCCCCCTCCCGGGTCGCTGCCCTGGCCGCCACCATGCTGACCGTGGGGTACGCCAGTGCCTTCCTCGGCCCGCTGTTGGGCGGGGTGGCCCTGGACCTGGGAGGTGGACGGAGCTCACCGTTCATCCCGATCGTGGCCGCGGCGACGGTGATGCTGGCGGCCGCCTTGGTGGCGCCGGTTGGCGCGGATCCATCCGGCGATGCCGGGAGGCCGGCAGCGACCTCCATCGGCGCCGCCTAGCGGGGACTGACAGATCGGCCCGGCCGGGCCAGGGCGCGGACTGGCAACCGTATCCTGCCTTCGTGGAGTTCGACCAGTTCCTTAGCCACCTGCGCTCCGAGGGGGCGGCCGCGGTGGACCTCGCCGGGGGCGACCTGGAGGCGACGATACCCTGCTGCCCAGGTTGGTCGGTGCGCGACGTGGCCTGCCACCTGGCCCAGGTCTACGAGCACAAGATCGCCTGCACCGAGCTCGGGGTCGATCCCAGCCCCTGGCCTCCGGACTGGCCCACCGGCCCGGATCTGGCCGGGTGGCTTGGCGACGCCCACCTGCGCCTGCTGGCCCTGATGGAGCAGCTGGGGCCGTCCGCCCCCTCCGCCACCTGGTATCCGCCGGACCAGACCGTGGGCTTCTGGGCCCGGCGGATGGCGCACGAGACGGCCGTCCACCGTGTCGACCTGCAGATGGCGCTTGGCTGCCTCGAGCCCGTGCCGGGGGAACTGGCCGTCGATGGTGTCGACGAGATCCTGACGGTCATCCTGGCTGGGGACTGGTCAGCCGCCCGGGACGACCACTGTCGCGGCCAGCGGGTTTTGGTCTCCACCGCGGGTCGAGACTGGCTGGTCACGCTGGCGGAGGACAGCATCACGGTCTCGGCGGCCACGGGGAAGGCCGATGCCGTGCTCCAGGGCGACCCCTCGGATCTGGTGCTCTGGCTGTGGGGCCGGCGCGGGGACGAGGGGCTGGTACCGCCCGCCAGCCGCGACGTGCTGGCGCTGCTCCGCGGCCGGCTCCAGCTGGCCACCCAGTGAGGGCAGTGGGTCCGGGGCCCTTTGCCCCATTCTGTCCTCGGCCGGCGTCCGGGCTTACCCTGACGGCTACTGGATCCGGGACCTGGAGCCTGCGGGCACGCCTGGGGAACGGACCCGCGTGGGTGGGAAGGAGGGTTGAGAGTTGACTGACACCGGGCCGGCTTCTGACTGGGACGTTGACGACACCCTCCGGATCCGGGTGCGCCGGGTCGGCCCCTGGGACAACGCCGCCTACGTGGTGGCCTGCCCCGAGACGGGCGAGGCGGTCCTGATCGACGCCGCCAACGAGCCCGCCCGGTTGATCGAGGCGGTGGGTGAGCTGAGGCTGGTGGCGATCCTGGAGACCCACGGCCATCAGGATCACTGGCAGGCGCTGGCGGCGGTCCAGGCCCAGTTCCCCTCGGCCTGGGCCGGTGCCCATCTGGCCGACATGGAGATGTTCGGCGAGCCCCCGCCCGGGCGGGAGCTGGTGCACCGAGAGATCATCCAGTTCGGGAACCGCCAGCTCCGGGTCCTGCACACGCCGGGCCACACCCCGGGGAGCATCTGCTTCCACCACCCTGGCTACATCTTCACCGGGGACACCCTGTTCCCGGGTGGGCCTGGCGCCACCAGGCCGCCGCTCGGACACTTCCCCACCATCGTGGACAGCATCAGGACCCACCTGCTGCCCCTGGCCCCGGAGACAGTGGTCTACCCTGGCCACGGCGGTCCGACCACCATCGGGAGCGAGGCGCCCCAGTTCCGATCGTGGGTCGCCCGGGGCTGGTGAGCGGAGCGGGGAGGGGCCGGGCGGCTGGTCCAGGCGCGCCCCCCGCAGGTGTTGGCGCCCTAGCGGAGGAGGTCGAGCTCCGGCGGCCGCAGGTGGATGAAGCTGGACCGGTGCTCGGGGCAGAGTCCGTGGCGGGAGAGCGCCGCCAAATGGGTGGCCGAGCCGTAGCCCTTGTTGCGGTTGAAGCCGTAGGCGGGAAACCGCTGATGAAGCTCCACCATCAGGCGGTCCCGGAAGACCTTGGCCACTATCGACGCGGCTGAGATCGCCGGCACCAGGCGGTCGCCTCGGATGACGCTCCGGTAGCTGGGCTGGCCCACCAGCACCAGGTTGCCGTCGCCGAGGTGGGTTGGGGCCGGGACCGCCCGGATCAGGAGCTCGAAGGCCTTGCGGTTGGCCCAGCCGATCCCCCAGCGATCGATCAGCTGCGCCTCGATCGCGACCAACTCCAGAGAGACCGCGGCCGATCGGATGAGTGGCTCCACCACCTCCCGCTGGCGGGGAGAGAGCAGCTTGCTGTCCCGGAGCAGGGGATGGCGGAAGCCTGCGGGGAGGATCACCGCGGCTGCCACCAGGGGACCTGCCAGGGCGCCCCGACCCACCTCATCCATACCGCAGGCGTCGAGCGGGAAGGGCTTCGGGGGCTGGCCTAGTCGCGGCTCGACCACCGCCGCAGTGTACCCAGGGCACTGCTTCGGAAGGCTCAGGCCCAAGCTGGTCCATTTGGCCGGGGTCCCTACTTGATCTGACACCCGCCGGTCGCCGCTGGCAGGCTAGGCCTGTGCCTGGGCACTGCCATGAGACGCTTGGGTCTGATGACCTTTGCCCCTGCGGGCCCATCCCGGCCCCGCCTGCTGCTGATCCGGGCCCCAGCCCGCATCCGGCATAGGAGAGGACTGAGGGCCCAGCTGGTCTCACCGTGATGGGCCTTGGCAAACAGGCCCGGCCGGCCGGGCTCTTCTCCCGACCGTTACCGAAGGCCCTCGCGATCGTAGCAGGGACTTTGCTTGAGTTCGGCTGAGCCCCCCTACAATCCCGATCCGAACATGACCGTTGAGAGTGGGGCGCCGCTCCCTATCGCCACCCGCGGGCGGGCGCCCGACGGCCCCACCGTCTTCCTGCTGGCGGTGGTGATCCTGGCCTTCGCTGCCTTCACCCAGCCCCAGTTCGATCCCGACTTCTGGTGGCACCTCAGAGTGGGTCTGGACATTCTGGCCTCGGGAGTACCCCAGCACAACGCCTACACCTTCACCGCCAGCACCCATCCCTTCATCACCCAGGAGTGGGGCGCGGAGGTGATCTACGCCCTCCTGTACAAGACCTTCGGGATGGCCCCGGTGATCCTGCTGATGGCCCTGGTGACCTGGGTGGGGTTCGTCCTGGCGGTGGTGAGGGCCAACCGTCGAGGCCTGTCCCGCTGGATCCTGGCTTTGGGGGCAGCGCTGGCGATCGTCTCCGGGCTCCAGATCTGGGGGCCCAGCCCGCAGATGTTCACCTTCGGCTTCCTGGGCGTGCTCCTGACCCTGCTTGACAGTTACCGCCGTCGCCCCAGCCGATGGCTCCTGGTATGGCTGGTGCCGCTCTTTGTGGTCTGGGGCAATCTTCACGGTGGATTCCTGATCGGGGTTGGGGTGATCGCCGTCTACCTGGCCGGTGAGGCGGCCAGCAGCTGGCTGAGGGGTGCCGGCGCGCTGGCCTGGCGGCGGCTGGCCGAGCTGGCGGTGGGCCTGGTGATCTCGGCCATGGCCCCCATGGTCAACCCCAACGGCTGGGGCATCTACCTCTATCCTCTCCACCTGCTGCTGAGCCCGGTGGCCCAGGCCAACCTGGACGAGTGGCAGCCTCCCGACTTCCACTCCCTGGCATCGCTCCCGGTGCTGCTGCTGCTGCTGACGACCATCCTGGGCGCTCGGTGGGCCCGGCACACCCGGATCGCCGACCTCCTGCTGGCGCTGGCGGGGACGGTGCTGCTCCTCTACGCCGTCCGGGACATCCCCATTTTCGCGATCCTGGTGCTGCCGCTATGGACCGACGGCATGCAGGGGATGTCCGACCGCATCCGCAGATCCCGTGGCTTTGGGCGCCCGCGGGGGCGGAGCCGGGCACCCGGCTGGTTCGTGGCGGCGGTCATGGTGCTGGCGGTGCTGGCCAGCGCGGTTCGCATCTCAGTGCAGTTGAGCAGTCCGGACAACCGCGTGGAGGGGTCCGCCTACCCGGTCCAGGTCGGTCGGTTGATCTGTGACGGCCCTCCGGCCAGGGTGTTCGCCCCCTACGGCCGCTCGGGGTGGCTGCTCTACCGCCTGGACCACCGCGACCCCACCGGACGGGATTGCGCGCCAGATCAGCTCTTCATCTTCGGCGAGGTCGACCTGATGGGGCCCAACGTGCTGAAGCAGTACCTGACCGTGGTCTCTGCCGCCTCGGGCACGCTGGCGATCCTGCGCCGCTACCAGGTCAGCCTGGTGTGGCAGGGGAGAGGCACTCCGCTGGCGAATCTGCTCGGGTCGAGCTCGGAGTGGACCCGGGTCTACTCCGGCTCGGGGAGCGTGCTCTACGCCCCCCGGGCGGAGGCGGGCGCCTGGCTGGCCTCGGTACGCGACCACCGGCGCTGAGGCCGCTGGTTCAGCCCAGGTCGAAGGAGGCGTACCGCCGCCGCAGGACCTTCTTGTCGAACTTGCCGGCGCTGGTCTTGGGGACCTCGTCCACGAAGATGACTCGATCGGGCACCCAGAAGGCGGCCACCCGGTGGCGGAGGAACTCCAGCACCTCCTCCTCACTGATGTTCTCTCGGTACTGGGGCTGGGGGACCACGAAGGCCACCGGCCGCTCGGCCCAGCGGGAGTGGGGGAACCCCAGCACGGCGGCCTCCAGAACCTTGGGATGGGCCGCCAGCTCACCCTCAAGGGCGACTGAGGAGATCCATTCGCCGCCCGACTTCACCAGGTCCTTGGTGCGATCCACGATCTGGATGTAGCCCTCGAAGTCCATGGTCGCGACGTCTCCGGTGCGAAACCATCCGTCGCCGGTGAAGCGGCCGGCGGAGTCGTCGGGGTCGTGGTGGTAGGCGCGGGCGATCCAGGGCCCCCGTACCTGGATCTCGCCGGCGGTCTGGCCGTCGGGTGGGCACTGGTTGCCCGTCACGAGGTCGGCGATCCTCAGTTCCACACCCAGGATCGGGAGCCCCTGCTTGGACCGCAGGCGCAACAGCTCCTCGGGATTCCGACCCTCAAGGTGGGTCTTGACCACGGCAACAGTGCCTATCGGTGAGGTCTCGGTCATTCCCCAGGCGTGGACCAAGTTGAGCCCGTGGCGGTCGAACCCGGAGATCAGCGCCGGGGGCGCCGCCGAGCCGCCGCAGAGGATCATCCGCAACCGGGGCAGGGGCGTGGGCCGCTCATCCAGCAGGCTCAGCAGCCTTCCCCAGATGGTGGGCACGCCGGCGGTGACGGTCACCTCCTCGGTGCGGAGCTGGTCGAGGAGGTGGACCGGGTCGAGGTACCGCCCGGGCATCACCACCTTCGCCCCGGCCCCGATGCTGGCGTGGACCAGGCCCCAGGCGTTGACGTGGAACATGGGCACCACCGGAAGCAGGGTGTCCTGGAAGCAGAGGCCTATCCAGCCAGCGGTCACCGCCGCCAGGCTGTGGAGGTAGGCGGAGCGGTGGCTGTACACCACCCCCTTGGGTAGGTCGGTGGTGCCGGACGTGTAGCACATGGCGGCGGCCTGGCGCTCGTCCAGAGCGGGCCATTCCATCCCGGGGGAGCTCTCCGAGAGGAGCTGCTCGTAGTCGATCGTCTGGGGAAGGCCGGCGGTGTCGGCGGGCCCCTCGCCCATGAGCACCACGAGTCGCACCGAGGGAATCCGGCCCGCCAACCGCTGGAGCAAGGGGAGCGCCCCGCGGTCGCAGAAGATGATCCGGTCCGCCGCGTCGTTGATGACGAAGGCCAGGTCGTCCGGGAAGAGGCGGAGGCTGAGGGTGTGGAGAACCGCACCGATCCCGGGAATCGCGAAGTAGCACTCCAGGTGCTGCTCAGTGTTCCAGGCGAGGGTGGCCACCCGGTCGCCCGGTCGCACACCCAGCTGACCCAGGGCCCGAGCCAGCCGCTCGGTGCGCTCCCCAAACTCCAAGAAGCGGTAACGCTGGGGACCGCCCTGGGCGCGCGGGGTGACGATCTCCTGGTCAGGGAAGCAGCGCACGCCATGCTGGAGCAGATCGGTGAGGGTGAGGGGATGATCCATCATCAGGCCGTTCACCGCTTGCCCTCCATTGAGATCAATAGCAGGGGATGATCTGGGAACCCGCTGCTCAGAGCAGACTGCTGCCTACCCTTCAATCCGGGTTCAACCGGGTGGTGGGCACCGGAGGGGAGGTGGCGATGTTGGGCAGGCTCACGGATGGGGACCAAGCGTCAGTATCCTCAGCGTGTCGGCTCCCGCATGGACCCAAAACACTCGCCACGCGCTTGGGGTCTGCTTATCTAGATAGGACTCCCAGAGCGGCTCGCCGCTCGGTCGAGTCATGGACTGGTAGCGGTGACGGTTGAGGCCGGGATGGCTGGGGCCAACGTCCCTAAGGAGGCGCAAGCCCTGCCGGGCCTTCTGTAGCTTGTCCCAGTAGTGCGGCTGCGCCAAGCCCTGGAGGATGTCGGTGGCTTCGTCGGTAAAGAGGAGAGTGAACGGTGGTGCGCTCACTCCTGGATGTCTTCGTCGAGAAAGTCATCCAGTGGGCGAACCCGATCGTGCAGGGAATCATCGCTCCCCCTGGGCAGCGACGCCCCGACCTGCTCGTTCTCCCAAACCAGCAGCTCCTGTTTCGGGATGCTCGCCAGCGGGGTCAACATGATCTCCCCGCCAGGGTGCTTCGAGACAAGAAACCGATCGTGCTGGCGTACCCCGACCCGGCCAAAAGCGACCCGGGCCCTCCCATCCGCCGCCACCTCGGTGACTGGCTCAAATCCAGGCATCGAGCTCATGACCGGGACTCCTCAACTGCACCCTGAATGTTCATTGGGACGACCCTACCACCGGGTGGGTAAGTGGGCATTCACCACTCCTCGCCGGCTGTCCTCAGCGGCCCTCCCGCCGGACCTTGATGCCGGCGTCCAGGCCAGCCACGGAGGTCCTCGCCGCACAGATCCGCCGGGGTCCGAACTCTGCTGGGGATGGTCCCACTCCTGGCGTCGGTTGACCCCGTGGCGTTGCTCCGGCGGGCAGTCAGCCCGCTGCCCCTGGCGCCTCGGCACCGGCTGAGGGCGCCGCTGGAACTGGGAGTGGGCGGTCACCGAGATGGGACTCTGCCCGATGCCATTCAGGTGACACGGGGGTAATCATCCGGGTGGTTGCACGCGGCAATCGATTGTGGTATCTATATCTAGAGGTGTGACGGCGGAGGATCCGAGCACCGTCCAGCGTTTCCGCTGGGCGCGCCCACTGAGGAGAAGGCATGCCCACTGTGATCGGCCACCACGATGTGAAGGACCAGAAGCACTGGCTTGCCTCGCCGAAGCGCGAGGAGGTCTTCGGGCCCCTCGGCGTCACCAACATCCGGACATTCGTCGATCCGCAGAACTCGACCCGGGTGGCGGTGCTCATGGACGTTGCCGACCTGGACGCCCTCATGGCCGCGATGCAGACCCCGCCGATGGCCGAGGCGATGGCAACTGACGGCGTGGTGGCCGAGACCTTGGTGATCCTCGTCGAGGCACCACGGTCGTCTGGCTGATGGGGCGGCCGGGGCGTACTCGACCCCCTTGAGAGGGTCGGGATCCCCGCCAAGGCCCTCCGGGCGTCCCCGAAGGCGGCTCGCTATGCCGAAGATGGTCAGCACTCACCCGCTGGTGTCGCGGTTGCGTCGGCCCCACACTCAGGCTCCGGCTCCGAGGGGTCCGGCGAGCAACTCTCAGCTGTCCTCTCGCCGAGCCTCGATGTAGGCGCCCAAGTCGGCCGGCGCGGTCCTCCTCGCGCGAGGGCTGAGGTCCATCGCGGGCAGATGGCCGGCCGCGATCAGACAGCCCACCGGGCCACCTCCGGGGGCAAGGAGATGGCCCCGGGTATCTCGGGCCGGCGCTGTGCGTGCCCCGGCTCAAGTCGCCGGGTGAGAAGACCTCCGGTGCTCATGGCAGTGCTCCCGAAGCGAAGTAGTCCGAAGTTCGGGAAGCAGCTGAACTCAGCACGAGTTGGGGGGAACCGCGCCGGTTCTGACTGGGTTGCCCCAGAGCATCGTCAGCCGGCTTCCGTGGGCGCGGGCCCTGCAACTTCTTCTGACTACCTTCGAGATGATCGTGGAACTCGGATCGAGTTCAACCGGCGACCGAACTTCCGGGTAGCGGGAGCGGGAAGGTTCAGAGCCGTTGCGTCACCGCGAAGACGGGTGCCGAGCCCGCACGCTCAGCCGAGCGTGCGGGCTCAGGCACAACCTGGCAGGCAGTCGGTCAGGGATAGATGCCCCGGATCGAGGTGGCGTCGGCGACGCGCTTGACGGCCAGGCAGTAAGCGCCCATGCGCAGGTTGGTGTGGTGCTCCTTGGCCAGGTCGTCGGTCTCCTGGTAGCTCCGCTGCAGGATCCTGGTCAGGCGCTCGTTGATCTCCTTCTCCTCCCAGAAGAAGGACTGCAGGTCCTGCACCCACTCGAAGTACGAGACCGTGACGCCCCCGGCGTTGGCGAGAATGTCCGGGATCACCGTCACTCCCCGCTGCTGGAAGACGTCGTCGGCCTCAGGGGTGGTCGGGCCGTTGGCTCCCTCGGCGATGAGCTTGGCCTGAACCCGAGCCGCGTTCTCTCCGGTCAGCTGATTCTCAAGGCCGGAGGGGACCAGGATTGTCACCGGGAGCTCCAGCAGCGCGCTGTTGGAGATGGCCTGGCGGGAGCCTGGGAAGCCGTCCACATGACCGGTGCGGTTGTGGTGCTCGATCACGCCGGCGATGTCCAGGCCGTCAGGGTTGTAGATGCCTCCCAACGAGCCGGAGACCGCGACCACCTTGAAGCCCAGGTCCACGAACAGCTCGGCGGCGATGCTGCCCACGTTGCCGAAGCCCTGGACGGCGATGGTGGACTCGGCCGGATCCAGGCCCAGCCGCTTGCAGGCTTCCATCGTCGTGACGACGACGCCCCGGCCGGTGGCCTCATTGCGTCCCTCAGAGCCACCGATCGAGATCGGCTTGCCGGTGACGGTCGCCGGGACCGAGTAGCCCTTGGCCATGGAGATCGTGTCCATGATCCAGGCCATGGTCTGGGCGTTGGTGTTGACGTCGGGAGCGGGGATGTCGCTCTCGGGGCCGATCAGGATGGAGATCTCACTGGCGAAGCGGCGAGTCATCCTCTCCAGCTCCTTCTGGCTCATGTGGATGGGATCACAGATGATTCCGCCCTTGGCCCCGCCGTAGGGAATGTTGGTGACTGCGCACTTCCATGTCATCCACATGGAGAGCGCCTTGACTTCGTCCAAGCTGACCTGCGGGTGGTAGCGGATGCCGCCCTTGGCAGGACCACGGGCCACGTTGTGCTGGCAACGGTAGCCGGTGAATACTCGGATCGAGCCATCGTCCATCCGGACTGGGAAGTGGACCGTAAATTCCCGCCTCACTTCGCGCAGGATCCCGGCCAGGCCCGGGTCCAGATGCAGGATCGCCGCGGCCTGGTCGAACTGACGCTGCGCGGTGATGAAGGGGTTGGCAGGTGCCCCTCCGGTCGTAGACGCTGTCGAGACGCTGTTGTCCACAGACTTCCCCTTCACAAACCAGTTGGTGAAAGTCGGCCAAACTGGACCGGCCGCGACCACGTTAGTCACGGCGGAGATGGCATGTCAAACTTGCTCAAGGTCCCCCCCGGGGAGTGCGCACCGGCCTCCGGGGGAAGGCCTCCGCGAGGTCGGCTCCGGAGTTCGACAAGCGGAGCCAGGGCCAGGTCTGAAGGGGCCGGGCGGTTCCCGCCAGCGTGCTGGCCCCCGCCGGCCGCCGGGCTGAGGAGGCATCCCTTCGCGGTGAGCGCCGGAGCTCTTCCGCCAGGGCCGCTCTGACTCGAGGTGGTCGCCACGCCTTAAGCGGCCCAGGTGAGATCATCAAGGCGAGATGGCCCATGAATCTGAGGATCGAGCGATGAGCGGTGATTCGCGGCTGCCCCGGGCGGGAAGCGAGCTGGATGACCTCTGCATCAACACCATCCGGACCCTGGCCATCGACAGCATCGAGAAGGCCAAGTCCGGGCATCCCGGGCTGCCCATGGGGGCGGCGCCAGCCGCCTACGTGCTCTGGACCCGCTTTCTCCGCCACGACCCTGGCGATCCCAAATGGCCGGACCGCGACCGATTTGTCCTCTCGGCCGGGCATGGCTCGATGCTGCTCTACGCGCTGCTGCACCTGACCGGGTATGACCTGCCGCTGGAGCAGCTGCGGCAGTTCCGCCAGTGGGGCTCGGAGACGCCCGGCCACCCGGAGCTGGGCCTGACCCCGGGGGTCGAGGTCACCACCGGGCCATTGGGCCAGGGCTTCGGCAACGCGGTGGGGATGGCGATCGCCGAGCGCTACCTGGCCTTCCACTACAACCGTCCGGGGCGGGAGATCGTCGACCATCGGACCTTCGTGCTCTGCGGTGATGGCGACCTCATGGAGGGCGTGAGCTCGGAGGCGGCCTCGCTGGCCGGTCACCTCGGTCTGGGCAAGCTGATCTGCCTCTACGACGACAACCACGTCTCGCTGGACGGTCCGACATCACTCTCCTTCAGCGAGGACGTGCTGGCGCGGTTCGCCGCCTATCGGTGGCAGGTGCAGCGGGTCGAGGACGGAATCCTTGACCTCGAGGCCATCGGTGGTGCCATTCAGAACGCCATCGACGACCCCAGCCGGCCTTCCCTGATCGCGGTCCGCACCCACATTGGCTATGGGGCGCCTCACAAGCAGGACACCAACGCCGCCCACGGGTCCCCTCTGGGCCCAGAGGAGGCGGCCGCCGCCAAGCGCGCCTACGGCTGGGACCCAGATCGGACCTTCTTTATCCCCGACGAGGCGCTGGCCCACTTCCGTCGGGCGACCGCGGAGGGTGCGCCCCTCCACCGGCGATGGAGCGAGCGCTTCCGGGCTTGGAGCGAGGAGTTCCCCGAGCTGGCCAGCGAGTGGCGCACGGCCAGCGCCGGGGAACTCCCGGCCGGGTGGGAGGACGTGCTGCCGTCCTGGGACGAGGGCAGCGAGCCGATCGCGACCCGCGTCTCGGCCGGTAAGGCCCTGGCCCAGCTGGCGGCCCGGATTCCCTGGATCCTGGGCGGAGACGCGGATCTCTCGGAGTCCACCAGGACGGCCATCCCCGGCGGCGGCGACTTCGACGGCCGCAGCGGCACCGGCCGCAACCTGCACTTCGGGGTCCGGGAGCATGCCATGGGAGCCGCCTGTAACGGGATCGCCGCCCATGGCGGGTTGCGTCCCTACAGCGCCACCTTCTTCACCTTCTCCGACTATCAGCGGCCGTCGGTGCGCCTCTCCGCCCTATCGCACCTCGCGGTGATCTGGATCTACACCCACGACAGCATCGGGCTGGGCGAGGACGGTCCCACCCATCAGCCGGTGGAGCACCTGGCGGCGCTCCGGGCCATCCCCGGCCTGGTGGTGATCCGCCCCGGTGACGCCAACGAGTCCAGCTGGGCCTGGGCGGTGGCGCTGGAGCGGGGCGCCGCCCCGACGGCGCTGGTGCTGAGCCGCCAGAACCTCCCGGTGCTGCCGGGAACCAGGCGGGTGGCCCCAACCGGGGTGCGCCGCGGCGCCTACGTCCTGCTGGAGGCGGAGGGGGGGCCGGCCCGATGTCTGCTGATCGGCACTGGCAGCGAGCTGTCCATATGCGTAGCGGCGCAGATCTCCGTCCGGGTCGCGGTGGAGGCCGGGGTGGACCAGCCCTGGTGGCGCTGGGTGGGTGACCGGGGAGGGGTGGTTGGCGTCAATCGCTTCGGCGCCTCGGCGCCGGCCCAGACTATCTATCAGCACCTGGGCCTGACCCCGGAGGCGGTCGCGGATCGGATCCAGGGGCTGATGGGCCTGCGGGGAGGGGAGCGAGATGGCTGAGACCGCGCTGCAGAGGCTCGCCGATCTGGGCCAGAGCCCCTGGTACGACAACCTGAGCCGTGATCTGCTCCGCAAGGGGGAGCTGAGGCGACTGATCTCGCTGGGCATCCTGGGGGTGACCGCGAACCCGACCATCTTCGAGAAGGCGCTTTCCGAGGGTGACGCCTACGACGAGGAGATTCGGGAGCTGGCCCTGGCGGGGCGCTCCGCGGAGGAGATCTACGACCGCCTGATCACCGACGACGTCCGCAGCGCCTGTGACGAGCTCGCCGAGACCCACAGAGCCACCGACGGTCGCGACGGCTATGTGAGCTTGGAGGTCTCCCCGGCTCTGGCTCACGACCTGGGCAACTCGGTCATCGCCGCCGGGCGCTACTGGAGAGCGGTGGACCGGCCCAATCTGATGATCAAGATCCCCGCCACCAGGGAGGGGGTGGGGGCGGTGGAGGAGGCGCTCTTCCAGGGCTTCAACGTCAACGTCACCCTGATCTTCGCGGTGGCGCGCTACCGGGAGGTGATGGAGGCCTACTGCCGGGGACTGGAGCGCCGGCTCGAGGCGGGCCTGCCCATCAGCCAGATCCGGTCGGTGGCCAGCTTCTTCGTCAGCCGGGTCGACACCGAGGCCGACGCCCGCCTGGACGTCCTCGCCGAGCAGGCCGCGGGGGGGCGCAGGGCTGAGCTCCTGGCCGCCAGGGGAACAGCGGCCATCGCCAACGGCGCGGTCGCCTATCGGGCCTTCCAGGAGATCTTCCGGGGCGAGCGCTTTCGGGCCCTGGCAGCCGCCAGCGCCGCGGTGCAGCGGCCGCTCTGGGCCAGCACCAGCACCAAGAACCCCGCCTATCGGGATGTCCTCTACTGCGAGGAACTGATCGCCGAGGACACTGTCGACACCATGCCGCCGAGCTCGGTCGCGGCCTTCCTGGACCACGGCCTGGCGCGGGCCAGCCTGGTCGACCACATCCCCGGCGCCGAGCGCCAGCTGGCTCACCTGGGCGAGTTGGGGGTGGCCATCGACGATGTCAGCGCCGTGCTCGAGGTCAAGGGCGTCGAGAGCTTCGCCAGCTCCATGGACAAGCTCCTGGCGGAGGTCGCAGCCAAGCGCGCCGGCTTCGCGGGGCGGGGCCTGGTGGCATCGCCCCGAACCCAGGTGGGTTCGACCGCAGTCCTGGCCAGGGTCGAGCCCGGCGAGGCTGCGGAGTCGATCGCCGCGGCTGAGCGCCACCTGGCCGGCGCCGACGCGGTCTCACGGCTCCGGGCGCGGGACGTCAGCCTCTGGCCCGGCGACGGGGCCGGCCGCCGGGAGATGGCGGGGCGGATGGGCTGGTTGGACGAGCCCCAGCGGCAGCGGACCGGAGTGGCCGCGCTGTACGGCTACTCGAACTGGGTTCGCGACCAGGGCTTCTCCCACGCCGTCCTGGTGGGGATGGGGGGCAGCAGCCTCTGTCCGCAGGTGTTGCGGCAGACCTTTGGGGTCCGTCCGGGGTATCCCGACCTGACCGTCCTGGACTCCACCGATCCCGACCAGATCGCGTCGGTGGCGGGTCGGGTGGACCCCGCCGGCACCCTCCTCCTGGTCTCCTCCAAGAGCGGTGGCACCACCGAGACGCTGGCCCAATTCAGCTTCCTCCACGACCGCTGGCGGGAGGCGTTGGGCGATGGGGCCGGCGAGCACTGTGTCGCCATCACCGACCCGGGGACCGAGCTCGAGAAGCTGGCTCACGATCTGGATTTCCACCAGGTGTTCGCAGCCAACCCCGAGATCGGGGGGCGTTACAGCGCTCTCTCCGACTTTGGCCTGGTCCCGGCCGCGACCATGGGGATCGACCTCGACCAACTGCTGGCGGGCGCGGGTTCGATGGCCGAGGCCTGCTTCGCCGCCGAGAGCCCGGGGGCCCAGTTGGGGGCGGTTCTGGGCGGTTGCGCCGCCCAGGGTCGGGACAAGGTGACCATCGTGGCCGCACCCGCCCTGGACCAGCTGCCGATCTGGATCGAGCAGCTGCTGGCGGAGTCCACCGGCAAGCTGGGCAAGGGCCTGGTCCCGGTGGTGGGGGAGCCCCCTGCTGACGTCGGTGAGTACGGGTCCGATCGACTGTTCGTCCATCTGGGGATCGAGGGGTGGACCGACCCCGCCACCGAGGCGTGGCTGGGTTCCCTGGCCGCGGCGGGCCACCCGGTGGTGAGGATCCCCATCGCCCACCTGCTCGATCTGGGGGCCGAGTTCTATCGCTGGGAGGTTGCCACCGCGCTGGCCGGGTCCCTGATCGGGATCGATCCCTTCGACCAGCCCAACGTCCAGGAGAGCAAGAACAACACGGTCAGACTCCTCCAGGAGTGGGAGGTCGAGCGGCGGCTTCCCGAGCCCGCAGTCGACCTCATAGACGGTTCGGTGAGGGTGGCGGGAACCCCGGGCGCCGGCAGCGTGGAGCAGGTACTCAGGGGGTGGCTGGTGGGGGTGGGTGCGCCCTGGTACGTGGCGGTCATGGCC
>JBEKRL010000025.1:0-24172 GCA_049518775.1 Candidatus Dormibacteria bacterium
GGGGCGGGGGGGGGGGGCGGTCGTGGAGCGCTGGGCTATCGGTGGGCCTGGGACTGACGGTGTCGCTGATCGCGGCGTGCGCTAGCCCTCCTGCCAAGATTCCCTTCGCCAGCCCGTCACCTTCGGAGGCGGCCACGACCATCGCCCCCGGAGTCGAGGCGAGTCCGTCGCAGCTCCAGCTTCCCCCCTACACGGTCTCGATCACCAACCCCTTGCCGGCCGGGATTTCGCCAACACAGGTGGTGACGGATGTCGTGGTCGACAATTTGATCGAGAATGCGGCACTTGAGAAGGGTGATCCGAACCTACTCGCGGACGCGGACACCGGCGATCTTCTCGAGTCCGAACAGCAGGACCTGGCCACAAGTGGCTCCGACAGGATCAAGGTGCTGATGGTGCAAGACGATATTTCGAGTGTGCAACTGGGGTCCAGGGGTGACCCGAACGACGTGTCCGCGAACATTGCTGCGATCGTTGAGGGTTCCGAGACGCGCCAAGTGCGCGATGCGGCTGGGGTGGTTACCAGTAAGACAGCGCAATTCGATGTGCTGTTGTGGGCGGTCTGGGCCCCCACACTCAATCGGTATCTGCTGTGCGACGAAGCAGCTTCGTAGGCTTGGGCGTCGCGCTGGCGCTGCTGACCTCCGTGGTCGGCACCGTGAACGCCAGCGCGGGGTTCCCTGGACTCGGCCCGACGGTGGGCTGCCAGGCGAGCTCGGGGGAGCTGGCCTTCGGAGGGACATGTGTGGCGGTTGTTGGGCCCTCCGCCCCGACTCAGCCCGCCGCATGGCATCACTGGGTGACCCAGGTTCCCACCGCCCCGCCCGTGTGCATCCCCTACGAAACCACCGTGTGGGCTGCGGCAGTGAACGGGCCGACCGCCGTCGGAGGAGCGTTCTGGACGGAGGAGGGACAGCGGGTGCCGGTCGTCTATTCGACTCCCCTCATGGACCGAGGTTGGAACTGGGAGGTGAGTTGTGGCAGCCCGGGAACGATCCGCTTCCTGGGCATCGCAGCCGAGCCACGCAGGCCCAGCCCCTGCTCCCCACAGACGTTGGCGGTGGGCTGTCTCCCCGGATTCGACGCAGCCAGCTTCCTTGCCCACGTCGAAGGGCAGGTGCCTGCGGAAACGGTCCAGGCCAAGCCGGCGACGCTCGGTGTGGTCGGGGTCCCGGTCGAGGCCGACCTGGTGCCAGCGCCCGCGATCCAGTCTGCGGAGATCAACCTCGGAGTGCCGGACCTTGGTGACGGCGATCCAGGCGAGATCCTGCACGTGGTGTGGGTGGTGGAGGCAACTCCGGAAGTGGTGTCGTGGGATTGGCCAGATGGGACGTCATCGACGGAGGGGGACTGGATTCCACAGAGGTACGACAGCGGCGGCTCCATCGAGGCTGAGCTCACCTACCGGGTTACGGCGGATGGGTTCTGGTCAGACGGCGTGCGCGTTCACAGCCTCCCGTCGGAGAAGGTGGGGACAATCCGGGTGACCGCCCAGCTTGGGTACTCGGTCCAGCAGATCCAGGCGGGGCTTGGGTAGGGCGGCTCGTCACGCCCGACTTCGATAGACTGGGCGCCCGAGATGGAGCGGCCGCCTAGCTCAGCTGGTTAGAGCGCACGGTTCACATCCGTGAGGTCGTGGGTTCGAGTCCCCCGGCGGCCACCACCTGGGCGATCCGCCTGGGTCACGCCTCCCCCGGTCGCTGCGTGTCCCCAGGGCTGCCCTGGGCAGAGCGGCACGGGCTCAGGAGTTCCCCGGCGTCTCGACTGGGGACGAGGTGACGTTCTGTCTCCCCGGCGGAGGGCGGCAGGTTGCTGAGGGCGACGGGCGGTGGACGACGGGGTGGCGCTTCCCGTCCGTCGAATCTGGGTGCCGGGTGACCAGGGCAGATCTGACCCGACTCCATCCCCTCAGAGCGACCGGGCCCGCCCGGCTTCCCGGCCCGGCCCACTCTGGCCCTGGCCTGGCCCGGAGATCGCACGAACCCCCGTCCAAATGCGATCCTTAGCATCCCATGCGTAACCCGGGTAGCAGAGAACTTCGGCGCCGCCAGGCCCGCTACGAGAACCAGCAGCGGAGCGCGGTCCGGGAACAGACGTCGGCTCCTCGGAAGGAGGACGTCCTGAAGCGAGGGGGCCTCCTCGAAGGGTTGTCGCCTCGAGTGGTCACCCGGGTGGCCCTGGCCGTCAGCGTGGGCAGCGTGGTGGTAGTGGCGGCGGGGGTTCTGGGGCTGCTGATCGAGATCGGGCAGCGGGACGCGGTCCTCGGGGCCATTGTCGTGCTCCTGGCACTGGCCATCTGCGCGGTGACCGGGACCATCGCGGTGCCCGCGATGCAGGCGGTCCGCCGAGATCGGAAGCTCCCGGCCCGCACCATTCAGGGACAGCTGGTGGGGGCCAGCTTGATCTCACCCACCCCGGGACTGGCCACCCTGGTCGTGAACGTCGGACGGCAGGTGGAGCAGTTCCGAGTCCGGCGCGAACTCTTCGATAGGGTGAAGGTGGGCGCCACCGTGGTTGGGATCACGGTGACCCCCAGCCTCAGCCACGTCCAGACCCTGACCGTGATCCGGCGGGATCGGATGGCCGCCATGACCACCCCTCCGATAACCCGGTCCATGAGGTTCGCTGTTTGGCTGCCCCTGGCATCGGTGGGCGGACTTGTCGCCGGAGTGGCGCTGGGTGGTTTGGTCGGTGCCCTCCTGCCGCTGGGGATTGGTGCCATGCATGCTTTGGTGACCCTCTTCCTGGTGGCTCTCCTTGCGGGCGGCGTGACGCTGTTCTCCAGGTGGTACGGCAGCCGGCTGATGAAGCAGCTGGAACTGAGCCAATAGCCTCCGCCGCCCAACTCGACTGCGCGGCCGTCGGGGGAACGGATGCTAAGATTCGGGTCCCCTGCACCCGGTCCCCAGCCGGCTGCATACCCACAGGATCTGGGAGGCCCCTGATTTGGACCGTGAGTACGAACTCTTCTACATCGTCCGCCCCGACGTCGACGAGGATCAGGTCCGGACGGTCATGGATGAGGTTGCCGCGCTGATCGCCGGCCACGGCGGAGAGGTCAGCAAGTCCTCACTCTGGGGGCGCCGTCGGCTGGCCTACACCGTGGCCGGCTTCAATGATGGCTACTACGCGGTGAAGGAGATCCGCCTGCCCGCGGAGAAAATCCGCGAGCTGGAGCGCCAGCTCCGGCTCGACGACCGGGTGATCCGGCACCTGGTCAGCCTCAAGCAGGTCTACTACCTGCCCGGCGACGAGGACCGTCGGGGTCGGGTCAGGGGCAGAGGGCGGGACCGTGCCGGCAGTCCCGAGAGCGGCGCACCCGAAGACGGCGGAATGGCGGACGATGATCTCGAGGCCGGGGTGGCGGCGGATGATGGGTTCAACCCTGAGGCCTCCGGCCAGGACGGCGCCGCCCGGGTCTCAGCCGAGACCTCCGAAGACGCCGACGACGACGATGGGGAGGAGTAACCGTGGCAGGATCCCTCAACCGAGTGATGCTGATCGGCCGGTGCACCGCCGATCCCGAGATGAGATACCTTCCGAGCGGCCAGCCGGTTACCCAGCTGCGGCTCGCCACCAATCGCTACGGCAGCTCCCAGGACGGTGAGCGCCGTGAGTTCACCGACTACCACGACGTCGTGGTCTGGAACATGGGCCAGCGCAAGCTCGCCGAGCTCGCGGGCCAGTTCCTGCGCAAGGGCAGCCTGGTCTACATCGAGGGCCGCTTGCAGACGCGCTCCTGGGAAGGGCAGGATGGCCAGAAGCGTTACCGCACCGAGGTGAACGCCAGTGACATCCAGTTCCTCGACTCGCGGGGAGCTGGCACCGAGGGCAGCGATTCCGGCCCCCGGGTGCAGAGTTTCCCCCCGCCGGGGGCGGGCGACACCGCGACATCCACCCCGGCGGACCTGCCGGATGGGGACATTGACCCTGATGACATTCCTTTCTAGGTTCGGGATGAACCGCGAGATCGGAGGCTGAGAGAAACAGAGATGTCGGAGTACGCCCGGCGCCGCCCGCGCAAGGTTTGCAACTTCTGCCTGGAGAGAATCGTCGACGTTGATCACAAGGAGGTCTCGCGGCTGCGCCGCTACATCAGCGAGCGGGGCAAGATCCTTCCCCGGCGCGTGACCGGAACCTGCTCCTTGCATCAGCGTCGGCTCACCGTGGCGATCAAGCGGGCCCGGCACATGGCGTTGCTGCCGTTCGCCACCGACCAGCACTGATCTCCGCCGCAGCCGGATCACACTCCGCTCATGGGGCGGTCGGGGCCGCTTCGACCGCGGTAAGGTCCAGGGCGTTCCCTGAGTTCCCGGGAGGCCTAAGGCAGTGACGGTGGCGCGCAAGGCGGCTCCTCCTCAGCGCGCGACGCTGAATTCGCGCTCGACCGGTATGGTGACCCTTTCCTTCGATGTCGGCGGCACTGGCATCAAGGTGGAGGCCCTCGACCCGGCCGGCAAGCCGCTCACCGACCGTATCGGGGTCCCCACCCCCTACCCGCTCACCCCAGAGCGGCTTCTGGAGATCTTCAAGGAGCTGGCCGCCAGGAGCCCGGGCTTCGACCGGGTCTCGGTGGGCTTCCCCGGGGTGATCCGCCAGGGGACCGTGATCAGCGCGCCGCACTTCATCCGTGAGAAGGGGGACGAGAGCCCCGTCTCGCCAGAGCTGAGCCATGCCTGGGACCGCTTCGACCTCTCTGGTCGCACCGCGGAGGCGCTGGGCAAGCCGGCGCGCGTGGGCAACGACGCGGAGGTCCAGGGGCTGGCGGTCATCAGGGGAAAGGGGCTCGAGGTGGTGATCACCCTGGGAACCGGCTTCGGCACCGCTGTCTTCAGCGGCGGACGGCTGTCGGTGGACTTGGAGCTGGCCCATCATCCCTGTCACCAGGGTCAGACCTACAACGAGTATGTGGGCGACTCGGCCCGACGCCGGATCGGGAATGCACGCTGGAACCGACGGGTGCAGCGGGCCGTCGAACTGGTCCGGGCGCTGCTGTTCTTCGACCATCTCTACGTCGGCGGCGGAAACGCGGCCTGGGTCAGGGTGGACCTCGGCGACGACGTCAGCCTGGTCGACAACGCCGCCGGGGTGCTGGGCGGGATCAAGCTCTGGGAGAGCTCCCGGAGGCGCTGAGCCTGCGTCGGATAGACTTTGCTCCGTCGCGGGGGGATCGGCTGCCAGCCGTCCCCGCAGCCTGGCGATCTTGCCGGAGAGGTAATTCGCATGTCTTTGACGTCAGTCTCTTCTCGCCCCCGGATCTTGGTCGCCGACCCCATCGCCGAGGACGGCATCGGGCGTCTGCAGACGGCGGGCGACGTTGAAGTCGCCCTGAAGTTGAGTGAGGACGCGCTGGTCGAACGGGTTGCCCCCTTCCAGGCGTTGGTCGTGCGCAGTGAGACCAAGGTCACGGCCAGGGTGATCGCCGCCGGGGGAAACCTGCGCGTCATCGGCAGGGCGGGGGTCGGCGTCGACAACATCGATGTGGCGGCGGCGACCGCCCAAGGAGTGCTGGTGGTCAACGCTCCAACCGGGAACACGGTAGCCGCCGCCGAGCACACCGTGGCCCTGATGCTGGCGCTGGCTCGCAACGTGGCTCAGGGGGACGCTTCGTTGCGCTCCGGGAAGTGGGAGCGCTCCCGGCTGGTGGGCAGTGAGCTGAGAGGCAAGACCCTGGCCGTGATCGGCCTGGGGAAGATCGGCACTGAGGTGGCCCGGATGGCCCAGGGGCTGCAGATGCGGGTTGTCGCCTTTGACCCGCTGGTCTCCCAGGAGCGGGCCGAACAGCTCGGCGTAGAGCTGCTCTCCCTGGACGAGGCGCTCTCCCGCGCCGATGTCGCCACCGTGCACACTCCACTCGTCGACGCGACCCGCGGCCTGCTGGGCCCGGACCAGTTGGCCCGGCTGCCCCAGGGCGCCCGGGTGCTCAACGTGGCCCGCGGCGGGCTGATCGACGAGATGGCGCTGGTGGAGGCGGTGCGCAGCGGCCACCTCGCCGGAGCCGCGATCGACGTCTTCACCAAGGAGCCCCCCGCTCCTGACAACCCCCTGCTCCACGAGCCGAGAATCCTGGTGACCCCCCATCTTGGAGCCTCCACCGTCGAGGCCCAGCTCTCGGTCGCCACTGACGTCGCGGACCAGATCGTCGAGGTGCTCGCCGGCCGGCCGGCCCGCTGGGCGGTCAACGCCCCGGCGGTGGCCCCGGAAGATGCTGCCCTGCTCGTTCCCTACCAGCTGCTGGCGGCCAAGATGGGCAGCCTCCACTCTCAGCGGGGTGGGGAGCGGATCCGTCGCGTGGAGCTGGTCTTCCTGGGGGAGCTCGCCTCGGTGCAGGCCAGCTCGGTCACGGCGGAGGCCCTGGGTGGCATCCTGCGGGCATTCACCCAGGATCGGGTCAGCGCGGTCAACGCCCTCGCGGTGGCCCGCCGGTACGGCATCGAGGTGACCGAGCAACGCAGCCCAGGGGCCTGCGCCTGGTCCAGCTCGGTGGTGCTTCGAGTCGAGGGCGACCGGCCTTCGGAGATCGAGGGAACCACGGGCAGCGGCCAGCCACGGATCGTGCGGGTGGACGGCCTTCATATCGACCTCGACCCCCAGGGCTCGTACCTCTTCTTCCGGCACCGTGACCGCCCCGGCTTGATCGGGGCGATCGGCCAGGTGCTTGGGGAGGGCGACGTCAACATCGCCGAGATGCAGGTGGGCCGTGACGCTCCCCGTGGCCGGGCCATCACCGCGGTCAGGGTCGATGACCCGGTGAGTGCAGAGCTGGCCGACCAGCTGCGGCGGATCGAAGGGGTGAGCGAGCTCCACTTGGTCGAGTTCTAGCGAGAGATGGCCCACGTCTCTGGCTTCCGCGGCATTCGATACCAGCCTGCGGTGGTCCGGCTGGAGACGGTCCTGGCACCTCCCTACGACGTCATCAGCCAGGACCTCCAGTTGGAGCTCTACGGACGCGCGATGCAGAACGTGGTCCGGCTGGAATTGGGCCGCCAGTACCCGAGCGACGTCGCCGGGCGGCAGGATCGCTACACCAGGGCTAGGGACTACCTCCAGTCCTGGCTCGCCGAAGGGGTCCTGATCCAGGACGATACCCCCTCCCTCTATGTCTACAGGCACTCCTTCCGTCCCCCCGGCGGGGGCGGCCCGCGAGAGCGGCTGGGCTGCTTCGTGGGGGTTGAGCCGGTGCCTCATGCTCGGCGCGAAGTGCTCCGCCATGAGCTCACCCTGACCGCCCCCCGCGAGGACAGGATGCGGCTGATTCAGACGATGAAGGCCCAGACCTCCCCGGTCTTCCTCCTCTACGAGGACTGTGCCGAGGTCACCTCCGAGCTCGAGCGGGCTGCCTCGACCTCTCCGCCGGTCGCCGAGGCGGTCACAACCGGCGAGTACGGCAATGAGCGCCACCAGCTCTGGCGCCTCGCGGAACCCGGGGCGGTCCAGCTGATCACCGAGGGACTCAGCCACACCCGGCTCTTCATCGCCGATGGCCACCACCGCTACGAGACCGCCCTCACCTTGGGCCTGCCCCTGGTGCTGGCGCTGGTCTCGCCGCTCGAGGACCCTGGCAACCTGATCCTCCCCACCCACCGAGTGATCCCCGAGGCGCCGCTCGGGGTCGCGGAGTTGCGCGAGGCCCTCATCGCTGCTGGCTGGAAGGTGGAGTCCGCAGAGGAACTGGGGGAGGTCGTCGCCCGGATCGAGGCGCTCCGGGCAACGGAGCACGCGTTCGGAATCGTCGGGAGTGCCGGCAAGCTGATCGCCCACCGGCTGCGTGGGCAGGGTCGATCCCCGAGCCCCCGATCAAGTTTGGATGTCGCGGTGCTGGAAACCGAGATCCTGGAGCCCCTGATGGGGACCGCCTCCCACGAGGCTGCAGCCGGGCGTCTGGTCTACACGCGCGATCCCCAGGAGGCCCTGGAGATGGCGCTGGCCAGGAACGGAGTGGCCTTCCTGGTGAGCCCAACCACCGTCTCCGAAATGGCCGAGGTGGCGCTGGCCGGTGAGGCGATGCCTCAGAAGTCCACCTACTTCTTCCCGAAGGTGCCGGCCGGGCTCGTGATTATGGGTGCCGAGTGACCGGCGTCCCCGCCCGGGTGGGCCGGTGGTCGCAGTTGCAGCGGCTCACCTCGCCGGTTTTGAACGAGGGCGAATTCGGGTAGGGTTTAGCGAAGGTGCCTACTTACGCCTACCGTTGCGCCGCCGGGCACGAGTTCGAAGCCGTGCAGGGGATAACCGAGCCTGCCCTTGCCAGCTGCAGGGCCTGCGCCGCACCGGTCCGACGGGTGGTGTTCCCCGTCGGTATCGTCTTCAAGGGCCGAGGCTTTTACAAGACCGACTCAAGGTCGTCATCGAGTTCCTCGATCACCCCGGCGGCGGTCGGCTCGAAGGGGACCGCCACGGCGACCCCCGCTGCGGCCAGCAAGGACGGCGGAGCGGGCACCGGAAACAAGGTATCGACGCCGAAAAGCGAGTCAGCGTCCGGGACCGCCACTCCCGCGAGTGGCGGCTGACGCTTGGAGAAGAGCATGGCTGAGCCAGTCAACGTCAGCGACGCGACCTTCGACAGCGAGGTGATCAAGGCCGAGACGCCGGTCTTGGTGGATTTCTGGGCCGACTGGTGCAATCCCTGCAAGATGCTCGCCCCGATCGTGGAGGACCTCGCCAGTGAGTACGGACCCCGGGTGAAGTTGGCCAAGCTCGACGTTGATGCCAACCCCAGTACTGCGGGTCAGTTCGGCGTGATGAGCATCCCCACCCTGATCCTCTTCAAGGGTGGTCAGGCGGTCCAGCGGGTGGTCGGCTACCAGCCCAAGGCTGCTCTCAAGGCCAAGCTGGACGCCCTGCTCTGAGGTAGGGGCGAGGCGCCTCACCGGTTACGATCAGGCGTCGATGCCAGACCTTCAAGATGAATTCGCCCGCGCTCTGGCGCAGGCGGCTGCTGAGCTTGGGGTCGGGGAGGTCGCGGACCCGGGTGTGGAACCCTCCGCGGTCCCGGAGGCGGGGGACTACTCCTCGGCTCTGTCGTTCCGGCTCGCCGCCAGCCTACGGCGTCCGCCCAGGGAGATCGCGGCGGAGCTGGTCTCCAGGATCTCGCGACGCTCGCTCCCCCATTTCGGTGAGGTGACGGTCAGCGGGGCCGGCTACGTCAACCTTCGCCTCGACTTCGCTTCCCTGACCCCCCGGGTGATTGAGCAGGCCCTCGGCTGGGGTGAGGTGGTCAGCCTCGACCCTGGGGCCGGAGCCAAGGTGGTGGTCGAGCACACTGCCACCAACCCAAACAAGGCGGCCCACGTGGGCCACCTTCGCAACGCCTGCATCGGCGACACAGTGGCTCGGCTGCTGCGGGCCAGAGGGCACCAGGTCGAGGTGCAGAACTACATTGACGACACCGGGGTTCAGGTGGCGGATGTCTTGGTCGGGATCCGCCACCTCGGACTCACCCCCGAGGCGGGAGAGCCGTTCGATCGGTTCTGCTCCCGGGCCTACGTGGAGGTTTGCCGGCGCTACGAGTCGCAGCCGGAGTTGACCGAGCTCCGGGCTCGGACCCTCCGGGAGATCGAGTCCCAGGACGGAGAGGTGGCAGCGGCTGCTAAGGAGCTTGCCGGAAAGATTGTGGACGCTCACCTCCGGACCATGGCCAGGGCAGGAGTCAGCTACGACCTTCTCACCTGGGAGTCCGACATCATCGCGCTGGGCTTCCTCGGCCATGCCCTGACCTGGATGCGTGAGGCCGAGGTGATCCGCGAGCCGGACCAAGGCCCCTTCCGCGGCTGCTGGGTCCTTCCCTTGGAGGAGAGCGAAGCCGGCGTGGAGCTGGGCGAGGGGGAGGCCAAGGTGCTCGTCAAGAGCGACGGGATCGCCACCTACACCGGCAAGGACATCGCCTACCACCTCTGGAAGTTCGGGGTGCTCGGGCTCGACTTCAGCTACCGCCTCTGGTCCCCCCAAGGCCCGGCCAGCACCACCGCACAACCGGAGCTGGCTCAACTGCCTGCCCAGGGGTTTGGGCATGCGGCCCAGGTCGTGAACGTGATCGACCAGCGCCAGAGTGCGCCCCAGCGCGTGGTCCGGGAGGCGCTGCGGCGGCTCGGGTTCACAGAGCAGGCCGAGGCCCTCCGTCACCTTGCCTACGAGGTGGTCGCACTCTCCCCGACTGCGGCCGCGGCGCTCGGGGTCGACACCAGCGAGGGTCGCGCCATGTATGCGCTCAGCGGCCGCCAGGGGGTTGATGTCGGTGCCGACGACTTGCTCGACGAGGCCGAGCGCCAGGTGCGCTCCAAAGCGCGCGACCAGACCACCGCCAGCCGGTTGGCGGCCAGCGCGGTGCGCTACTACCTGCTCCGCTTTGGGCTCAACTCGATCATCAATTTCGACTTCGGGGAGGCCCTCCGTACCAGCGGCGACACCGGGGTCTACCTGCAGTACTCCCACGCCCGTGCCTGCGGAATCCTGGCCAAGGTGGCGGCGCTTCCCGTACCGGCCCATTCCCCCGACCTCAGCCCAGCGGAGCGCAACTTGGTCAAGCTGCTGGAGCGCTTCCCGCGGATGGTGGCGGAGGCTGCCGACACGCTCAGCCCTTCCACCCTGGCCGCCTACACCTTCTCGCTGGCCACCGCCTTCAACGACTTCTACGAGCACTCGGACCGGCTCTACCGGCTGGAGGACCAGGCACTCCGGGGGCTGCGTCGCGGCCTGGTGGACGCGACCCGGGCGACGCTGGCCCGGTCACTGGAGCTTCTCGGGCTGACCCCGCTCGCCCGCATCTGACGCCTGCCAGGAGGCGGGCCAGCCCGACTGCTCAAGCCCGGCGCTCCTCTTCGGGCCTGCACTCCCCCCCGGGGGTTCCCTATCCGCACATGTCGGTTCCGTCCCATCCCTTCGACCCCTGCTCCAGACACTGCTCCGCGACCATCCGCAGGCGGGTGGCAGATTCGGAGTGGCTGGGATCTGGGCCGGGGCGGTGTTGGGGGGCTGGCCGAGATCGAATCAGTGAGCAAGGAGTCGTTCATCTCCAGGGCGCTTTCGCTCCCTGAGGGCCCAGGCCGCCGACTGGTCACCGCCGCCGTCGGCTCACGATCAGGCGTGCAATCTCAGCCAGGCCCGCGGTGGCCCGTCCCGGAGCTGGCCCGCCAGCTCCTCGCCGCTCCACCCGGGCCTCCCATGCCGGCGAACTTCCCGGGGCCGGGCTCCGGGAAGAGACAGCTCCTCGCCGGAAGTCCACTGATTTAGTATAGTATTGGCGATGAAGCCCCTTCCGGCAGATGAGTCCCTGTGCATCGGGGCCTGGATCTCGGAGTTCGCTCCGCCGTTGCTGGTGGCTGAGGCTCGGGTTCCCTCTGGCGTGAGCGCTGCCAAGGGTCAGCAGGACCAGCTCTCCCTCGCGGCTACCGCGACCGAGGGCCCGAGCTGCGTGGCATGCCAGGCCCCTTCGAACCGCGGCGGGGTCAAGCCTGGGCATGTTGCCGGGACGAGCGCCGACAAGACGGCCGCCACCAGCTCGATCCCAGTCCTGAAGTGACCGCGACCCCGATCGGGACGCCCAGCCGCACGGAGCCAGGCAATGGCCGTTTCTGAGTGGGTCCGGCCCACGACGAGGCCGGCACTGCTCGGTGAGCCGATGGAGGTGCCCCTGGTCACCGGCGAGTCCCGCCGGTACGTCAACCTCGACTACGCGGCCAGCACGCCCCCACTCGCAGACGTGATCGGGGCGCTCAACCAGTTCCTGCCCTACTACAGCAGCATCCACCGCGGTACTGGCTACAAGTCGCAGATAGCCACCGCTGCCTACGAAGGTGCCCGGGCGGCCGTCCACGCATTCTTTCGAGCGCGCTCCGACGATGTCGTGGTCTTCACCCGCAACACCACAGAGTCCATCAACCTGCTGGCGGGGTCCCTCCCCGACGGGGCTTCCGTGGTGGCCTTCTCCTCTGAGCATCACGCCAACCTGTTGCCCTGGCAGAGAGGTAATCTGCGGGCCACCTACCTGGGTAATCCCCGCAGCGCACAGGAAGCCATCGACAGGCTCGACGAGCACCTTCAGGGCACCGGTACCGACTTGGTGGCCATCACCGGTGCTTCCAACGTTACCGGCGAGCTTTGGCCAGTGGCTGACCTGGCTGAGGTGGCACACAGGCACGGGGCCCGGTTGCTGCTGGACGCCGCCCAGCTGGCACCACACTCCCCAGTCAGCGTCGCCGCGCTGGGAGTGGATTACCTGGTCGCCTCCGGGCACAAGATGTACGCGCCCTTCGGGGCCGGGGTGCTGATTGGGCGGCCCGACTGGTTGCAGCGATTTGCCCCGTTTCTGCGTGGTGGCGGAGCGGTGGAGTTTGTCACGACGAGCGAAGTCCTCTGGACGGCGCTTCCCGATCGCCAGGAGGCCGGCACGCCCAACGTTGCCGGCGCGGTGGCGCTCGGCGCCGCGGTGCAGCTGCTCGGCAGCTATGGCATGAGCCGTCTGGCCACTGAGGAGTCGGCTCTGGCCCGCTATGCGCGTGCACGAATGGAGGAGATTCCAGCCGTGGACGTGTATCGGCTTTGGGGTGCCGAGGCGGACCGAATCGGGGTGGTGCCCTTTAATGTCCGCGGTTACGAACACGCCCACCTGGCTGCCATTCTCAGCGCCGAGTTTGGTATCGGCGTCCGCCACGGATGCTTCTGTGCCCATCCCCTGATGCTGGATCTGCTCCACGTGGACGCCGCTGAGGCAGCTCGGGTGAGGAGCAGGCTCAGACAAGGCGATAGGCGGCACGTGCCCGGTGCGATCAGGATGAGTATCGGGCTGGGAACCACCAGGGAAGATATTGATTACCTGGTTGAAGCGCTGGCTCGGATCGTCTCCGACGGTCCCCGATGGACCTACTCTCTCAGCCGCGAGAGCGGTGAGTTTGCGCCGGATCCTGACCCACGGCCGTGGCCGGCGCTCACGGTTGGCTTGTCTCGCCGGGCTCCCGGGCGGGTCGGCAGCTCCTGACGCTCGCAAGTGAGAAGTTGCAGCTGGATGTCAGCGGGCAGGTACCGGACGTTGGGTACCGCCCGAGGATGTCCCGTCTGTGTCAAGGGGCCTTCCCGCTCTCCGGCAGCTGGGGCGGCACTGGTGCGATCCGACTACCTGGCCGCGGCCCAGCCAAGTCGCGTGGGAGGAGGCTGCTCTCCTGGGGCGTGGAAAGCAGCCTCCTGACTTTGGATCCTGAACCACCCCGCTCATGGCGGCGGCCGGCATTGCGCGACCGAGGACCGCGACTGCCTGAGGACGGCCACGGTGCAGGCGGCCGATGGTTCTGGGCGCTGACCTCACGCTGTCGGGAGGTCAGCCCTCTGCGCGGAGGTTGACGGAGTCAGGGCGAGGTCACGCCGCGACAGGGCGGCGTGACCTCGCCTACCGACGGAAATCCGCCTCGAATTCGCCGCTCCTCACCCGCCGCTGGGCAGCGGCAGTTGCCTGGCAACGACAGGGGCCCATCTCAAGGTTGGCCCCGGACTCGAGGCCGTCGCGGGACATGTCAGATGAGGAGCGAGATGTCAGCATCTGAGGCCCAATCGAGGAACGTGGCGGCGCCGCAGGGTGCCTCCGCGCCGGCCATGAAGTCAGCTGTCTTGTAGCCGAACACTTCCATGGTCATCGCGCACGGTATGAGCCGGACTCCGCTGGCGACGGCCGCCTCCAGGAGATCGCCGATTGACGCAACCCCGTGGGCCTTGAACATCGACTTCATGACGGAGGTGCCCAGCGAGGTCATCCCCGGGATCGCTCCCACCAAGTTAGGGACCGGCATGGGCATGGCCGGGTTGCCCAGGGGTGCTACCTTCAGCTTGGTCTGCTTCTGGCGGTGGATGATGTTCAGCCCGTAAAACGTGAAAAAGATGGCGGCGTCCCAGCCCAGGGCGGCGGCGGTGGTGGCCAGAATGAGGGGAGGGTAGGCCATGTCGAGGGTTCCCTTGGTGGAGATCACTGCGAGCTTCTTGACCCGCGCCGCCTCCTTCTGAGCCCTCTCGGCCAAGTAGTCGTCGACGGCCTGCCGGACCAGTCTCTCCATCTCCTCAGGGGCAGATGCCTGAGCCTGCATTGCAATCCCTCCGCGTTGGCCGCGTCCGCAACCCCCGGATCAGCCGGGCAACCGCATTCGGATAACCGCATATTATATAGGGAGATGCTGTGTACCCCATCATCGCCGGTAGGACCCTGGACCGGTCAGCGCTTCGGAGGAGGCGGCCATGGCGAATAGGTTGCTGATAATGATGACCTCGGGTCCCGATTCCCCCCACCGGCTGGGCACGCCTTTCTTCCAGGCGATGGCCGCCGCCGCGCTCGATCATGAGGTCTTGATCGTGACGACGATGGACGCCACCCTCCTCTTCAAGAAGGGGGTTGCCGAGCGGCTGACGGTCAAAGAGGGTGCCGACAAGACGGTCCTGGACTTCATTCGGGAGGCGAAGTCAGCGGGCGTGGCGATGTATGTCTGTCCCGCCTCGCTGTCGCTGCACGATCTGACCATGGAGGACCTCATCCCCGAGGTCGACGGCGCCATGGGCGCGGCCCGCTACTCCGAGGTGGGGCTGGACGACGACTGTCGGGTGTTCTGCTACTGATGGCTGCCCCGAGCCCCTCCGCACGATGCATGATCATCAGTCGGTGCCAGACGTCCTCACACCTTGTCAGTCCCGACCGGTCGCCAATGACCTCCCGCTCGGCGCCTGCCGCCACTGCGGCTTGCTCCACCCTCATCAGGGAGAATCCCAGTGAAGGCGAGTGGGGTCACCGGGTCGGGGCCGGGGGCCGCGAGTGAATGCCGCCGATCTCGCCCGTATCAGCGTTTCATGGGGTGGTGAGACGACGGAGTTCGCCTTGGCGTGGGAGACGACGCTAGGCGAGGTTGAGCGGCTGGCGTCGGAAGCGCTCGGGATCAACGCGCTTATTGGCATCGAGCTCTGGTGCGTGGACGGGACTTGCATGTCCGGCAAGCTGGACAGAACCCTGGGCGAAATCAGAGAGAGGCTCATCTGCCCCAGACGCACATTCGAGTTCCGCCCGATCCGGTCGACTTAGCCGGCGCGGACCGCGAGGCTTCGATCCCGCATCGCTTCCACTCGCGACCGGGCGATTCCGAGCTGCAACGCCCTGCCTGCATCCGGTTGGTGTGGAAGGCTCGGGTGCCGCGTAAGGGCAAGGTCCCCGCTCCCGAACCTCGGCCCTGGTGCGGGCCGGAGCCACCCCAGTCTGCGCTAGCCTTCGCCGCGCCGATGAGCCGCCGGCCTTGCGCCGATTGGCAGCCCCGCTACCACCCACAGCACGGTGCCGAGTCCGCTTCGCCCTGGCCGCAGCCCAAGTACCACAGGGCTTCAGAGTCAAGCGCCATCGCCTGGGAACAGGATTCGCAGCCACGCGCTACACTTGGCTTGCAAGGGGATGCGCGCCTGCTCGGATAGCGCGGGTTGAAACGGGCACTCTGGTCAGGACGGCGTTTCCGCAACGCATTCCGGCTGCTGAACCGACTTTTGACGCAAGACCGAGGTAGGCAGAGGAGACAGGGAGTCCATGCCCGACAAGCCGTCCCCTACCGCCATCGGTTCGCCCGCGGTCCCGGGACTGATGAGGAAGTTCGAGCGGGACCCCGCCAAGGCTCCGACCGAGGACTTGCGCGAGGCCATCTTCGAGCTGGAACGTCAGGGGGAATGGGTGGTTCAGCGCGTGCCCGAGCCCTACATCGAGGTCGAGACCAAGTACGGGCGGAAGAAGAAGATCCCCGTCCAACACACCTGGCATCACAAGAGCTGTGGTCAATGTGGCCACATCCCCGGCTACTCGACGTCCATCTTCTGGCTGCACCGGGCTCTCGAGCTGGACTACGATGATCCCCGCGACCAGACCTCCTGCACAGCCTGGAACTACTACGCCTCGGCCACCTCCAACGTCGGAGCGCAGGCGGCGGTGGCGCAACGCAATTTCGCCGCCGCGTATGAGGCGGGATACTACCCGCTGATCCACTGCGGGACCAGCTACGGCCACTACAAAGAGGTCCGGGAGCAGCTGGTCCACAGTCCGGAGCTGCGCCACCAGGTGCGGGACATCATGGCCCGCCTGGGCAAGCCCCTGGTGGTCCCAGAGGAGATCGTGCACTACAGCGAGTGGGTGCACGCGATGCGTCAGGAGTTCGCCAAGCGTCGAGTTCTGGACTTCTCCGACATCACCGTCACTGTGCATCCTGCCTGCCACTACTACAAGCTGGTCGCCGAGGACGCAATCTACGACGAGGACATTTACAGTGGCCAGCGGACCGCCATCGTGTCGGCCGTGGTCCAGGCCATGGGGGCCAAGGTCGCGGACTACTCCACCTGGTTCGACTGCTGTGGCTTCGGGTTCCGCCACATTCTGGCGCAGCGGGACTTCAGCCGCTCCTTTGCGACGCTTCGCAAGATCGAGGTCATGAAGAACGAGGCCAATCCCGACGTGGTCCTGACCCATGACACCGGCTGTGTCACAACCTTGGACAGGAGCCAGTTCGTAGGCCGGGCCAAGGGGTACAACGTCGGCGTACCGGTGATGTCGGAGGCCCAGTTCGTGGCCCTGGCGCTGGGTGCTCATCCCTACCGCGTCTGCCAGCTTCACTGGCACTCCACCGATTACCGTCCGCTGCTGGAGAAGATGGGTATCGACTGGGAGGCACGCTGGGCCGAGTTCGAGGAGGACTTGAGACGGATTCAGAGCGGTGAGATGGAGTACCTGACCTGGGGGCAGACCGGTGTCAAGTGATTGCATCCTCGTCATCGGAGGAGGCCCGGCGGGCCTGGAGGCAGCCCGTGGGGCGGCCGACCTGGGCAGCGAGGTCGTCCTGGTCGAGCGCAGAGAACGGCTGGGCGGCACCCCGGATGCTGCCGGCTTCTCTTCCTTCGCACTCGACAGCCGTCCCGCTCAGGAGGTGCTGGACGTGGCTCGCCAGGCGGTGCTCACCCATCCGCTGGTCAGGGTCCACCTTGAGACGGAGGTTGTCTCTTTCGGGGGAGAGTTGGGCGCATTCCAGGCGACCCTCAAGGCCGCCGACGGATTGACGACCGACATCGGTTGCGGTGCGGCGATCATCGCCACCGGCTTCGACCACTTCGACCCCGGCCGGGAGACCCAGTCCTACGGTTACTACGAGTATGAGGATGTCATCACGCTGGTCGATGCCGAGCGCATGGTGGCGGCCAAGAACTTTGTGCGCCCGTCCACCGGCGAGCCTCCCGAGCAGGTCTGCTTCATCCAGTGCGTAGGATCCCGGGATCGCCGTATTGGCAACGAGTACTGCTCCAAGGTGTGTTGCGGCGTCGCCACCAAGGAGGCTTCCGAGATAAGGAAGCTGGTCCCCGACTGCCGTGTCTTCGTCTTCTACATCGACATGCGGATGTACGGGTTCTGGGAGGACCGGATCTACTGGAAGGCTCAGGAACAGCACCACGTGAACTTCGTGCGCGGCATCGTCACCGAGATCACCCGCCGGGGTGACCGCCTGCTGATAAAGGGCGAGGACACGACCATGAACCGTCCCATCGAGATCCCCATGGACGTGGTGATCCTCTCGGTGGGCATGGTGCCCTCAGAAGGGACCCGGGCCGTGGGCCGGCTGCTGGGGGTTGCCCAGGAGAAGCACGGCTTCATCGCCCCCTTGGAGAACGTTCTCGACCCCGTCAGCACCTCGGTGCCGGGTATCTACGTCGCTGGCGCGGCGGCCGGGCCCAAGGACCTCGACGACAGCGTCTCCATGGCTGGGGCCGCTGCCATGAAGGCGGTGGCCGCGCTCCGCCGGAAGTCCCCGGAACCCGTGGCGGGATGAGGGTCGGCCACGGTCAGGTGGTCGACACCGAGGCCGCCCAGGAGTTCATGACCGAGGTCCAGCGGCTGATCCAGGAGCCGGAGCTCGAGGGGATCGCCACGGAGCTCGAGGTCAAGTCCAGGCGCTTCCGGGAGGTTCTGGACCGCGCCGCGCTCCCCACCATCTCCGCGCAGGAACTGCGCGGTTGGCTGCGGACCATCTTCGCCTCCCGGCGGCACTCGGATGAACTGCTGGGACAGATTGGAGGGGACCGCTGGCGCCGCGCTCTCTGGAACCTGCTCCACGGGACCGGCCCGGTGTCCGCCCGGATCGACTCCTTTGAGCTGGAGCTGGCCGAGGTCGATCAGGGGATCCGCCGGGACGTGGCGGGCGAGGCGCTCCATTTCTTCGATCCCCAGTGCAACTGGCTTTGGACCCGGTGGATCTGGGACCCGGAGACAGGGACCGGGGCTCTCCCCCTGGTCACCATGGAGGAGCACGACCTCGGCGCCGACTCCGCCGGGGAGACCTACCTGCGAGTTGGCGAGGGGATCGCGTTCGTCAACCAGACTGGCCGCGCCGTTGGCTTCACCCGCTTCGGAGCCGAGGCCTTCGGGGTCGACGTCTACCTCGCCTGCGTGTACGGGGTCTACCTCTACACGATCACCCGCATGCGCATGAGCCAGGAGTTCAACCAGGTCATCCCGCCCCTGCCCCAGTTGGCCCGCCGACTGCTGGGCGTCCACCGGATGGAGGGCTGAATGGCCGAGATCGAGCCGGAGCGGGTCAACGAGGAGGAGCACCTCGTCTTCGAGGGGATGGACATCTCGGGCCAGTGGAACCGCATGTTCGAGCAGAGGGTGATCTGGCAGTACGACATCGGTGCCCTGGATCGGATCACGGAGATCCCCGGGGCCGAGTCGCTGGCCTACTGCTACCAGTGCGGCAAATGCACCCCCGCCTGTCCGGTCGACCATGTGGGCGACTACAGTCCCCGCAAGATCTACCGGCGCACCCAGCTCGGTGCCGATCTGCTCCTGAGCCCCGACCTCTGGCTCTGCACCACCTGCGGCAACTGCCTTCGAGTGTGCCCGAAGGAGGTCAACCTGCTCCAGATCATGCCCGCCGTGCGCGAGCAGGCGGTGGCGGCTGGCAACGTGCCCCCGGAGCTGCAGAAGGCGTTCGAGGACGTCTTTCGGTATGGGAATCCGCTGGGCGAGCCGGCCCGCAAGAGGGCGGACTGGGTGGCTGAGGCGGGGGCGCCGGTGACGGACCTCAGCCGGGAGCCGCGCCCGGTTGACGTGCTCTTCTTCGTCGAGTGCTACTGGGCCTATCACCCCCGCGGCCGCGATGCGGCCCGCGCCTTCGCCCGCACCATGGAGGTGCTGGGGGTCGACTGGGCGATTCTCGGCTCGCAGGAGAAATGCTCCTGCGACAGCCAGCGAGCAGCTGGCGAGCGCGGTCTGTTCGAACTGGTCGCGGAGCAGAACATTGCCACCCTCAACCGCTACCAGTTCACTCGCCTGGTGACCCCCGACCCCCATGCTTACAACGCGTTCCGAAACGAGTACCCAAGGCTCGGCGGCGTCTACGACGTCACCCACTACACCCAATTCCTCGCCCCCTTGATGGGGCAGCTGCCTTGGAAGCGGGAGTTGCCCTACCGGGTCACCTTCCACGACCCCTGCTACCTCGGCCGCCACAACGGCGAGTACGACGCCCCCCGCGAGATGATCCGCCAGATTCCCGGGCTGGATTTCGTGGAGATGTTCCGCTGCAAGGAGAACGGGTACTGCTGCGGCGGAGGCGGAGGCGGGATGTGGC
The DNA here is from genome assembly GCA_049518775.1 of Candidatus Dormibacteria bacterium. Lineage (GTDB taxonomy): Bacteria > Chloroflexota > Dormibacteria > Aeolococcales > Bog-877 > Bog-877. The sequence continues at coordinate 19,611 of JBEKRL010000025.1, forward strand.
TGGACAGCTTCACCGGCAATCACACCAGGGAACGCCTCAGCGAGCGACGGGTGCGGGAGGCGGTCGAGACTGGTGCCGAAATGCTGGTCGTGTGCTGCCCCTACGAGGTATCCCGCTTCGAGGACGCGGTGAAGTCAACCGGGAATGAAGGCAAGCTGCTGGTCCGCGACGTCATCGAGCTGGTGGACGAGGCCCTGCATTAGCGGCGCGTTGCGGTAAGGGGCAGTCGCCCGACCCGCGCCGGCCGCAGGCCGGCGGGGCCGTCGTCACACCGTCCCGGTGGCGGCCTGGGATGTCAGCGCGAGCCGCGCCGCTTCGGTGAGGTCGTCCGGACTCACCCCGGGCAAGGCATCGGGCGGCCATGCCTTTTGAAGGCGCTGACGGACGGAGCCGATATCCGCTGGTCCCACGATCGCCTTCTCCAGGCCTTGGAGGGCGTTCCCGACCACGTAGATGTCGCCGCTCACCAGGGCCTGAGTGATGCGATCCTCGGTGACGATCACGGTTACCCGCAGCAACCCACCCGGTGCCTTGTGGGCAGCGTGCCCCATGCGCACGTTGCCGGTGATCCGCAGGCTCCGGGCGTGGGCGGCTGGCAGGCGGACCTCATCCAGCCAGGCGATGCTGCGCATGCGATGGACCCAGGTGGTGTTCATCTCGCGCTCGTCAGACCGTAGTTGGCCGGGCACCAAACGCGCGTTGAGGGTGCGCTCAAAGGCTGTCACCAGCTCAGCACGGATCACTCCGGGGGCGGGGCGCCGGCCCAACTCCCGGTCAAGGCTGGAAACGTACTCCTCCATGGTCCGGACCACCTTGTCACGCATCTTCTCGTCGGGGATGAGCAGGACTCCGGCCGCGGCCCGGGCATTGAAGGCGCTGATGATCGAGCCCACGAAGACGAACGCCTGCCCGATCGTGGCAGCGCCGAGACCACCTATCTTGCGTCCCTCAACCTGGAGGTCGTTCACCGGTGCGAAGTGAGCGCCGCTGACGCCCAGGGCCCGGTAGCATTCGACCGGCCCGCGGGCGAATAGTTCGAACGCCTCCGAGATGTGCGCAGGCACATCGCGTGGATGCCACACGATCTGAAAGAAGAGTTGATCCCGATCCAGATAAACTGCCCCGCCGCCGACTTCCCGGCGAAGAATCGGCAGCCGCAGCTGGCGACACGCGTCGACGTCGACCTCGCGTGTCAGTTCCTGGTGCCGACCGATGCAGACATAGGGGCGGCGGGGCCGGCAGAGGATGATGGTGTTGGGGTCGCCGGGGCGTAGCCTCTCGGCAACCGCATGATAGAGAGTCTGGCTTTCGGTGGCCGAGCAGAGCCCTACATCTAGCAGCCGGACGTCTTCCATGAACCCCTCCAACTAGGCCTCAGATGCTCGGTGGGCTCTCCAACCGCTTAGCTCCGGAGTTCGAGCTCGCGCCGCCGGTCCGGCCCGGCCCTCCGAGTCTGATCGTGGGCAAGCCTCTCGCCCTCGGCGAGGTAGGGCGCGGCCCAGCCGGACTGGTGGAGCCGGCTGCAGCTGGCTCAGATCTGATAGCCCTGCTCCTCCAGCAACTCCTCCATCAAGTCGGCCAGGATGGTGTGCAGATTGGGGTCGACACTCTTGATCATGTCGAGGACGCCGGTCATGTACCAGATCAGGTAGAGCTCGGTGAGGGTCTTTGGGGCCACATCCCATGACCTGCTGGTGGTGTGGAGGGTCTCCGGAGGCAGCGCCCGACGCCACAGCGAAAGCTTGTCCGAGATCTCCTTGGTGTCCGGCCCCCAGTCGGGAAAGGCCTCGGGCTGGATCATGTCCGGCGAGACCTGCGTGCCGGTGCTCATGATCTTGTAGATGATCCGTCCGTAGCCCTCCAGGGCCTCCTTGGCGGTGTGGAGGCCGTTGCGGACCGCCACCTCCCGCATGATCGTGATCACTCCGCCGGGGTTGTTGCCCCGAGGGCAGCGAAGGCAGGAGAAGCATTGCGAGCAGTCCCAGACCTCGCCGTTCATCTGCTCCCACGCCAGTTCGACATCCCTGCGGGCCACCGCCTGAGTGATCCGGCGGGGGCTGAAGTCGTAGAAGCGCGCGGACGGGCACGCCGCCACACAGATCCCGCACTCATAGCAGCCCTTGAGGTAATCGGGGAAGCGCAGGTCAGCCTCCACCTCGGCGAACAAGCGCCGCTTCTCTTCGAGGCTGGCTTCAGGAATGGAGGTGGGACGCATCAGGTGGTTCTCCGGATCAGAAAGCGCAACACCTTGCCCTCCTGCTCGGTGCTGACCAACTCTTGGCCCAGGGTCCGCGCCCAGGTCTGGACGTCCAGGCGGGCACCGGGGTCGTCCGCGAGCAGGAGCAGGGTCTGCCCGATTGCCACCTCCTTGATCGCCTTGGACAACTTCACGATCGGCATGGGACAGAGCATGTGGAGGCAGTCCAGCGTCATGTCCGCACCTTCAATGGCCATCCTTCTCCTCCAATGTTGGGGCGTGGACGGAGTCTGCCTCGAGGAGGTGTGACCAATCCGCCTGCCGCTGATCCTTGAATGTCCGCCGCACCCATGTGGGTGCGAGCTGCCAGCACGTTTGGCACATCGGCCTTCCGGGTTCGACCGGCATCATCTGGCACAGGGGGCAGAGCTGCTCAGCCGCTGCTGCCGAAGCATCCGGTGCCGTCACCGTCGCTGCACCCCCTGAATGGCTCGAAAGCCTGGCGGGGCGAGGTACGGCCCCGCCGTCCTGGCGCGTTCGACGTTGGCGACGCTCGCGCCGGCCCCGGACCGCTCGGTCATGAGCTGCCGCAATCGATTCCCTCCCTCTCCAGCAGGCGGCGGTAGGCCTCCACGCCATCGGGGCCGGTCACCAGCTCGCCGCTCTCCTGGTCCCACAGGGAGGGGCGGAGACGCACGATCCAGTTGCCGTAGGGGTCCCGATTGAGCATGGTGGGGTCCTCCTGGGGGGCCCCGTTCACCGCCACGATCTCGCCGGTGAGTGGGCTCGGGATCGGGCCGACCCACTTGGAACTCTCAATGGTCCCGGTGCTCTGTCCCTTCGTGATGGCGCGGCCGACCTTCTTGGTGGTGACGGCGACGATCTTGCCCGCCAGCTTCTGCGCCACGTCCGTGATGCCCAGCAGAACTGACCCGTCGCTCTGGCGGCGCACCCACATGTGCTGGTTGATCATGTAGTGAAGGTCGTCGGGAATGTTGCAGTTATTGATCGTGGCCAAGGCTATCCCTCCGTCGGCCCCTCTGCGGCGGCCTCGACATGGGTGTCCCAGTGGTAAAGCAAGAGATCGAAGCCCACCATTCTGATCTCGTCCGCGAACTTGTCCAGGAACTCCGTGTCACGCCCCCGGGGGTTCACCTCCTTGCTGATCCCCTCAGGACAGATCGGGCAGTTGACCTCCATGAAGATGCGCCCCGCCTCGGCCCTGGTGCTGAGTCGGTCGCGGTGCTCGGCGAGCATGTGGGCGTGCAGGTCGCGACGCTCTCCGAGCAGCGGGCAGAATGGGCACATCATCTCAGCGGCTGGGCGAGCACCCCCTCGATACCGGCCTCGAAGAAGCGCATCAGCTCAGCCACCAACTCGGTGGGCCGGAACTCGCCGGTGCTCGGATCCCACGTCGCCAGCCCGGCCTGGGACAGCGCCTGGAGCCCAACGGCCATGACGAGGTCGGGGCCCGCATGAAGACTGCCCTCCCGGAGGATCCGCTGCGCCAGGTGGTACTCCACGGATCCCGCCAGGCACTGCAGGGCCCGCCTCAGCAGGGCCTCCGGCAGGCGGCGGTCGCTCACCTCCGGGAGTTCGCCCCCCGGGGGGTAGGCTTCCAGCGCCTGAAGGCGCTCCTGGGCCTGGAGAAACGCCGCTTGGCGGCCCGCGATGGCGTCCGCGAGCAGCCCTGACTCAGGCGACTGCAACTGGCGCCACCTCCGGTTCCAAGGCTGCCTCCACCAGCTCGATGGCGTCGACCACCTCGATTCGGCCTTCCATTCCCAGCGACTGAACCGCGGCGGTGTACATCACGGCGTCCTTGGGGCAGGCCACGACGAAGTAGCGAGCATCGCCGAGAGACACTGCCTCCCGGATTCTGTTCTCACTGGGCCGCTCCTTGATCTCCCCGTCATCCATCCAGATCCTGCCCCCGCCGGCGCCGCAGCAGAAGCTGTTCTCCCGGCAGCGGGGCATCTCGTGCAGCTTGATCCCCAGCAGTTCCAGCACCCGACGGGGAGCGAAGTAGCCGTTGTTGTACCTGCCAAGGTAGCAGGGGTCGTGGTAGGTGGCCACGATCTCCTGTTCCCGGTTCGGCTTCAGGTCGCCCCGCTCCAGAAGCTCGACCAGGAGTTGGGTGTAGTGAAGTACTGGGTAATTGCCGCCCAGCCTTGGGTACTCCTGGCCGATCGCGTTGAGGCTGTGGGGGTCGGTGGTCATGATGCGCTTGAACTGGCACCCCTTGAGGGTCTCGATGTTGTGCTGGGCCAGCATCTCGAAGAGGCCCTCCTCCCCCACCCGGCGGACGTCGTTGCCGCTGTTGCGCTCACCCTCGTAGAGGATTCCGAAGTCGACCCCAGCTCTG
>JBEKRL010000026.1:0-23669 GCA_049518775.1 Candidatus Dormibacteria bacterium
GGTCAACGTCGCCGTCGGAGCCTCGCGATCTACAGGCTCCCCGCCCAGGCGCAGGGCACGGCTGAGTGAACGGCCTCTGCTGGCCCCCTCCCAGCACTCCATCTTGGCACACACGTAGGCGCCGCGGCCCGGTCCACGCTCGCCCTTGGGATCTGCGACGATCCGGCCAGCCTCTAAGCGCAGCCGGATCAGCTCCTGCTGCGGCCGTCGGCGGCGGCAAGCAATGCAGCTGCGCACCGGCCCCCGATCCGCCCCGCTCGGCCCTATGGCCCCTCTCCCTGCGGCCGGATGTCGATCCGCCACCCGGTCAGCCGCGCCGCCAGACGGGCATTCTGCCCCTCCTTTCCGATCGCCAGAGATAGGCTCTGGGGGGCCACCAAGACCGTGGCCCGCCGGCTCGAGTGGTCCAGACCCACCGAGATCACCGGCGCCGGCGCCAGCGACCGGGCAACCAGCTCGGCGGGGTCGGCCGACCATTCCAGGACGTCCACCTTCTCTCCGCCCAGCTGCGCCACCACCGACCGGATCCGCACCCCCCTGGGCCCGATGCAGGCTCCCTTGGCGTCGACGCCGGCCCGCAGGGACTCGACGGCGACCTTGCTGCGCTCGCCGGGCGCCCTGGTGACCGCTCGCACCACCACGGTGCCATCCGCGAGCTCGGGGACCTCGGCCTCCAGCAGACGGCGAAGCAACAACACGTTGGCCCTCGAGGCCCGCACCTGGAGCCCTTCCGCCCCGCCCCCGAGACGCGACTCCATCAGCACCACCTTGAGGTGGCGTCCCCGGCTCAGCCGCTCGCCCGGGATCTGCTCCTCTCGGGGCAGGTAGGCCTGGAGCTCCCCGGCGCGGAGGAAGGCGGTCCCTCCCTCCAGCTGCTCCACCAGGCTGTCCACCAGTTGCCCCCGGCTCGCCTCGGCCTGGCCGACCAGGCGCTCCAGCCGGGCGGCCCGGACCTGGTGCCCGATCTCCGCCTTGACCAGCCGGGCGGCCCGGGCCGCCACCGCCTTGGACAGCTCGGTCGGCTGCCGCAACGAACCCCCGACGCTGGCTGCGGGGTCCAGCTGCCGGGCCTGCTCCAGCGAGATCTGACCCGCCCCCGACGGCTCCCCGGACACCACCAGCCAGGCGAGCTCCACCAGCAGCTGCCCTGTCTGCGGATCGAGCCGCACCATCACCGGGGGAGCTTCGGCTTCCAGCTGGGACCAAGCCGCGGGAATGGCCGCCTCAATGGCCGCCACCACCCCCTCGGTGGGCACGCCGTGGATCTCCCGGAGCGTGCGCAGCACCTCCCCCAGCTCGGGAGCGTGAGCGTTGGCGTCGCTGGCGAGAGCCGGTTCGGCCGCCGTCTTCACAGGTCCACTACCACCCGGGCCGCCGCCACGGTGCCCCGGGGGACCCGGAACGAACGCAGCCGGCCGCTCCGACCGCGGCGAGCCTCGAGTTCCAGGTCCTCGGGACCGACACTGACCAGGCGACCCTCGAGGACCACCCGGGCGTCCCCGTCACGCAGGGTCAGCTCGACCCGACGCCCGAGCGCCGCCGCCAACTCCTGCTCCGAGCGGAGGGGGTGCTCGGCACCAGGCGAGGACACCTCCAGCGAGTAGGGGCCAGGCAGAAGCTCATCCCGCCCGTCGAGCAGCGCCGAGGCCGCCTCGCTGGCCTCGCCGCACTCGTCGATGGTGATTCCGCCGGGCCGGTCGACCGTCAGCCGCAGCACCGCCCGGCCCTTGCCTGAGCGCCACGAGACCTCCCGAAGCTCCAGGCCCAGTTGCTCGATGGCAGGCTGGAGGAGCTTCCGCAGCCGCTCCTCCGGCGACGCCTGGGCCACGTTATGTCAGCCTCAGGTGCAGGGTATTCCCGACAGCTCCTGGGTCCGGGACGGGGCGTGCACCCGGCTGCCTCCGTAGCGCGATTCTAGCTGCGGAGTCCCTCTGAATGGTCAGCTGCGGGCAGCGCTGACCACGCCCCCCGGCACCCGCCCCGGGCTGCGCCGCACCACCCGCCGGTCCAACCCCCGCCAGGCGGTCAGAAGGGTGGCAGCGTTGAAGATCGAGCTGTAGGTGCCGGAGGCGATCCCCACGATCAGCGCCAGGACGAACCCCTGGATCGAGGAGCCCCCGAAGAGGAAGAGCGTGACCAGCACCAGGATCACCGTCAGTGACGTGTTCAAGGAGCGCGAGAGGGTCTGGGCGATGGAGAGGTTGACTACCTGGTCGAAGGTCATCCGGGAACCCTGAATCCGAAGATTCTCGCGGATCCGGTCGAACACCACGATGGTGTCGTGGACCGAGAAGCCGACCATGGTGAGAACTGCGGTGACAAAGAGGGTGTCGACCTGTCCCAGCAGGCTGAAGTGGCCCAGGATGGCCCAGATTCCGACCAGGACGAAGATGTCGTGGAGCAGGGCCGCCATGGCGCAGAGCGCGAAGCGCCGGGCGCTGACCTGTGTTCGAGAGAAGCGGAATCCCAGGTAGGCGGAGATCAGAGTCGCCGAGATCATGACCAGGAAGACAGCGCTCACCACCAGGCTGCTGGCGATGGTCGGCCCCACCGTGGTCTCGTTGACCGAGGGGTTGCCCGCCTTGTCCTTGGGGATCCCGAAGCGACTGTCCAGCGCCTGGACGATCTTCTCCGCCTCCCGCGGTGCGATCGGCAGGGTGGTCACCACGTAGTAGTTCTTCCCCTCCGCCTGTACCTGGGGCCGGCCCGCCGCGTAGGCCTGCTCGGCCACCTTCTGCACCTGGGCCGCGGTGGTGTGCTGCTTGAGCTGGGCGGCGATGCTGTCGCCACCGGTGAAGTCGATGCCCAGGTTGAAGCCAACGATCAGGATGGCGAAGATCCCCGGGACGATGATCGCCAGCGAGGCGGCAAAGTACGCGTTGCGGTGGCTCACGACGTCGAAGCGGCCACCGGACCGGAAACTCCGCGCCAGCACCTCAGCGGGCAGCACCGTCGTGTAGAGGGTGGCCCGCCTGGCGAACCGGAACCACCGCTGCACGTAGTAGAGCAGCGAGTGGGTGATTACGATCGCGGAGAACATGCTCGCCGCCACCCCGATGAAGAGGGTCAGCGCGAACCCCTTCACGTCGGCAGAGCCGAAGAAGTAGAGGACGGTGCAGGTGATCATGGTCGAGACGTTCGAGTCCCGGATCGCCGGCCAGGCCCGCCGGAAGCCGTACTCGGTGGCCAGCTCCAGGGGACGGTCCTGGCGCAGTTCTTCCTTCATTCGTTCGAAGATGAGCACGTTGGCATCGACCGCCATCCCCACACTGAGGATGAAGCCAGCCAGGCCGGGCAGGGTCAGGACCACCGGGATCAGCTCGAAAACCGCCAGCACGATGGCGGCGTAGAAGAGCAGCGCAATGGCGGCGAGGAGCCCCGGGAAGCGGTAGTAGAGCAGCATGAAGAGGACCACCAGCACCAGCCCGAAGGCTCCCGCGGTGAGGCTCTGCTGGACCGACTGCTTGCCCAGCGTGGCCGAGACCGAGGTCAGCTGGGCGACCGTGATCTGGGCCGGCAGTGCCCCGGCGTTGATGTCGTCCACCAGCCTGGTGGCGCTGGCGAAGGTGAAGTCGCCGGTGATCTGGGTCTGGTTGCTGCTGGGGCTGGCCACGACCGGGGCGGTCAGGACCTGGGCGTCGAGAAAGATCGCCAGCTGCGAAGTCGGCGGGGCGCCGCTGGTCGAGCCTCCGGTCCCGCTCTCACTGCAACCGGGGTTCTTGATGCAGGCGGCGGTCGTCAACTTGGACCAGACGGTCGCCCCGGCGCCGTTGAAGGTGATGTCGACCGCATAGCCCCCCCCGGGCGCCTGCCCGACCGCCGCCGAACTCACATCCGAGGCGGTGAGGTCCTTGACGATCTTCCAGTGATATCGGGTACCGGTGGAGCTGTTCTCCGGGTAGTAGAGGAGGTTGTCGAACTGGCAGCTGGACTTGGGATGGGCCGCAGGCCAGCAGCCCGCCGGTACCAGCTGGTCCTGATCGATGCAGGTCAGCGTGGTGCAGGCCCCAGGGCTGCCGTTGACCGCGGGGGTGCCGGCGACCGGCACCGCAAAGTGCAGCTCGGAGGTCTGTCCCAGAGCGGCCAGGGCCTCGGTCACGTCCACGCCGGGAAGCTGCACCAGGATCTGGTTGCTGCCCTGGGTCTGGACCTGGGCCCCGGAGACGCCCAGGCTGTTGACCCGGCGCTCGAGGATGGTGAGGGTGTCGGCCTGGGCTTCGGCCAGGGTCCTGCCCTTGGGCACGCCACTGGTGCAGCCGGAGCCGGCGGGGTTGTTGGGCCCCTGGCAGATCTGGATGGTGAAGGCGGACCCACCCTGCAGATCCAGGCCGCGATGGATGTAGATGGGGTTGCCCAGCAGCGTCGGCTCTTTGTTCTTGGGCATGGACGCGGTGGGGCTGGTGTGGCGGACCACCACGTTGTAGATGGGACCGTAGGCGTCAATGAAGGCGGCCCCCAGGATGATCACGATGATCAGGCCCAGCCACCACCTGGTGATCCGGATCATCGGAGCGCGCCCGGCCGCGACGAGTTCATTGGCATGTGACGGTCCCTGATTCTAGGGCTCGTGCGACCCCTTCCCCACTCCCGGATTCTCACCTTGGGCTCAATCCCGGAGCCCCTGGGTGAGCCGAAGGGTCCGCTCCTCCACCAGGTTTGGGAGGCGGCCCGCCTCGATCGCCCGCCGAACCTCGGCCATCAGGCGGCCCAGGTGCCGGAGGTTGTGCAGGCTCACCAGCCGGTGGGCCAGGATCTCCCCCGCAAGGTAGAGATGGCGCAGGTAGGCCCGGCTGAATCGGGAGCAGGCAGCGCAGTCACAGTCCCCCTCCAGGGGCCTCCCGTCGCGGCGGAACCTCGCTTGGCGGAGCGAGAGCCGCCCGCTCGAGGTGAGGGCGGTTCCAGTCCGCGCCAGCCTGGTCGGCAGCACGCAGTCGAAGAGGTCCACCCCCCGGCCCACCGCGTCGAGGAGGTCGAGGTCGGTGCCCAGACCCATGATGTAGCGGGGCAGATGGTCGGGCAGCTCCTCCACGCAGGCGTCGATCGCAGGCTGGCGAACCCCGGGCGGCTCGCCCAGAACCAGGCCACCGAGGGCCACCCCGTCGAAGCCCAGTCTCGCCACCAGCTCCGCCGATCTCGCCCTCGGTCCCACCGCGAACCCCCCCTGGACGATCCCGAAGAGGAGGGCGGCGCCGGTGTCGACCTGCCGGCAGTGCTCAGCCCAGAGGTGGGTGCGACGCGTGGCCTCCTGCTGCTGGGGCTCGGGGGTGCCGTAGGGGACCGGGTTGTCCAGGACCATGATCACATCGCTTCCCAGCGCCAGCTGTCCCCTGACTACCCCCTCTGGGGTGACGCGGACCGTGTCTCCGCTGTAGGGGGACCGAAAGGTGACCGCCCGGTCGTCCAGCTCCACCAGCTGGTCCAGACTCACCAGCTGATAGCCGCCACTGTCGGTCAGGATGGACCCGCCCCAAGCCATGAAGCGGTGCAAGCCCCCCAGCTCGGCGATCAGCTCCACCCCGGGCCGCAGGGCCAGGTGATAAAAGTTCGCCAGCAGCATCTGGGCCCCCGTGGCAGCCACCTCGTCGGGGTCGCAGGCCCTGACGCCGGCGTGGGTTCCCACCGGCATGAAGGCAGGGGTCTGCACCTCTCCATGGGCGGTCCAGAGGACGGCCCGTCGAGCTCGACCGTCCCGGGCCAGAACCGCGAAGGGGGCGGACCGTCCGCTCAAATCGCCCGCCAGCCGAACATGCAGTCCCCGAAGCTGAGGAACCGATATCCCCAGGCCAGCGCCTGCTGGTAGGCGGTCCGCACGGTCTCGGTGCCGAAGAAGGCGCTGACCATCACCAGCAGCGACGAGCGGGGCTGGTGGAAGTTGGTGAGCAGGCCGTCGACCACCTGGAAGCCACACCCCGGGCGAAGGTAGAGACCCGTGTCACCGGCACCGGAACATACCGCTCCCGCCCCGTCGGGGCTGGACTCCAGGCAGCGCACGGCGGTGGTCCCCACCGCAACCACCCGCCCCCCGTCGGCGCGCGTCGCCCGGAGCTGGGCGGCCGCGCCCGGGGAGATGCGGTAGCGCTCCGAGTGCATCTGGTGGCCCTCGATGGTCGCGGTCCGGATCGGGGCGAAGGTGCCGATCCCGATCTCGAGCTGAACGCGGCAGATCGACGCTCCGAGCCCTTCGACCCGGTCCAGGAGACCCTGGGTGAGATGGAGGCCCGCGGTGGGCGCCGCGGCTGACACCCCCGCCCCCACCGAATACACGGTCTGGTAGCGCTCGGGGTCAGCCAGCCCCTCGCGCAGGTAGGGAGGAAGCGGAACCTCGCCGATCCCCTCCAGCTCCACCCCGGGCTCCAACTCGAGCGCCACCACCCGGCCCCCTGGGTGGCCGGGCCAGCTGCCTAGCACCGCTCCCCGCCAGCCGGGTCCTTCCAGAGCCGCTCCTGGACGCAGCAGCCTGCCTGGACGAACCAGGGCCGAGAACCGTCCCTGGCCCAGTTCCCGGAGCAGCAGCAGCTCCCCGGGACGGCCCGCCACCCGGCCCCGGACCCGCGCCGCCCTCACCCGGGTGTCGTTCACCACCAGACAGTCACCGGGCCGAAGCAGGCTCGGCAGGTCGGCGACCTGGCGGTCCTCCGGTAGGCCCCCGCGCCCAAGCACCAGCATCCGGCTGGCGGAGCGGTCCCCCAAGGGCTGCTGGGCTATCGCCCGGGCGGGAAGCGGGTAGTCGAAGTCATCGGTCGGCGTCGCCTCCGCCTCAGCCCGCCCCTTCAAAGAGCTCCACCGCCACGACGGCAACCGCCCCAGGCGCATTGGCAGGCACCACCAGCCCCAGGTGCCGATAGGCGCTGGCGGTGGCCACCCGGCCTCGAGGGGTCCGGGCCAGCATTCCCAGCTGGATCAGGTACGGCTCGAGAACCTCTTCGATGGTGTGCGGCTCCTCGGAGAGCGCCGCCCCCAAGGTGCCCAGCCCCACCGGACCACCTCCGAACTGCTCGCAGATGAGGCGCAGCAGACGCCGGTCCGACGCGTCCAACCCCTGGTGGTCCACCTCGAGAAGCCGGAGCGCCTCCTCGGCCATCTCCAGGCTGACGGCGCCGTCGCCCCGGACCTGGGCGTAGTCCCGCACCCGCCGCAGCAGCCGGTTGGCCACCCGGGGAGTGCCCCTCGAGCGGGCGGCCAACAGGATCACCGCCTCCTCCTCGATGGGGACTTGGAGCAGGCCGGCGGACCGACGAACTATGGTGGCCAGCTCGGCCTGGCTGTAGAACTCCAGGCGGAAGGTGGCGCCGAACCGATCCCGCAAGGGAGCCGAGATCATTCCGACCATGGTGGTGGCCCCGATCACGGTGAAGCGCTGCAGCGCCAGCCGCAGCGCCTGGGCCCCCACCCCCTTGCCGGAGACGAAGTCGAAGGAGAATTCCTCCATCGCCGGGTAGAGGCTCTCCTCCACCGCCCGCTGCAGCCGGTGGACCTCGTCGATGAAGAGGACGTCCCCGGTGCCCAGGCTGGTGAGCAGGCTGGCCAGCGCGCCCTGGAACTCGATCGCGGGACCACTGGTGACCCTTAGGGCGGCCCCCGTCTCGGCGGCCACGATGTTGGCCAGGGTGGTCTTGCCCAGGCCGGGGGGCCCCGAGAGCAGCAGGTGCTCGATTTGCTCCCCCCTGGCCTTGGCGGCGTCGATCAGGATCCCTAGCTGCTCGCGGACCTGGTCCTGGCCCACGAACTCGCTGAGCCGTCGCGGCCGCAGCTGGCGGTCGAACTCCGGCTCGTCGCCGCTGGCGGTGGGGGCCAGCACCCGCTCCCGGCCCATCATCCGGAGAGCCTCGCCCCGCCCCGAGCCAGCCGCTGAAGCGCTCCCCTCACCACCTCCTCAATGGTCGGCTCCTCCGGCCCATCGGACGGAGCGGCGGCCAGCTCGCTGGAGACCGCCTTGTGGGCCTCTCCCCGGGTGAAGCCCAACGCCACCAGGGCGGCGACCGCCCGCTCGCCCAATTGCCCGCTGGCAGCCGGGGCCACGCCGACACCTAGCACCGCCAGCTGGTCGACCCGGCCCCGAAGCTCGAGGACGATCCGCTGGGCCGTCTTGGGCCCGATCCCGGGCACCGATGCCAACAGAGCGTGGTCCCCGCTCATGATCGCCTCCACCACCGCCTGCCACTCAGCTCTGGACAGGATCGCCAGGGCCGCCTTGGGGCCGATCCGCTCCACGGTCAGCAGGTAGCGGAAGCAGGCCAGCTCCTCTACGGCCAGGAAGCCGAAGAGGGAGATGGCGTCTTCGCGGACGACGGTGTGGATCTGCAGCAGCACCTCGCCCCGCTCCTCCAGCAACCGGCTGGCGGTGCGGGGGTGCACGTAGACCTGGTAGCCGACCCCACCCACCTCCAGGACCACCCACTCGTCCTCCACCCGGGCAATCGTCCCCCGGAGGGCCGCGATCATCGGACCATCCCGACCGCCAGGGCCCGGCGCAGCCCGGCCGCGTGGTGGTGGCAGATCCCGACCGCACAGGCATCGGTGATGTCGTCCGGGGCGGTCGGTACCGCGTCGCCAAGGATCATCCGCACCAGCCGCGCCACCTGGGGCTTGGGGGCGGCACCGTTGCCGGTGACGGCCTGCTTGATCTGCCCGGGGGTGTACTCGTGGAGCTCGATCCCGAACGAGGCCGCCGCACACACCAGGACACCCCTGGCCTGGCCGACCGCCATCGCGGTGGCGACATTGCGGCTGAAGTAGAGACGTTCCACGGAGACCGCCTCCGGGGCGTGTCGCCGGACCAGCTCGGCGAAGCTGTCCCAGAGCACCAGCAAGCGGCGGCCCTCGGCCTGGTCGGGGGAAGTCGACCAGCAGCCCGCCTCCCGCAGGGTCAACCGGCCCCGCTCACCGTCGACGAGGGCCCAGCCGGTCAGGGCCAGCCCCGGGTCAAGCCCCAGGACTAGCAACCGCCCTCTCCCCAGCGCCCCCGGGCCATTCCCGCGCCTGCCTAGACCTCAGCCAGGACGGCGTCCGGGAAAACCGCGTTGCAGTGGACCTCCCGCACGTCGTCGTGCTCTTCGAGAGCCTCCAGGAGCCTCACCACCGCCGGGGCGTGCTTGGCCTCAACCTCGACGGTGTTGGTCGGGTGCATGGTGACCTCGGCGGTCTCGACCTCGATCCCCGCCTCGGTCAGGGCCCCCCGCAGCGCCTCCAGCCGCTCCGGGGCCACGTAGACCTCGACGCTGTCCCCCTCGACCTGGACGTCGTCGGCCCCCAGCTCGATGGCCTGAAGGGCAAGCCCCTCAGGATCGGAGGATCCGGGGCTCACCCGGATGAGGCCGGTCCGGTTGAACATCCAGCCCACCGAGTTGGCCTCGCCGAGGCTGCCCCCGGCCCTGGTGAAGACGTTGCGGATGCCAGCCACGGTGCGGTTGCGGTTGTCGCTGAGGACGTCCACCAGGATCGCCACCCCCCCGGGGCCGTATCCCTCGTAGCGGATCTCCTCGATGGCGTCTCCCTGAAGCTCACCGGTGCCCCGCTTGATGGCTCGGTCGATGTTGTCGGCCGGCATGTTGACCTCACGCGCCTTCTGCATCGCGAGGCGGAGCCGGAAGTTGCTGTTGGGATCGCTGCCGGACTCGCGTGCGGCCACCGTGATCTCGTTGGCCACCTTGGTGAAGGTCTGGCCCTTGCGGGCGTCCACCACCGCCTTCTTGTGCTTGATCCCCGCCCACTTGGAGTGCCCAGACACCGCCTACCTCCGACTTTCGCGGCGGCCGCCGCCGGGCCCCCGCGGGCGAACATGCATTCCCAAGGGTCCCAGTCTAACCGGACTTCTGATCCAAGCCTAGCAGTCCCTCAGCAACCCACCTGGCGTCAGGTCAGGGGCCGGGGGCCAGCCTCACCACCCGCCTTGAGCCCACCCGCAGCACCGCGCCGGGATGAACCACCAGCGGTTGGCGCCAGTCCCCCACTCGGTCCCCGGCCAGCTCCACCGCCCCGCCCTGGATGAGCCGGGCAGCCTCGCTCTTGGAGCCCGCCATCCCTGCCGCGATGAGCAGCTCACGGGCGTCCCAGAACTGCCGTGCATCGATGGCCACGTCAGCGATCTGGGCGGGTAGAGCCCGGTCCCGATGGACCCGGAAGAACTCCTCCCTGGCCGCCGCGGCCTGCCCCTGGCCGTGGAACTCGGAGACCAGCCGCTCGGCCATGGCGGCCTTGGCGTCCCTGGGGTTGAGGGTGCCGGTCCGCAGCTCCCGCTCGGTCCTCTGCAGCTCCTCATCCGGGATGTCGGTGAGCAGGTCCAGGTACCGGGTGATGAGCTGGTCGGGGAGGGACATCAGCTGGCCGAACTGCTGATCGGCGCAAGCCGCGACTGCGACCGCGTTGCCTAGCGACTTGCTCATCTTCCTCTCACCGTCCAGCCCCTCAAGCAGAGGCACGGTGACGATGTCCTGAGGCGGCCGGCCGTAGGCGACCTGGACCGCGCGCCCCCGGAGCAGGTTGAAGAGCTGGTCGTTGCCGCCCAGTTCCACATCGGCCCGGACCGCCACCGAGTCGTAGCCCTGGAGCAGGGGGTAGAAGAGCTCCGGGACACCGACCGGTTGCTCCAAGCGCATCCGCTGCTCGAAGTCGGCACGCTGGAGGAGCTGGGCGACGGTGGCGGTGTCGGCCAGCCTCAGCACCGCCACCAAGTCGAAGTCCCGGTACCACTCGCTCTGGCGACGGATCTCGACATGGTCCGCGTCCACGACGGTGAAGAGCTGGTCCAGGTAGGTCCTGGCGTTGGCCTCCACGGCCTCCGGGGAGAGCTGGGGACGGGTTATCGAACGGCCGCTGGGATCACCGATCCGGGCGGTGAAGTCCCCGATGACCAGGACCGGCAGATGCCCCTCGCGCTGCCAGCGCCGCAGCAGCCGCATGGGCACCGTGTGCCCCAGATGGAGGTCCGGAGCGCTGGGATCGATGCCGAACTTGATGCGCAGCTTCTCGTTCCGCTCCAGCCGCTCGACCAGATGCTCCCGGCTCTCGCAGTGGACGACCCCGCGCAGCAGCTCTTCGGCCCGACTCACGAGCTCAGAGCCTACCGCACCGAGCCCCGGAGACCGGGTCGGTCGGTGCCCGATTGGGTCCGCCCGCCTTAGCTGGGAAGGCGGCCCGGCCCACAGCCTCGGGGGCGGGCGCCGCTGGCCGTTGGCCTCGTTGCCCAGGCCTTCGACCGGTTAGGCAGCGGGCCGAGACCCGCGCTTCACAATTTTGGGACGGGCAGTGCTACTGTGGATGGGTAGGTCCGATCCTGACGGAGGTGCTGATGATGCGAACCGTCTGGAGCTACCTGCGGCACACTCGGGCGGAGTAACGGGCCCCCGGGTCCCGGAGGCGGGAACTTCCCTGACCGGCACACTTCCCGTTACCCAGCGGACCCGAGTCGGGGGCGTTGCAGCGTCCGATTTTTGTTCCGGCTTATCCGCCGGACGTGGTGCCAAGGCACCGGCTAATCAATGAGCGAGCCCTTCGGGGCTCGCTCTCTTTGGATCCCAGGCACCGGTCCCTCTCCGCCATCCGGTACTGCGAACCGCATTGGGCTCTGGTCCCGCACCCCGACCCGCGCGGTGGTCAGGACCTGGACCGGCGGGGACTGGGACCCCTCGAACCAGATCAGGCCCCGCCCCGGACCGCAGAGGTCGATCCCGTTACAGCTGAGGTCGATCGAGAGCGCCCGGCAGAGGAGCGCCGGGCCCCGCAGCCTCAGCGACGCCTCGACGCCGCTCCCGGCAGCGCCTCGGAGCAGGACCGCCTGGGGGTCCCGGTCAGCGCCGGTGACCACGTTGAAACAGTGGTGCATGCCGTAGATGAGATAGACGTAGGCGACGCCCGCGACCCCGAACATGGGCGCGTTGCGTTCGGTGCGGCCCCGGAAGGCGTGCGAGGCGGGGTCGCCGGCACCCAGATAGGCCTCGGTCTCGACCACCCGGACCCGCAGCGTTCGGTGGCCCAGTCGCCGGCACAGCCAGCATCCCAGCAGCTCCCGCGCCACCACCGGGCTGGGCCGGGCGAAGAAGGCCCGGGGCAGGGGGCTGGGCCGGACCGACCTCGGCATGGACGCCCTCAGCGGGGGCCGGTCACCACGGGTTCCGAGCCCCGCGCCAGACCACCTCCACCCTCGTCGACGGGGGTGTTCAAGACATCCCCGCGGGGGCCGACCGGCAGGCGGAGGCGCCATCGAAGAGGGGCGGCCACGGCGCACCGGCGACCATCCCGGTCGGCGCGAGTGGGACGGAGAAGCGGCCGTCGGACCTCATGCCGACCCGGCGCGCAGCTCCGCCCCGACCGCGACACTCAGTGCTGCCAGAACCCGGGAGCGCAGCTGCTCCCCCTCGCGATGCGTGAGGGTCCGCTCGGGATGGCGGAAGACCAGCCGGAAGGTCCAGCCCTTGGTGCCCGGCGGCAGCTGGTCGCCCTGATACTGGTCGACCAGCCTGATCTGCTCCAGCTCCACGATCGCGGCCGAGCGGACCGAGTCCCTCGCCGGGCCCAGCTCAGCCCGCTCGGGGACGGTGACGGCCAGATCGACGGAGAGCGACGGCGTCTTGCCCAGCCTCACCCCCCGCCCGGGCCGGCCCCCGGCCACCAGCCACCCGTCGACACGCAGCTCCGCCAGCACCGTGGTGCCGCGCAGCTCGAGCTCAGCGGCGGAGGCCGGCGCCAGCTGCCCCAGCACCCCTCGACACTGGCCGGAGTCCCACACCTCGGCGCAGCGCTCCGGGTGCAGGCCGCGGTGGCGGCCGGGACGGAACTCAACGTCGCCCAGGCTGAGACGCTCCGCCAGCCCCTCGACCACCCTGAGGAGTCGGTCCAGGCGGCCGGCGCTGTCCCCGGCCTCCGCCCCCGAGGCGTGGTCGACCAGAGCCAACAGCTCCGGCTCCTGGGGCCGTCCGCCCTGCCCCTCCCCCCCCCAGAACACCCTGCCCCACTCGAAGAGCTGGGTGCGCTCCTGACCCCTGGACTGGTTGAGCTGGCAGGCCTCCAAGAGGCCCGCGGCGCAGCTCACCCGCAGGCCGCCCAGCTGCGACGAGAGCGGGTTGGACAGGCTGGTCGGGGCGACCCCCTCCCCCAGTCCGAGAACCGGCCCGCGGCGGTCGCGGTGCACCAGGCTGGAGCTGATGGCCTCGGTGAAGCCGGCTCCGAGGCATATCTCGGCGGCCAGCCGGGCCGCGCTGGTCCTGCCGGGATCTCCACTCGGAGCCGACCGCAGCGGCGGCAGTGTCGCCGGGACCAGCTCGTAGCCGAGGATCCGCCCGACCTCCTCGGTCAGGTCTTCGGGAATCCGGATGTCGGTCCTCACCGCCGCCGGGACCACCTTCAGCTCCTCGCCGCTCACCGTGACCCCGAATTGGAGCCGGCGGAGGGCGGAAGCCGCCTGCTCGGGCGGGACCTCCATCCCCAGGAGCCCACCGATCCGGCGCGAGGAGACCACGATCGGCTCGGGCGGAGGCGGAAGGGCCCCACCCAGTACCGGCCCGGGGCGAACCCGCCCTCCCGCCAACGTCTCGAAGAGGTACAGGAATCTCTGGGCAGCGGTCGGCACCAGCGCCGGGGAGAGCGACCGCTCGAACCGGGAGGACGCATCGGTCCTCAGTCCCAACCGCCTGCTGGTGCGGCGGATCGAGACCCAGTTGAAGCTGGCTGCCTCCAGGACGATCTGACGGGTCTGCTCCCCCACAGCGGTCTCCAGTCCTCCGATCACCCCGGCCAGGGCGACGGGGCGGCCATCGCCGGTGATCACCAGTGCCCCCTCCAGCTGGCGCTCGGAGCTGTCGAGGCAGCGGAGCACCTCCCCGGGACGGCCCCGTCGGACCCCGATCACGACCTTTGCCCGGCCGCCCGCCAGCCGGTCCAGGTCGAAGGTGTGGACCGGCTGACCCATCTCCAGCATCACGTAGTTGGCGAGGTCGACCACCATCGAGATGGGCCGGCCGCCCACCGCCATGAGCCGGCGCCGCAGCCAAAGTGGGGTGCCCCCGGGGCGCACCAGGTCCAGGCACTCCGCCAGGTACAGGGGACAGTCGCCAGGGTCCTCCAGTGACACCTCGACCGACACCTCCCCTGGGGAGCCGGACCGCGAGATGGGGCCCAACTCGAGGTCGCGCAGCGGGCGGTCGAGCACCGCCGCCAGCTCTCGGGCCACCCCAAGGTGGCAGAGGCAGTCGGCCCGGTTGCTCAGCACCTCGAGCTCGTAGACGACGTCCGGCGGAAACACCTGGCTCAGCGGCTGACCCAGCTCCACCTCCCCCCTGGGGAGCAGGATCACCCCCTCGTGGTCAACGCCCAGCCCCAGCTCATCGGGAGCACAGAGCATGCCGCAGCTATCCACCCCCCGGATCCGGCGCTGCCCGATCTCCATGCCCCCGGGCAAGCGGGTGCCGGGTCGGGCCCAGGCCACCAGCGCCCCCTGCGACAGGTTGGGGGCACCGCAGACCACCTGCCTGGCCGGCTCCCCGGGAACCGCCACCCGAGCCAACCAGAGGTGGTCGCTGCCGCCCAGCTGCGCCAGCTCGACGACCTCGGCCACCACCACCGGCTCGAGCCCATGGCCGAACTCCGCCACCCGCTCCACCTCGGTGCCGCTCAGGGTCAGCGCCTCCGCGATCCGCGCGGGTCCCAGGTCTCCCAGCTCGACGAATTGGGAGAGCCACTCGTGGCTGACTCGCATCAGAAGTTCTCCAGGAGCCGGAGATCGTTCTCGTACAGGTCCCGAATGTCCTCCAGACCGTACTTGAGAGCGGCGATCCGGTCCGGCCCCATCCCGAAGGCAAACCCGCTGAGGCGTCCGGGGTCGAGGCCCGCGTTGCGCAGGACCTGGGGGTGGACCATCCCCGATCCCAGGATCTCGATCCAGCCCTTGCCGAGGCAGCTCCGGCAGCCCTTCCCCTGACAGAAGCCACAGGCCACGTCGGCCTCCAGGCTGGGCTCGGTGTACGGGAAGTAGCTGGAGCGCAGCCTGACCCCCCGGTCCACCCCGAAAATGGCCTCGACGAGGTATATGAGGGTGCCCTTGAGATCAGCCACCGTCACCCCCTCGTCGACGCAGAGCCCCTCCACCTGGAAGAAGACTGGGTTGTGGGCGGGGTCGGGGTTGTCGCGCCGGTACACCCTGCCGGGCACGATGATCCGGTAGGGAGGCGGCCCCGCCATCATGGTCCGCAGCTGCACCGGCGAGGTGTGGGTGCGCATCAGCCAGCCCTGGGCGGGGCCGTCCAGGTAGAAGGTGTCATGGGCATCCCGGGCCGGATGCTCGGGCGGCAGATTGAGCAGCTCGAAGTTGAATCGGTCGTCCTCGACCTCCGGCCCTCGCACCGACTGGTAGCCGAGCGCGGCCGCGATGTCCTCGATCTCCCGGATCAGTCTCCCGATCGGATGCTGGTGGCCCCGCTCCAGCGGCCGGCTGGGAGCGGTGACGTCGAGCCATCCTCCCCCCTTCGTCGACGGCCCCCGGCTGAGCTCGAACTCGGCCTGGCGCCGGCCCAGCGCCTCCTCCACCGCCTGCTTGGCTCCGTTGAAGGCCCGGCCCAGCTCGGCCCGCCGATCCGGGGGCACCTGAGCCAGCTCCCCGGCCCGGCTACTGATCAGGCCGCCGTGGCGGCTCAGGTACTTGAGGCGGAGATGCTCCAGCTGCGCCTCACCGGCTGCCCCGGCGATCTCCTCCAGGGCCCGCTCGCCAAGTGCCTGGAGGTCGCCCTCAGTCACTGGTCGGGCGCGGTCTCCCGCACAACCTCAACCAGCCGGGCAAAGGCGGCCGGATCGTGGATGGCCAGCTCGGAGATCTGCTTCCGGGAGAGCTCGACCCCCGACTTGTCGAGCGCCGCGATGAAGCGGCTGTAGGGAATCCCCGCCTGCCGCGAGGCGGCGTTGATGCGAGCGATCCAGAGCTTGCGGAAGTCACCCTTGCGCTTGCGCCGATCCCGGTACTGGTAGGACAGCGCATGCATCACCGCCTCGTTGGCCGGCCGGAAGAGGCGATTGTGGGTGCCGCTGAAGCCCTTGGCCAGCTCCAAGACCTTCTTGTGCCGCTTGTGGGCAGCCACCCCGCGCTTGACCCTGGCCACCTCTCAGCTCCCCAGGTGAGGCGCGTTCCGCCGCACCGCCTTGGCGTCCCCGGGATCGACCACTTTCGGCTGCGCGTAGCCGCGCTTGCGCTTGGCCGACTTGTGCTCCAGCAGGTGCGATCGGAAGGCGCCCCGGCGCAGCAGCTTACCCGTCCCCGACAGCCGGAACCGCTTCTGGGTTCCCTTGTGGGTGCGGATCTTTGGCATGGTTGCCGGCGCCTCCTTTGGATTGCTTCTTCGAGACCGGGTTGAGGATCATGATCATATTGCGCCCCTCCACCAGGGGCGAGCGCTCGATCTGGGCCACGTCCTTGACCTCATCAGCCAGCCGGTCGAGCAGCGCCCGCCCGATCTCCTGATGGACCAGCTCGCGGCCCCGGAACATGATAGTGAGCTTGACCTTGTCGCCCTCCTCCAGGAAGTGGCGCACGTACCCGTACTTGGTCTGGAAGTCGTGCTCGCTGATCTTGGGCCGGAGCTTCATCTCCTTGAGCCGGATGGCGTTGTGCTCGCGCCGCGTCTCCTTCTCGTGCTTGAGGGCCTCAAACTTGAAGCGCCCGTAGTCCATCAGCCGGCAGACGGGGGGCTGCGCCTGGGGGGCCACCTCCACCACGTCGAGGCCCCGCTCCTGGGCCAGCTGCTGTGCCTCCGCCAGGGACACTATCCCCAGGGCCTCGTCGTTGGTGTCGTCGAAGAGTCGGACCGAGGAAACCCGGATCTGGTCATTTATGCGCAGTTCGCGGAACGCTATGGACGCTTCCTCCTCAATTGGGCAATTGAATCCCGGATCCTATCACCAAGGAGCTTCCCCAACGGGCCGGACGGTCAACCCTCAGGGGAGGCCTCGGCCGACAGCCGCTCGATGACCTCATCAACGGTCAGGGGGATCTCCTCGCCGGTCCGGTTGTTGCGCAGGTTGACGTTCCCGGCCTCGACCTCCCGACCCCCCACCACCGCGACGTAGGGGACCTTGGCCAGCTGGGAGTCGCGGATCTTGGCGCCGATCCTCTCACCGGGACGGTCCGGCACCTCCGCCCGAAACCCCGCCTCCTCCAGACTGGACGCCACCTGGTGAGCATAGTCGAGCTGGGCGTCCCCCACGGTTATCACCTGCACCTGGACCGGGGAGAGCCAGAGCGGCAGTGCCCCGGCGTGGTGCTCCAGGAGAACCCCGAAGAAGCGCTCCAGCGCCCCCAGCAGGGCCCGGTGGACCATCACCGGCCGGTGGGCGGCGCCATCGGCCCCGATGTACTCCAGGCTGAAGCGCTCGGGCTCATTGAAGTCGAACTGGACCGTGGCGCACTGCCAGCGCCGGCCGATGGCGTCCCGGATGTGGAAGTCCACCTTGGGCCCGTAGAAGGCCCCCTCCCCGGGTTTGAGCTGGTACTCCAGGCCCTCCGCCTCGATCACCCGGGCCAGCGAGGACTCCGCCTGCTCCCAGAGCTCGGTCGATCCCACCGCCTTCGCCGGCTTGGTGCTGAGGTCCACCTCCACCTCTGCGAACCCGAAGCGGCGGTACATGGCCTGGACCAGCCTCAGCACCCCCGCGACCTCGTCGTCGACCTGGTCCGGGCGGCAGAAGATGTGGGCGTCATCCTGGGTGATCCCCCTGACCCGAAGCAGGCCGTGGAGGGTGCCGCTGCGCTGGTAGCGGTAGACCGAGGCCAGCTCCGCCAGCCGCATCGGCAGCTCGCGGTAGCTCCTCGCCCGGGAACGGTAGATCAGGATGTGGAAGGGGCAGCTCATCGGCTTGACCCGGTAGCGGTCGCCCTCGACCTCCATGGGCCCGAACATCTCCTCGGCGAAGAAGCCCAGGTGGCCACTGGTCTCCCAGAGTTGCTCCCGGGCCAGGTGGGGCGTGTAGACCAGCTTGTAGCCGGCCCGACGGTGGGCATCCCGCCAGTAGTCCTCGATCACCGTCCGCACCGCCGCGCCGTTGGGGTGCCAGAGGACCAGCCCAGGCCCCAGCTCGTCCGAGAAGGAGAACAGGTCCAGATCTCGGCCCAGCTTGCGGTGGTCGCGAAGCCGGGCCTGCTCCTGCCGCTCCAGGTACCGGTCCAGCTCCTCCTGGGAGCCCCAGGCGGTGCCGTAGACCCGCTGCAGCATGGGCTGGCTCTCGTCCCCGTGCCAGTAGGCCCCGGCCGGATGGAGCAACCGGAAGGCGGGGATCTCCCCGGCGTCACGGACATGGGGGCCACGGCAGAGGTCGAAGAAGTCGCCGGTCCGGTAGCAGCTGACCACCTCGTCCTCGGGGATCCTCTCGATGAGCTCCACCTTGAAGCGCTGCCGGCGCCGGCGGAACTCGGCCAACGCTTCCTCGCGGTTCAGCTCCGAGCGCTGGTAGAGAGGGCGCCGGGCGGCGATCTCGCGCATCCGTAGCTCGATCGCCGGCAGGTCCTCCTCGGTGAAGCGGCGCTCATCGGGAAGCAGGAAGTCGTAGTAGAAGCCGTCCTCGATCGAGGGGCCGATCCCGTACTCGGTACCAGGCCAGAGCTCGCAGACCGCCGCGGCCATCAGGTGGGCGGTGCTGTGGCGGAGCGTTTCGAGGTCGACTGGGGATGCGGACATCGGTGTTCGCCCGATTGTATGGAAGCCCGGGCACCCTTCGGAGCCGCCTCCCCCCGAGGCTATAATCCGGGCACCCCGGATCCTTCCGAGGGCGCATAGCTCAGGTGGTTAGAGCGCTACCCTGACACGGTAGAGGCCCCAGGTTCGACTCCTGGTGCGCCCACGCGACGTAGCCCTGGGGAGCGCGGCCCGGGTGGCTCCGCCGCTAGACCGCGCCGGCCCCAGACCTTCAGCTCCCTGCCGGGCTCAGCCCTCCCCAAGCTCGCTCGGCGCCTCGGGGAGGGCTCACCGCCTGCTCCTCCGGCTGAGCTGGCGCGCCCTCATCGCCGGCTCGGACCCCGCTCCCGACCAATACCCGCCGGAGTCTTCACCCGGCGCTCCCCCGCGCCTGACGCTGTCCGCCGGAGCTAGGGACGCCCGGCACCGAGAGGCCCGCCGGCAGCGACCCGAAGCTGGCCTGGGCCCTACAATCTGGTCTCGTCGATCGGCAGCGACGGCTCTTGAATCGGCAGATTTTCGCGCCGGCGCCGGGCATTTCGAGGTGGCGAGGTCCCCGGGTGGCTCTCCCCCACCCGGGCATCGTGCGGGCTCGAGGTTCCACCGCAAGTCGGGGAGGAGGGTGTCCGATGGCCGCGCCGAATGAAGTCCCAGCTGGGGTCAGCCGAGCTTTCGCTGTGTTCGGGTCCGAGGCTCCTGGGCATGCCGCCGCCTGGATGCAGGCGACCCGATCCCTCGACGAGGCCAGCGCTCTCGACCCCAAGACCAAGGACCTTGCCTACATCGCCATTCTCGCGGCGCTCCGGATGACGACCGGAGTGCCCTTCCATGTGCGCCAGGCCCGGGACCACGGGGCCAGCCGTGACGAGATCGTCAGTGCCGTGCTGCTGGGGTTGGAGCCCGCCGGCCACGGGGTGACCGCTTGCCTGCCTGTCGCCCTCGACGCCTACGACGCGCCCTGACGCCGGCAGCAGGCGCACTCCTGCGCCATCACAGCCCACCGGGCCCCGGCTGAGATGGGGGCCCGGCGGAGGGGAGTGGCCCAACTAGCCTGGTCGGAGCCAGGGGCGTGGGCACAGCGGGTCCGCCCGCCGGCTCGGAGGGGTGCCCACGGCCCTTGGAGAGGATGGGCTCACAGCACCTTGTATGCGGCCGCCACCAAGCATGGTTTTGACCCTTGGCATCTGGCTTACCTCGCTGCTCACTGCCCGGCAGAGGTGAGGCGGGGAGCCCTCGTCGCCACGGCGACCGAGTGGGCGCGTGGCATGGGGGTCCACGGGGGTGGCGGTCGGACGGCCCACCCGCTGCCCCGGGTCAACGCGGAGCGGGCCGCCCCCGCCCCGCACCGCCGGGCGGGGACGGCGGGGCCGTGGTGACCCCCCCAGTGGATCCCTCCCAGTCCAGAAGCACGCGCCGGAGCCGGGCCTTCTTGCGGTTCTCTCGGACGATCCAGCCGATATCGGGGTCAGGGCTCGCCTCCAACCCGCGGAAGAGGGGCAGTCCTTGTTGGGGGCTAGCGGCGACCGCCACGCTCCATCCGTAGCCCAGCGCCTGCCGGAGGGTTCGGACCGGTGCCGAGCCCCGGTCCCGGGGCGGCACCCGAGCCAGCTCGGCGGTGACCCGGGCGAGGAGCGCGAGCGCTCGCCCGGCGAACCCGGGATCGCGAAGCAGCCGTGGCTCGCACACGGCCGCGACGGCCGCCCGCCGCACCAGCGGGTCAAAGTCGAGTGCCCAGAGCTCGGCCAGCGCGAAGCCCCGCTCCAGGTCGGCATCGCATGCCCGCTGAAGGGCCATCGCAACTCCCTCGCGGACACGCCAACGGTCGTCTGCGGCAAGCCCGTGGAGGACCTCGGCCGGCCGGTCGTCTCCAGCGCCGAAGTAGCGGCCCAGCGCAACCAGGCCGCACACCGTGGCGAACTCGTCGCCGCCGGCGATGAGGCCCTCCGCCCGGGCCAGATCGGCCTCCTCGCCGCACGCCGCGACCAGCTCGAGGTTGGCCCTCGGTCCGGGCAGGTGGCTGTTCGCCGCCAGGTAGGGGCCCCAATCCTCCAGTCGGCGGAGGGTGGCCCGGTACTGGTCGCCCTCCCCCATCAGCCTTCCCCTAGGACCGGTTCAGGTCTCACGGCGCGCGCCGGGGCGGCGGCACCCGGCAGGAAGGTGGCGCTCAGCTCGGCGCAGCGCCGGAGCAGGTCGTCCTGAAGGCAGTGGTCGGCGGTGGCCGGGTGCGTTGCCTGAGGCCGGAGGTGGTGGAAGCACCTGCCGCTGACCGTCGCCTCCGGGGCCTGGCTGGTCGCCAGCCAGACCTGAGTGGCCGCCCCCTGGGACAGGTCGCCCGGGGCATCCGGCCCCCCCATCTTGGTGGCCACCCAGCCCGGCTCGACGGCGTTGGACAGGACCCTGGGCCAGTGCCGCGCCACCGCGAAGGCCAGAACCACGTCCAGGAGCTTGGAATCGGCATAGGCCTGGGGCCCATCCCAGGGCCTCCCCTGCCACTGCAGGTCCTCCAGGCCAGGGTTCCCCATCTGGTGCATGCCCGAGCTGAGGTAGATGAGCCGGCCAGGCGGCTCGATCAGGGCGGTGAGCAGGTAGGGGGCGAGAACATTCACGGCGAAGAGCTGGGAGAGGCCGTCGACCGTCTCCACCCGTCCTGGGCTGCGGTAGCCCACCCCGGCGTTGTGGATCACGGCGTCATAGGGTCCCATCTGGTTCGCCTGCCGGGCCAGCTCGCGGGTGGCCTCGATGCTGGCCAGATCCCCGATCACCACCCCCCTGGCTCCGGGGGCCGCCCCCAGCGCCTCCCGGCCGCGAGGCTCGCTGCGGGCGTGGAGGACCACCTCGTGGCCGCCCGCGATCAGCTCCTGCGCTGCCTGCAGGCCCAATCCATCCGCCGATCCGCTGATGATCACTCGGGACACTGACTCTGGCTTGGCTCCAGCGCTGACGCGCCGCCGCGGGGCTCGCCCCCGGGTGAGGGCTGGGAACCCGAGCCCTGCAGTCCCGAGCCCGGAGCAAATCATCCTCGACCGGGAGGGGCCGCAGCCGAGCTGAGCCGCCGATGGGGCGGCCGACCGGGACCGGCCACCCCACCGCGGGCCCTGGCCGGGGGACGCCGGAGGGAAGGACGAAGGGGCGGGAAGAGAAGGTTATCCACAGGCGAAATGGGGAAACGGGGTACAACTGCAGCCACCCGATCTCTTCAAAAAGATGCTCTTTTTCAAGGTCGTAACGACCATTGACAGGGACCCTTAATGGGAATCTAATATCCCCCCGTGGCCCGCTCCCTCGCCTCTCCAACCGCCCCCAACCGGGTCTGCGCTCGAGCCGGCTGCCATGCCCTGGTCAAGAAGCGGACCGCCAAGTACTGCAGCGTTCAGTGCTCCAGCCTGGATCCCGACCGCCGGGCCCGGCTCCGCGAACGGGCCCGCTCGGGGCAGGTCCTGCCGATGGCCCGCCAGCTCCGCCTGGACTTTGAGAGTGAGGAGCTGGGGCCCGTCGTCCTCGACAGCGGTCGCGAGGAGATCCCGCGGGGGCTCTCGCGCTGGGCGGTCTGACCCGGGCCAGACCTAGCGCCGGGCCGAAGCGGTCCGGACGGCCGCCTCTGCGCTCCGGATGTCGGCCCGGGTCACGGTGACCAGCAGGCTCTGCTCACACGAGTGGCAGATGATGTGAAAGGTGGTGGGCTCAGGTATGGCCCGGGCCACCTCCTGGCGGAGCCCACAGTTCTCACAGGTGACGACCGCACGCATGACTCCATATAGAACACCCCGGCCCGACTTGGGAACGGTCGCCAGCGGACTTCGACAAGTCGCTACGCGGCCGTAACCGGCGCCGGCGGTGTTCCACTCGACGCGACACCCCACGAGCGCACCCAGGCCACCGAGGCGATGCCGATCAGAGCCAGTCCGAGGGCGCCCAGGACGTCGCTGGCACCGACCGCGTCTGCGATCGCCCCGGCCACCAGGAGGGGCACCGCGATGGCCAGGTTGATGGCCAGGAATGCGCCGCCGAAGATCTTCCCTCTGCTGGCCTGCTCGGTCTCCTCCTGGATCATGGTGAGGCAGGGGATCAGGACCGCCCCCAAGCCGACCCCGAAGATCACCGCCAGGACTATCGCCAGCGGCACCAGAGCCCCGTCGATGCCGAGCCGGCTCAGGATCGGCGGCAGGACCCCCAGCACCAGCATGGCCACACCCGCCAGCCCCAGCCCTCGGACGACCACCACCGGGCCGTGGGCCTCCGAGGACGGGCGCCGGCCCAGGACGGTGCCAGCCACGACCATCCCCACGGTCGCGGGGATGAGGAGGATGTAGCTGTTCTGGGGCCGGCTGAGGAGAACGTGCTGCATGTACCCCGCCGAGAGGGCGAAGATCGTGAACACGATCGCCAGCGCCAGAGTGAGCATGCCGAAGGCGAAGGGAAGGATGTCGCTGGCCTGGATCGTGCGCAGGGTGGCGGAGATCTCCGACCAGGTGCTGCTCCAGGGGGCCCGCAGCTGCTGACCGTCCGACGTCGAGGCCGCGTGCAGCTTGGGCCGGATGAGCCAAATGGCCCCCGAGGCTCCCGCGAAGAGCGCAGCCCCGAAGTAGTAGGGACCCTCCAGGCCGAGGAGCCGCTGGGCAACGGAGGCCAGCGGCACCGAGAGCACGATGGTGACGATGATGGTGATGGTGAACAGGGAGGTGGCGGCTGAGAGGTCAGCCCGCTTGACCAGCTGGGGGATGCTGGCCGCCTCGGCCGGAGCGAAGAGCTGGCCCACTCCGGCGAAGATGAAGGTGATCACGTAGAGGGGAAGCACCTGGCGCTGGGCGACCCCGGTCAGCTCCAGGACCGGGACCCCGAGCACCATCAGGCCCCGGCTGAGATTGGTCCAGATCATGAGCGTCTTCTTGTCGTAGCGGTCGGCGAAGATCCCCGCCGGGATGGAGAGGAAGACCGCCGGGATGGTGTAGGCCAGCAGCAGGGCGGCGTCGCTGAGGTAGCGGTGGGTCAGCGCATAGATCGAGAGCAGCAGGGAGAAGGCGA
>JBEKRL010000027.1:0-22857 GCA_049518775.1 Candidatus Dormibacteria bacterium
CGGCGTGCGATCGGCCACGTGGCAGCATATGTTGTCGCTCACAACTTGTCAAGGGCGTGGAGTTGCGGCGTGGAGTGGCGGTCGCAGGCACTTCGCGCCGCAATGCCTTGACGAACTCCAGCGGCGATCCCGTCACCTGGTTGGGCTCCTCGCTCACGGTGATGCCATCCGCGGTCGTGGTGTTCTCTCTCCCATGGGACCGGTCCCACGTAGTGTCAGAGCCCCGGGCCGCAGGGTCGGCCACGCCGGACCTGGCCAGCTGGCCGGGGGTGCGCGTCCCGAAGCGCCACGACCCGGCTGCCGGGCACGAGAGCTGGCCGACCCCATCCCCCCACGAACCGGCACCCAGGGCTCCGCGCTCCTCCGGCCCGGGCCTGGAGATGCGCGGCCAGCAACGGAGGTCGACCACGGGTGCGGCCAAGACTCCTATCGGTCCCCGGCGGCAGAGTTGGCGCGCCCAGCCGGTGGGCACCTGCGGGTGACTTGGACCGCGCGGCACAGGAGAGGTCGGCGGCAGCGGCCCGAGCCGCATTGGGGGTCGGCTCCGACCGCAGCCCCGAGCGGGAGGAGCGGTTGTCACGTCAGACGGCAGCGTCTGGCTGCGGGATCCCTGCGGAGAGTGGTCAGGCTGCCGTGCGCCCGACCAGCCGGGTCCGAGGCGAGACCGACGTTGGGCCCGAGAAGGGACCGCCTTGTCGGTCTGCCAGTCGGCGGGACGACCGAAGCTCAGTCCGGGTGCCAGACCCCCCTGGCGGCTGAGGTCAGGACCGGGGGGAAGGTGGCGGGCTCTCCACACGATCGGGCGAGAGCTCCTGCCCCGTCAGGGCCTGGATCGAAGCCATGATCCCTTCGGTTGCATCTCGCAGCCCCGCCGATCCGGCGGAGTTCAGCTCCGAGCCGTTGGGCAGCAGCGGCAAGCCGAAGTGAATCTCTAACTGCCCCCGCCTGGGCCAGAGGTACCCGACGGGCATGGCGGCGAAGGTGCCCAACACTCCCACCGGGACCACAGGAACCCCGGCGGCCGCGGCCAGATGGGCGATGCCCCGCTTGCCCCGGCGCAGCCGGCCGTCGGGGCTGCGGCCGCCCTCGGGAAAGACGACCAGGTTCCAGCCCTCGGTGAGCAGGCCTCGCAAGGCCCGGATCGACTGCCTCGAGGCCCGCCTGCGCTCCACGGCGATCGCGCCCAGCCCCAGTGCCACCAGAGCTCCCTTCCAGGGTTCATCGAAGAAGTAGTCGGCGGCCGCCGCCACCAGAGTGCGACTGCGCAGCCGAGGTGGCAGCGCCAGAAGGATCGCCGGAGTGTCCAGGTGAGAGGCGTGGTTGGCGGCCAGCAGAAACGGCGGCCGTAGCCCCTTGAGGTTCTCCAACCCGGTCACCTTGGGGTGGCCGTAGTACTCCAGCAGCGGCGTCACCACCACTTGGAGAAAAGCCGCCCTCACCCCTCGGGCAAGCGGGCTGCACGCCCAGGACAGGTAGCCGGCGGCCGACCGGGAGGTTGCCGAGACGATCTGCGTCGAGTTACCCGTTCGCAAGAGCTGCACCCTGACCCCGCTCAAGCGCCGCTTCGCCTGGCCCAATAGAACTTGAGTATAGGCACGCCCTCCGGGAAACGGGCTGGGAGCCGATGTTCACCGCGGCGAACCAGACCGCCTGGCCCTTCCGGCCCTGGCTCAGGTTTGGGCCAGGGGCGGGTCCAGGTACCCGTGGTCGGAGTACCAGCGCATGGCCCGGGCCAGGGACTCCTCAATCGGCGTGTAGGCGAAACCCAATTCCCGGGCCGCCCGGCTACCGTCGTAGGCGTGACCGTGGGCCAGGGTCCGCATCGTCTCCCGGCAGACCGGTGGCCTCTTGCCCACGAGCCTGAAGGCGGAGCCGACCATCGAGCCCAGGGCGACCGCCGGGGCTGAGGGGAGGAAGTGGACAGGATAGGTGCGTCCCGTCACCGAGCCCACCATCTGGATCAGCTCGGCAATCGGTCGGCTGGGTCCGCTGATCAGGTAGCGACGTCCGGGAAGTCCCCACTCGGCCGCTCGCACGTGGGCCTCGGTGCAGTCGGCGATGTCAACCAGGCTGACCCGGGTCTGGATCATCCAGCGGAGCTTTCCGTTGGCGTAGCGGATCAGCCAGCGGGCGGTGCCGGAGACCCGGCCGGGACCCTGGACCGAGGACGGGTTGACACAGACCACTTCCACCCCCAGCCGCTCGGCCGCGGCCTGGGCCGCCACCTCGGCCTCGTACTTGGAGCGCTCGTAGACGGATAGAAACCAGCCGCGGTGGGGACTGTCCTCGTTCCCGATCGAGCCCCGGACCTCCCCCAGGGTCGCCGACGAGGACGTGTAGACCACCCTTGGAACCGCAGCCCGGGCCGCCGCCTCGATGACCTTCACCGTGCCGTCCACATTGACCCGGAAGAGCAGCTTCGGATCGGGCGCGCAGAGGAGGTTGAGACCGGCCACGTGGTAGACCAGGGCACAGCCGGACATCGCAGCCGCCAGATCGAGCTCGCCGAGCAGGTCACCCACCACCGGCGTCGCACCCTGCCGCGCCAGCCGCCTGGCTGCCGCCTGCCCCCGTACTAACGCTCGCACCTCGCTGCCATCTGACAGCAGGCGCTCCAGAAGGGCGCCGCCAACGAACCCGGTGGCCCCGGTGAGGAAGACGGCCCTGGTCACGGCCTAGGAGCCGCCGGGGCGCTGCCTCAGGGTGGAGCTGGACCACCGGTACAGGTAGTCGGCCGCCGACCCCGCGGTCACCGCCACCGCCACCCAGATGGCCCACTGGTCGAGCCCCAGCGGACCAAGACGGTAATTGAGGTTGATGATGGTGACCAGGATGGCCAGGAATTGGACGAGGGCCTTGATCCGGCCCAGCTGCGAGGGCACCACCAGGACCCCGCCCATGGCCGCCGAGCCACGCATCCCCATGATCGTCAGCTCCCGGGCGATGATGATCAGCACGGCCCAGGGAGAGGCTCGCCCAACCGCCAGCAGGGCGATCAGCGCCCCCGTCACCAGCACCTTGTCGGCGGTGGTGTCAAAGAAGCTGCCGGTGGCAGTGGTGACCTGCCAGCGCCGGGCCAGGTAGCCGTCCAGGTAGTCGGTCGTCGCGGCCACCGCGAAGGCCAGCGCCGCCGCCACGTCGTGACCATCCAGGACCAGCCAGACCACCACCGGAGTCAGCGCCAATCTAAGCCCGGTGGCGAGCGCGACCACCGTTGTCCTGGTCTTGGAGCGCACTCGCGGCACCACGGCGCCGGCGGTCATGCTCCTCACCTCAGCGCGGTTCACGATCGGAGCTGCAGCCCTTGGGGCCGGAGGGGGGAAGCATGCGCCCCGTATCGTCTCACTCGACCGGGGCGCTCGAGATCAGGGAGCGGACGGCGTCCGCGTCGGGCAGCTCGAGTGCCCGCTCTGCCAGCCGCCGGGCTTCGGGGACGTCGAGTTGGCGCACCGCCTCCTTGACCTCAGCCACCAGCGGCACCGCCACCGAGAGCTCGCGAACTCCGAGCCCCACCAGCAGCGCGGTCGCCCCTTGCTGTCCCGCCAGCTCCCCGCAGACCGCGACCTGGCGCTGGCGCGGCCCGGCCCCGTCAACCGCGGCCCGCACCAGCCGCAGCACCGCCGGGTGTAGAGCGTCGGCGAGGGCGGAGACCCGCGCGTTGGTACGGTCGGCGGCCAGGGTGTACTGGGAGAGGTCGTTGGTCCCGATCGAGAAGAACTCGGCCTCCTCGGCCAGATGAGCGGAGGCCAGGGCCGCCGCCGGCACCTCCACCATGATCCCCACCTCCAGCCGCACCCCCTGGGCACCCTTCCCCTCCGCTGCGATCGCGGCCGCGACGGCTTGCCGCGCCGCCCTGAGCTCGGACAGGGTAGCCACCATGGGGAACATGACCCGGACGGGGTGCTTCAGAGCCACCCTGACCGCGGCTTGCAGCTGCACCGAGAGCACCTCGGGTTGGGCCAGACCCAGGCGAAGGCCTCGGACCCCCAGCGCGGGGTTATCCTCCTCCGCTTGCTGGAGGTAGGGCAGCCGCTTGTCTGCACCAACATCGAGAGTGCGGATGGTCAGGGGGCGCCCCTCGAGGGCGGCGGCGATCTCCCCGTAAGCTGCGGCCTGGGACTCGATGTCGGGCATGGAAACGGCCCGGAGGAAGAGGAACTCCGTGCGCAGCAGCCCCACCCCGTCGGCCCCCGCCGCCCGGGCCGCCCTGGCCTCCTCCACGGAGCCGATGTTGGCCGCCACCTGGATCTGAACTCCATCCCGGGTCAGCGCCGGGCGCTGGGACGCGGCCCTGGCCCGAGCGGCCGCCTTGGCCGCCCGCCGGGCCCGCTGCTTAGCGGCTCGCACCAGCTCGCCGGATGGCTCCACCACCACGAGCCCGCGGTCGCCATCGAGCAGGACCAGGGTGCCGGTTGGGACCTCCAGCAGACGCGGACCCAAGCCCGCCACCGCAGGGATGCCCAGGGCCCGGGCGAGGATCGCCGTGTGTGAGGTGGGCCCACCGCCGGCGGTGGCGATCCCCAGCACCTGCTCCCGGTCCAGACCCGCGGTGTCGGTCGGGGTCAGGTCCTGGGCCACCAGGACCCCGCGGCCGGTGATCGTGGCCTGCCCGGCCCCGCAGAGGTGGCCAAGCACCTTGTTGCTCACCCCCTCCAAGTCGGCGGCCCGCAGCCGCATCCGAGACGCCTCCATTCCCTCCCACTCACGCCGTGCCTCGGCCACGGTGTCCGCCCAGGCCCGGGCGGCGCCCTGATGGCGCTCGCTGATCGCCGTCCGGGTGGGGTCAAGCAACTCAGGGTCATCGAGAAACAGCAGAAGGGCGTCGATGATGGCGGCCTCATAGGCACCGGCACTGACCCGGGTGGAGTCCCGCAGTGCCTCCAGCTCGCCCCGGGTCGCCCCCAGGGCCTGCTCCAGCTTCCCCAGCTCTTTGGCGGGGTCCTCGCTCAGCTCCTGGGGGATGGTGAATTCGACCTTCCCCAGCACCTGGACCGGACCCACGGCCGTGCCCCTCGAGGCGGCCAGCCCCCTCAGCTCGCCCTTACGCTGGGAACGCCGCCCTGGCGACGTCTCCGGGGTTGCCGGCTCCGGGCCAGGGGCCCCCGCGTCCGCCGGCTCATCGAAGCGGCGGCTGGCCAGGTCCTGGATCGCCTCGATCACCCTGGCGGCGTCGGGCCCCGCCGCCTGCACGCGCAGGCGCTGGCCGCTCCGGATCTGCAGCCTGGCCAGGGCGTTGAAGCTGGTGGCGCTCACCGGGCCCGCCCCGGTGCTTTCGTTGCTGGCGACGACTCGTGCGTCCAGGCCGGCGCATGCCCGCACCACCCGGGAGGCCGGGCGGGCATGCAGCCCCAAGGGCAACTCCACCGGCACGGTCAGTTCCAGGGCATCGGCTGGCATGTCCGGTTTGTCGCTCGGTGGCGCTGCCGAGGCCTCGGGGCCCTCCAGCTGGGCGGCCTTGGCCGCCAGCGCCCCCGAGGCCTCGGCGCGCACCTGCTCCAGCCCCTCCCCCAACCGGGCGGCAACCGCGGCCGCGACCGCACCCTCCACCAGGGGCGCCGAGGACAAGACCACCCGGTGCCGGCGCTCCTCGGGGAGGAACTCCAGTGCCATCTCGGCCGAGAGCAATGCGCTGCCCAGATCCATCAGGACCAGCACCCCTCGCTCCGACCAAGCGGCCTCAATCGCGGCGGCCACCCGGCTGGCATCGGTCCCCAGGGCCGTCTCCGGCGGCTCCATCCCCCCGGCGGGGACGATGCGGACCTCCTCCCCGGCCATCGCCCGCGCCAGCTCCGCCGCCCCTTCAGCCAACTGGCGGCTGTGGGAGACCAGAACCAGCCCCACCGGCTGCTCTGGGGTCAGGCTGCCGGGCTCCAGCTCACCGGCCACCGTAGGCTTTGTAGAGGATCTCCACCGGATGCGCCGTGGGGAGCCCGGTGGCGTGGGAGATCTGCCAGCGACAGGTCTCCCCCTCGCAGAGCACCAGGTCGGGCCGCGCCTCCTGGATGTCGGCGAAGAGCGGAGCCCCCACCCGCATGGCTATGTCGTACTTCTCGGCCTTGGTGCCGTAGGTGCCAGCGGTCCCACAGCAGGACCGGTCCAATTCCACGACTTTCAGCCCCGGGACCAGGGAGAGGATGTCGAGGGCGGGCTTGCCGATCTGCTGGTTCTGCTGCTGGCAGGCGGCGTGGTAGGCAACCGTCAGCGGGACCCCCACGAAGTCGGTTCGGAGCTCCCCCCGCTCGTGGCGATCGCGGAGGAACTCGAAGAGGTCGTAGGTGCGGGCCGCCAGCTCGCGCACCGGACGGTCCTCGACCCCGAGGATCTCGATGGCCTCGCGCTTCAGCATCAGGCCACAGCTGGTGGAGGTGGCGACCACGTCCAGCCCCGCCAGACCACCCTCCGAGAGCTGGGCGGTCAGCCGGCGCACATACTCACGGGCGGCCGGGTAGAGCCCGTTGGACTGCAGTGGAAGTCCGCAGCAACCCTGGCGGGGGACCTCCACCTGGAAGCCGTTGTGCTCCAGAACCGCGATGGTCATCTCCCCCAGGCGGGGCTCGAAGTAATTGGTGCTGCAGCCGTAGAAGAAGACTATTCGCTGTCCGGCCGCCCGCCGGGGCCGTCGCCGCAGCCGGTACTCAAAGGTCCGGCTGGTCGCCTGCGGGACCGGCGCCGACCGATGGATTCCCAGCACCCGCTGGCCTGCCGCCCGCAGCACCGGGCTGCCCATGGCCCAGTTGAAGACCGGAGCCACCGGACGGGCCATCCGGCCCATCACGTCGGGACGGGCCAGCAGCTGGTCCCGGAACCGGCTGCCCTGGTCCACCTTGAGCTGGGCCCGGGCCTGAGAGTTGATCTCAGCGATTCGCACGCCCTGGGGACACACCCTGGTACAGATCCCGCAGCTGGAGCAGTAGTCCACCGAGTGATCTGGGGAGCGATCCCCGGTCCGAAAGCGCTCTGCCTGCGGGCCCAGCGTCTTGGGCCCCAGGAAGAGGTCGGTCACCTCCATCACCGGGCAGGCGCTCTCGCAGATGGTGCACTTGACACACTGGTCGAGGGAGGCCCGAACCGAGCCCGGGGCCGCCAACCCCAATTCGCTCACCGCCCTTCCTCCAGGATCGCCTCGGCGGCTCGAAGGGCCGTTACCAGGCTTATCCCCTCACCGGACTTCTCCCGCCAGGGCTCGGCTCCCGCCAATTCTGCGCCGACCACGAACAGGTTGTCGAAGATCGCCTCCCCGGCGGCGTCCACCGGCCGCATTGAGCCGTCCACCCGGACCCCGGCCCGGTCGAAGGGCTGCTCTCTGAAGTACTCGGTATCGACCCAATCCTCGGCCTCCCCGGGCACCCCGGAGAGCGGCAGGTCGAAGACCGGCTCCCTGGCCTGGCGGGACGCGTCGACCTCGATCCCGCCCGCACCCATCCCACCGGTGGCCAGCACGAACGCCCCGGCCTCGTACTCGTCGTGGCGGTTCTCCTCGGAGGCCCTGACTGCCACCACCCGGCGCCCGTCGGCGCGGAATTCGGCAGCGGTACTGCCCAGGATCAGGCGCCCGCCGGCCCGGCGCAGAGCCCCGCGGAGCAGGTCGAAGAGCCTGAGCCCCGGGAGGGACGGAGGCAGGGTGGGGATCTCGAACACCGGCCGGCCCAGCTGCTCCTCCAGGTCGTGGCGCACCGCCTGGGACTCGGTTCGACCCAGGATCGCCGGCAGGCCCACCGCCTCGACCCCGTCCATGCTGGGACGCAGCATCGAGGCCAGCTGGTGCCGAACTGCGGGCTCGCGCAGCTGCCGCCAGAGCCGGGTGGGGACCAGGTCAGTGGCATCGCCGCTCCAATCCAGCTCAACCCAGCTGGCGTCGACTCCCATCTCGGAAGAGGCCAGGTTCTCCGCCACCAACTGGGGATAGAAGTCGCGGAAGCCACGGATCGAGGCGATCAGCACCCGCCTTCCCGACGCCATCGCCCCGGCGGTCATGGAATCGGGCAGCAGGGCCGACGGTCGCAGGCCACCGAGTGCGGTGGACAGGAGACGGTTCCGCTCCAGGCCTCCCTGATAGCCGAGCTCGGCCGCGGTGGCCTGGAACCACGCCACTGCGCTCCGAAGCCGCTCGAGACCGACCAGGGCATAGGGGTGCTCGGGGTGTTCACTCACGAACGCGGGGAGGGCCCCCATCGGGTCCAGGACCAGCTCCGGGGCGTAGCCGAGGATGTCCAGAGTGGCGGGCGCGAGACCCAGGGAGCCGGCCCCGGTGGCGATGACGATCACCTTGACGCCGGCCTCAGCCAGCCGGACGGCCGCGCAGAGCCCGGACGTGCCCGCCCCGATCATCAGGACCTCGGTCTTCATTCCAGTAGCCCTCCAGACAGGAACGTCAGGCCGGTAAGTGCTCGAGGTCCAGGACGCCCTGGAAGATCCAACTGTCCAGCCGGTACTGGCGGAGCTGTTGGCCCCAGAGCACCATCCGCTGCCCCCTCCAGCGCTCTTCGACGAACGCAGCCAGGGCGTCGTTGGTCTGGCTTCGATCGTAGTAGCCCTCGTGATGGAGCAGCCCGGCGGCCCGGAAGGAACAGAACCCACCCTGGCACGGCCCCATCCCCAGGCGCAGGCTCCGGCGCAGGTCGTCCAGCTGCTGCCCGGGCCGACCGCTGGCGGCGCTCCGCAGGGCTCCCCGGGTCACCAGCTCGCACTCGCAGATCAGGGGATCGTCCCCAACATGCTCCTCCATCTCCTTCTGATGGGACCCCAGCGAGAAGAACCGCTGGTCCTCGCTGTCCGGGAGGGGAGCCCCTGCGGTGCTGCAGCGGGCCGAGACCTTGAGGTCGGCGCAGACCGCATCGACGGCATCCTCGGCCATTAGCCGGAAGGTGGTGAACTTGCCTCCGGTGATGGTGATGAAGTGCTCCACCCCATCCACACCGGCGTGCTTCACCACCGAGTGGGAGCGCGTCACCTCACGGGTGTCACGGACCTCGCCCGCCGGGGCCGCCCCCTTGGGAATGAGGGGCCGGGCGCCCGCCCAGGCGCGCAGTGCCCGGGCCCGGCTGAAACCCGGGACCAGGACTTCCCCTGCAGCCATCATCTTGGCCACCTCGGCGGCGGTCGGGGCAATCTGGTCAGGATCGTCGACCGGAACGTCGGTGGTGCCAATCACGCAGACGGTGTGGGCCGGGACGATGATGTCGCCGTCCCCGGGCATGTTGCAACGGTTGATGACCGTGTTGACCAGGCGGTGGTTCATGGCCACCATCACCCCCTTGCCAGGGATGACGCCCAGGGCGCAGCCCGCCATCTTGGCGATGCGTCCGGTCCAGGGGCCGGCGGCGTTGAGGATGCACTGGGCCCTGATCTCCACCACCGCCCCGGAAACGTTGTCGCGCAGGCTGGCTCCAACCACCGCGCCCTGCTCCAGCCGGATGCTGAGCACCTCGTGGTAGGGCAGGATCTGGGCGCCGTAGGCGCGGGCTCCTCGAACGCAGGCCCAGACCGTCCTCCAACAGTCGATGGAGCCGTCCTGGACGGCGATGGCTCGGCTGATCCTGGGATTGAGCAGCGGCTCCCGACGCAGCGCCTCCGCCACCGGGATCTCCTCCACCGGCATCCCTGCCACGGCCGCCCCCGCCAGGAAGCGGTCCGCGTAGCCGGGGTCATCGGCCGGGGTGGTGACGAAGAGGCCCCCGGTGTCCTCGATACAACCGGCGGCGATGCGACGAAGGATCACATTCTCGCCCGCGCATTCCCTGGCCGAGCCCGGGTCCTTCACCGCATAGCGCCCACCGGAGTGGAGCAGGCCGTGGAACCGACCGGTGGTGCCTGTTGCCAGGTCACCCCGGTCGACCAGCGTGACGTGGAGTCCGCGGCGAGCCGCGTCCCACGCCACGCCGGCACCGGTGGATCCGCCCCCGATCACCAGGAGCTGGGTCTCCGGTAGTTCAGTCACGACCTAAGTCTACCTGTCAGTCAGTTGTCAGTTCTCCACCCAGTCGAAGGTCCGGGTGACCGCCTTCTTCCAGAACCGGTACTCCCGGTCCCTCTCGGCGGCGTCCATCTTGGGCTCCCAGGTGCGGTCCACGCCCCAGTTCGCCCGCAGCTCCTCTTCCTTGGACCAGAACCCCACCGCATAGCCGGCGGCGTAGCAGGCACCGAGGGAGGTGGTCTCAGCCACCTTGGGCCGAATGACCGGAACTCCGAGGACGTCGGACTGGAACTGCATGAGCAGCTCGTTGTAGACCATGCCGCCGTCGACTCGCAGCGAGGTCAGCGCGACCCCAGAGTCGGCGTTCATGGCGTCCAGCACCTCACGGGTCTGCCATGCGGTGGCTTCGAGCGCCGCCCTGGCCAGGTGACCCTTGTTCACGTAGCGGGTGAGTCCGGCGACCACTCCGCGGGCATCGTTCTTCCAATAAGGAGCGAAGAGCCCTGAGAAAGCCGGCACGAAGTACACGCCGCCGTTGTCGTCGACGGTCGCCGCGAGCTGCTCAATCTCAGCGGAGGTCTTGATCAGCCCGATGTTGTCACGGAGCCACTGGACCAACGCACCGGTGATGGCGATGGAGCCCTCGAGGGCGTAGACCGCCGCCTGGTCGCCGATCTTGTAGGCCAGGGTGGTGAGCAGGCCACTCTTGGAGGGGACCGGCGAGGTGCCGGTGTTCAAGAGCATGAAGTTGCCTGTCCCATAGGTGTTCTTGGCCTCGCCGACCGCGAAACAGGTCTGCCCGAAAAGGGCCGCCTGCTGGTCGCCGAGGTCGCCCGCAACCGGGATTCC
Source organism: Candidatus Dormibacteria bacterium (assembly GCA_049518775.1). Lineage (GTDB taxonomy): Bacteria > Chloroflexota > Dormibacteria > Aeolococcales > Bog-877 > Bog-877. The sequence continues at coordinate 10,763 of JBEKRL010000027.1, forward strand.
GGCCAGCGTCCCGCGGCATTCGCCGTAGACGTGGCTGGAGGACATGATGCGGGGAAGCATCGCCCGGGGCACGCCCAGAAGCTTGAGGATCTCGGGGTCCCAGTCCAGGGTCTTGAGGTCCATCATCAGAGTCCGGCTGGCGTTTGTGACATCGGTCACATGGACGCCACCGTCCGGGCCGCCGGTCAGGTGCCAGATCAGGAAGCTGTCGATGTTGCCGAAGAGAATCTCACCGGCCTCGGCCTTGGCACGGGACCCGGCGACGTTCTCAAGTATCCACTTGATCTTCGGCCCTGAGAAATAGGTCGCCAGCGGGAGCCCAGTCTTGCCCCGGAGACGGTCCTGACCGCCATCACGCGCTAGCTCGTTGCAGATGGTGTCGGTGCGGGTGTCCTGCCAGACGATGGCGTTGTAGACGGGCTTGCCGGTGGCCTTCTCCCAGACCACAGCCGTCTCGCGCTGGTTGGTGACTCCGATGGCAGCCAGGTCCGAGGCCGAGCAACCGGCCTTCTCCAAGGCGCCCTTGATCACGTCCTGACAGCGTGCCCAGATCTCCTCGGGATTGTGCTCGACCCAACCGGGCTTGGGGTAGATCTGCTCGTGCTCTTTCTGGTCGACGGCCACCACGGTGCCCGAATGATCAAAGATCATGAACCTGGTGCTGGTCGTGCCCTGATCTAGAGCACCCACATACTTGGCCATGGGCTGGTCCTCCTCCGCTTCTCAGTGCTGCTTACTGATCCTCAATAGGATTAAGTACCCACGTACCGGGATAGCTAAACCTGAGAGTCGCCGAAGGCCCGGTGCGCAGCACCCATGAGAAGCCAGGAAGATGTCGCTCCCGGATCTTGGTGCCCGGCGCTGCGCTCCCCCAGGTAGCTGGCCCTCCCCCGCCTGGCCACCAATGGGATCGTCGCCTTCATGCCTGCCTCAGCGGCCGCCTCCGCGCGGCCGAGAGCGGTCTCCAGGTCGTCGCCGTCGCCGACCGCCTCCTGCAGGGCCGATATCGCCGGCTCCAGGGCGTCGATCATGGTCTTGTCTTGGAGCACCGCTTTGCCGCGGGCCTCGACCGCGTGAACCGCGGCGGTGAGCGCCGTGCTCCAGTCCTCGACCGAGAGCTCCGACTTGCCCTGGGTGGCCGTCCCCAGCTGCAGGAAGATGGTGCCGTAGAGGGGGCCACTGGCCCCCCCCACGGTTGAAATCAACGTCATCGCCACCATCTTGTAGATCGCGGAGATGTCTTGCGGGGTGGCCCCATCGAGCTTGGCCAACACCGCCTTCATTCCCCGGTTCATGTTGATGCCGTGATCCCCGTCGCCGATCTTGGAGTCGAGCTCCGTCAGGTAGTCCTTCTGGGCGGCGATGGAATCACCAAATTGTTGGATGAAACCGAGCGTCTGCTCGGCCGTTATCGCCATCCCCTCAGGCTCCCTTCATCGCTTCGGCTCGGTCTCCATGTTGGTCTCTCTGGTCTCCTCGCTCAGACTCCCCACCGCAGTCCCGGCGTGTTGACCGGAGCGTCCCAGAGACGTCTGGTCTCATCGTCGAGCTTGAGCAGGGTGATCGAACAGCCCGCCATCTCCAGCGAGGTGATGTAGGGGCCGATCAGGTTGCGCTCGATGGTGATGCCGCGACCATGCAGGTACTTGTAGAGCGCGTGGTACGCGACGTAGAGCTCGATGAGCGGCGTGCCGCCCATGCCGTTGACGAAGGCCAGGACCTTGTCGCCCGGACCATAGGGAAGGTCGTCCACGATCGGCTGGGCCAGCATCTCCACGATCTCGTCGGCGGTTGCCAGCTTGCGCCGCTCCCGTCCCGGCTCACCGTGGATGCCGATGCCGATCTCCATCTCGTCTTCGCCCAGCTCAAAGGTGGGCTTGCCGGCCGCCGGAACGGTGCAGGAGGTGAGCGCCATCCCCATGCTCCGCCCATTGGCGTTGACCTTGCGGCAGAGGTCGGCAACCTGCCTCAGCGAGGCCCCCCCCTCAGCCGCCGCGCCGCAAATCTTCTCAGCCAGAACGGTGGCGCCGACGCCCCGCCGCCCGGCCGTGTAGAGGCTGTCCTTCACCGCCACGTCATCATCGATGACCACCGCCTCGACCTCGATGCCTTCGCCCCGAGCCAGGTCGGCGGCCATCTCGAAGTTGAGGATGTCACCGGTGTAGTTCTTGACGATGTGGAGGACACCCTTGCCGCCGCTGACCGCCTGGGTGGCGGCCAGGATCTGGTCGGGGGTGGGCGAGGTGAAGACCTCACCCGGGCAGGCCGCGTCGAGCATGCCCATCCCCACGAATCCACCGTGCATCGGCTCGTGGCCCGACCCTCCACCGGAGATGATCGCGGCCTTGTTCTGAACCGGCGCATCCTTGCGCACTATGTAATTGGGGTCGTAGGAGACCCGAACACGGTCCCCATGGGCCTCTTCGATGCCCTGAAGCTCCTCGCGGACGACGTCCTCAGGGCCGTTGATCAGCTTCTTCATAGCTGACTTTCCTTAGGTCACTGACCAGGCTGGATGTTGGGCTCGCCGCGGCCGGCAGGAGTGGCAATCTCGTCACTCTCGCCGGTGCCCCGCTTGATCGCGTGAAGCACGTCGCCGATGAAGAAGTCGTACAGGGCAGCGCCGATTATGCCTCCGACCAGCGGCCCAACGATCGGAATCCAGAAGTAGTTGGTGAAGTGGAACCCCGGCATGTTGTAGGTCCCGGGCAGAGCCACCTTGCCAAACCCACCGAAGAGGAAGGCGAACAGCCGCGGCCCGAAGTCACGGGCAGGGTTGATCGCGTAACCGGTGTTGGCTCCGAACGAGGTGCCAACCGCGAAGACGATGAAGCCGACGATGAGCGGCGCCAGGTTGGACCCTGGGTTGAGGTTCCGGGCGTCGCTGACGGCGAAGACGCCAATCAGGAGCAGCGCGGTGCCAACTGCCTCGTCTACGAACGGACCTCCGACCGTCCCGTGGAAGTACGAGGCCGGGAAGGTCGCGAATATGGAGTAGGTGGCTAGTGCGTTGCCCTGCTTGGGCGTCAGCTTGAGAGCGACGTTGGCCGCCTGGATGGCGCTGTTGTAGACCCAGTACACGAGGCCCGCTCCGAAGAACGCGCCTACCACCTGGGCGACCCAGTAGGGCAGGACCTTGTTCCAGGGGAACCGCCGCCGGACCGCCAGGGCCAGGGTTACCGCCGGATTGATGTGGCCACCGCTGATGCCGCCCGACACGTAGACGCCGACCATGACTGCGAATGCCCATCCGAAAGTGATCAGCGTCCAGCCGCCGACCCCCTGCCAGATGATGTTAGGAGCGGACGAGCGTCCGGACCCAGGCAGAGCCGCGACGGCCATGGCCACCACGCCGTCGCCGAGGGCGATAAGAACAAAGGTGCCAAAGAACTCCGCCGAGAGCTCTCCCCAGAGCCCCCGAAGGGGTCCCATGTTGCGCCCATCGCCGTGGAACGGTTTGTAGTCGTCCATACCTTCCTCCCGCACCCCGAACTTCTCTTTCCGCCTCGGGCGCGTGCGGACGGGTGCGCGCTCCCCGCAACACCTCCCTAAGACGATGGCATCTTATTGCGCGAGGGGCGAAGGGTCAAGGTGTCCGGCGGGTGTCCCCCCTGGCCGATCTCACCCTGATCTCGCCGGGCGAGGCCCGCCCCCGCCCGGCGACCCGCCGGAGCCACCAGCCGACGTGGTTGACGACACTCCCAAGCACCGCCGGCAGTAGGTCAAGGGAACCCGGCCGGTGCCCGCCGATACCGCCGCACGGCGGAGTTGCCGACGGATCCCAGCCGGCCGTCATCGATCGTGGCGCGAACTACCGCGACCCCAGCGCGGCGGCGCTCAGGGCACCCCGAGCAGGGTCTGGACGACGGATTGAGCCGTCTGTCCGACCTCGGACGTGGCCTGCTGAATTGCTACCGGACCAGCCGCCTCCACCGGGCTCTCCAGGACATAGACCTGCTCGCCCGCTTCCGACAAGCCCTGGGAGCGGGCGATCTCCGCCTGGGCGGCCAACGAGGGCGCGGAGCTGAGCTCCTCCCGCTGGGCCTGGACCTGCCGCTCGATGGCCTGCGACTGGACCTCCAGCCGCCCCAGCTGGCGGTGCAGGGCGGCATCGCTGCCGAGGCCGTGGTAGAGGCTGGCGCCGACCCAGATGGCCGCCACCGCCACGATCAGCAGCACCAAGTGCCGCCGGCCCAGAGTGTGGCCACGCCGGAACAGCTTCCAGCGGATCCGCAGCTCCCGGATCAGCCCAGACACGGGGCCATCGCCGCCCGCTCGATCATGGTTCAACGTGGGATGGGGTGTGATGGGGCAGACAGCAGGCTCATCGGCCAGCTCGTCCCCGAGAGTATAGGCGCGGCGTTAGGCAAGCAGGGGCGGGCTGCTAGCCGGCGGCCTTGGGGCCTCCGGCCCCGTCCTCCGCCTCGGAGTCAGCCCGAGCCGCAACCTCCCGCTGGCGCAGCGCCCTACGCCAGGCCTCGGCGGTCCGGCGCAGCGCACCCTCTGGGTCTACCCCCCGCTGCCGGGCCAGCGCCACCACGGCAAAGAGCAGCTCGCCGATGAGCCGATCCGAAGCCGCGGTGTCATCAGCCACACGGGTGGCGGCGGCCAGAGCCCTCAGAGAGTCGGCCACCGCCACCGCCGGGTCGGCCTGGCCCGGTGACGACGCGGAGCCGGCTCGCTGCTGGCGGCGCTGGATCGAGTCGGCCAGCGCCAGGGCGGGCAGGGAGCGCGGGATGCCGTCCAGAGCCGACCCCCGCTGAGGTTTCTCCTGCCGCTTCAACTCCTCCCAGTTGCTCAGCACCTGCTCGACCCCGGAGACCTCGGTGGTGCTGAAGACGTGGGGGTGGCGGCCAACCATCTTCTCGGTGGCGCGCCTGGCCACCGTCCCGATGTCGAAGGTGCCCGCCTCGAGCGCGATGGCTGCGTGCATGGCCACCTCCACCAGGAGGTCCCCCAGCTCCTCGGCCAGCTCCTCGGGGTCGTCCTCCTCGATCGCCTGGATGGTCTCGTAGGTTTCCTCGAGCAGGAAGGGAATCAGGGTCGAGTGGGTCTGGACCCGGTCCCAGGGGCAGCCCCCAGGCGCCCGCAGCCTCTCCATCACCTCGAAGAGGCGGCGCAGGTGCTCCAGGTCCTGGTCAGTCATGCGCTGGCCACCTGGGCCGCCAGCTGCGAGCGCACCACCGCCAGCCGCCGCAGGGTGGAAATGAGGAGGTCAGGCCAGGCGTCCCCAATCAATCCCAGCCGCAGCCGGAACCGGTTCTGGCCTGGCTCCAGGCCCTGGCCCAAGCCCAGCATCTCCCGCAAGGGCAGACCGTGGCCAGGCTCGAACGTCACCAGCACATCGCCACGGTCGGTCTCCACCCCCTGGGCCCCCACGGCCGCCGCCAGAAGCCGGACCCGGAGCGCCAGGAGGAGATTCTCCAGCTGCTCCGGCCGGGGACCAAAACGCTGGCGCAGGTTGCGGGCGCTCTCATCCAGCTCCCGCTCGCTGGTGGCCCCGGCCAGCTGCTGGTAGATGCGCAGCCGCAGCCGCTCGTCGGGGACATACTCGGGAGGCAGCAGAGCGGCTAGGGGCAGGCTCACCGACACCTGGGCGGGGGACTCCACCAGTTCCTGGCCCTGCGCCGCGAGCACCGCCTGGCGGAGCAGGTGGTTGTACGTCTCCAGACCCACGGCGGCGATGTCGCCGTGCTGGGCCTCGCCCAGGACATTGCCGGCACCTCTGATCTCCAGGTCCTTGAGGGCCAGGGCGAACCCCGATCCCAGGTCCTGGAGATCCGCCACCACGTCCAGGCGCTTGTCGGCCCGCTCGGTCGGGGAGCGGAGCGGGTCATAGAGGAAATAGGCGTAGGCCCGCTGCCCCGAGCGACCCACCCTACCCCGCAACTGGTAGAGCTGGGAGAGCCCCATCCGCGAGGCGTCGTCGACCACCAGGGTGTTGGCGTTGGGGATGTCCAGGCCGTTCTCGATGATGGTGGTGCAGCAGAGCACATCGACCTCCCCCGCCATGAAGGCCACCATGACCCTGGCCAGGGCTCCGTCATCCATCTGACCGTGGGCCAGCGCCACCCGGGCCTCGGGGACCAGTTCCCGCAGCCAGTCCAGCTCCCGCTGGATGGTTTGGACCCGGTTGTGGACGTAGTAGACCTGGCCCCGACGGGCGAGCTCCCGGCGGATCACGTCCTGGACCAGGCCCTCCTCCTTGGCGGTCACATAGGTGCGGATGGGCAGCCGGCCCTCGGGGGGGGTGCGAACCACCGAGAGGTCACGGATCCCGGCCAGGGCCATGTGCAGGGTCCGCGGGATCGGAGTGGCTGAGAGGGAGAGCACGTCGACCGCGGTTCGGAGCTGCTTGAGCCGCTCCTTCTGCAGCACCCCAAAGCGCTGCTCCTCATCCAGCACCACCAGCCCGAGGTTCCTGAAACGGACGTCCCGCTGGAGGAGCCGGTGGGTCCCGATCACGATGTCCACGGTCCCCGCCGCCAGCCCCGCCAGGACTGCTCTGGCCTCCTCATCGGAGCGCATCCGGGAGAGCTGCTCCACCACGATCGGGAAGGCCGCCAACCGTTCTTTGAAGGTGAGGTGGTGCTGCTGGGCCAGCACCGTGGTGGGAACCAGCAGCGCCACCTGGCAGCCCCCCTCGACCGCCTTGAAGGCCGCGCGCAGAGCGATCTCGGTCTTGCCGAAGCCGACGTCTCCGCAGAGCAGCCGGTCCATAGGCCGAGCGGACTCCATGTCGCGCTTGATGTCCTCGATGACCAGGAGCTGGTCGCGGGTCTCCTGATAGGGGAACGAGGATTCCAGCTCCTGCTGCCAGTGGGAGTCACTCGGGAAGGCGTGGCCCTGGGCATCCAGCCGGCGGGCGTAGAGCTGGACCAGTTCCTCAGCGATCTGGTCCACCCGGCGCCGCACCGAACGCCGGGTGCGCTCCCACTCCCCGGTGCCCAGCCGGGAGAGCTGGGGATGCTCCTGGGAACCACCCGAGTAGCGCTCGATCCGATCGAGGTGCTCGACCGGCACGTAGAGCTTGCTGCCCTCGGCGTACTCCAGCTGCATGTACTCACGCTCCCCCCCGTCGTCCGCCACCCGGCTCATGGCCAGGAAGCGACCGATCCCGTGGTCGCGATGGACCACCACGTCTCCGGGTTCGAGCTTGAACCTGAAGTCGGCGGGAGTCACCCCGGAACCGGTGGCCTGGCGCAGCCGCCCGGCCGCACTGGACTCGGTCCGCCGCACCGTCCGCAGCAACGCGGAGACCCTCCGCCGCTGGACCCCAAACAGGTCCGAGTCCGATAGCACCGCCAGCTTCGGGTGGCTCAAGACCAGGCCGGTCTCGAGGTCCCCGGGCGCCACCGCCAGGACCCCCGGAGCCAGGACGGTCTCCGCAATGGAGAACTCCTCCAGCTGAACCGGCTCGAGCCTGCGCTCCCCGGCGAGCTCCAGTACCCGGTCCTCCTGCATCCCCAGCACCAGCACCGGGGCCCCGGCCGAGCGGAGCCGCCTCACCTCGGCCGCGAACAGGTCGATGTTCCCGGCGAAGCTGGGAGCAGCCCCCGTGCCCAGGTCCGCACAGATGGTTGAGCCCGGCGCTGGCTCCCTCAGGAGGTTCAGGCCACCTTCAGCCCTCAGCCAGTCGGCGATCTCCTCCCGGTCGGCCACCGCCAGGGGCAGCCCGGGGGGCAGCTCGGAGCGGGCCAACTCGGCCTCGTGGATGGTCTCGACCTCCTCGAGCCAGCTCCCAGCGAGCTGGAGGAGCCGGTCCCGGTTCTCAGAGATCACCAAGGTCCCGGGCTGGAGGTGCCGGAGCAGGGTCTGCCGGGGGTCGGCGAGCAGCGGCCCCAGGATGTCCACCGAGTCAGGCAAGGCTCCCTCCCGAAGCAGCTCGAGGTCCGCCTGCCAGCGCTGGCGGACGTCCTCCCGGAGCTGGCCCAGCCCCATTCCCTCCAGCCGGGCTGCCGCAGCGGCCAGCGAGTCCCGGTCCAGGGAGAACTCCCGGGCCTGGGTAAGCGCCACCGAGTCCAGGCTCGCTCTGGAACCCTGGGTCTCGGGGTCCAAACGCCAGAGCCCGCTGACTCTATCCCCCTCCCATTCCGCCCGCCAGGGCCGTCCCTGGGCCGGGTAGCAGTCCACGATCCCACCCCGCCGGGCGAACTCTCCCGGGAAGGCCACGATGGTCTCCTGGCGGTAGCCGGAGGCGGAGAGGAGCGAGGATAGCTCGGCCGGAGGCAGCTGCACCCCCGGCTCCAGCGAGGTCCGCCACCCCGCAACCCGCTCGGGCGAGAGGGTGGGGCGCAGGATCGCGGGCAGGGTGGTCACCACGATCTGGGGCTCCGGGGCGCGCAGCCCGCTCAGGGTCGCCAGACGGTGCCGCACCACCTCGCCGGAAGGAGCGATCCGGTCGAAGGGAAGCACGTCGGCAGCGGGGAACAGCAGCACGTCCCGGTAGCCCGCCCAGGTGGAGACCTCCTGCCAGGCCGTCTCGGCCTCCGCCACCACCAGCACCACCGGACGCGAGAGGAGATCCCGGACCAGGGCCGCCAGGAGCGCCGCGGCGGCGTGGGTGACCCCCCCGATGGAGGTCTCGGCCGCACCGGCCGCGAGCCAGCGCCGCAGGCCAGACCCCAGCTCCAGCTCCGCAAAGCGGCTGAGAACGGTACCGGCCGGAGCCGGCGAGGCAACCGACGACCCCCCCCTGGGGGCGCGCTCAGCCGCCATCGGCGCCCGGCTCCTTGGGGGCCTGATTGAACTCGGTCATGGCCTGCTCCAGACCGTCGCGAGCGATCGCCAGGACCGCCTCCGCGGCGCGGGCACAGGCGTCCTCCAGCAGCTGCCGCTCCGCACCTGAGGGCCGTCCCAAGACGAACTCGATCGGATCCTGCCCCGGCGGCGGCCTGCCGATGCCGATCCGCAGCCGGGGGAACTCCTGGGAGCGCCAGTGCGCCTGGAGCGAGCGCAGGCCGTTGTGCCCGGCGGTACCGCCCCGGGCCCGGATCCGCAGCCGTCCCAGTCCAAGGTCGAGCTCGTCGTGGACCACCACCACGTCCTGCAGAGGGATCGCCAGGTCGCGGAGCAGCCGCGCCCCGGCAATCCCCGACTCGTTCATGTAGACCTTGGGGCGGGCCAGGATCAGCTCCCGACCCTCGAAGCGCTGACGGGCCAGCCAGGCCGGACCTCGGTAGGCGCCCAGCCTCACCCCCAGCCGGCGGGCCAGGATGGCGAGCGCCTCGGCCCCCGCGTTGTGGCGCGTCGCCTCGTACTCAGCGCCCGGGTTGCCCAGCCCGATGACCAGCAGCGGGGCTTCACTCACCCGGGGGCTGGAGCTCCGGGACCGGCGGCGGCGGCATCCTCCGGCGGGCGGCGGCCCGACTCAGCAGCCGCCGGGTGGTTGCCGTCATCTCGGCGGCGTCTCCCCTATCAGCGTGGTCCTGGCCGAGGAGATGCAAGAGCCCGTGGACAGCCAAGAGCCGGAGCTCGTCACCCAAGCCGGTCTGGGCCGCCGCGGCCTGATGCGACGCCGTCGCCACCGAGATCACCACGTCCCCGAGGAAGCGGTCCTCTCCCGGTGGCAGTCGGAAATCGGCGCCGGGACTGGCCTCGGCGGCTGGGAAGGCCAGCACATCAGTCGAACTGTCGATACCGGCGAACCGGCGGTTGAGACCGCGAAGCTCGCTGGGCGTGGTGAGCCGACAGTTCACCCCCGCAGGGACACGACCTAGGTCTCGCAGCGCTCCCTCCAGCAGCTCGGGGAGGGCGGCGCCGGCCGCCAACTCACGGTGTTCCCGGGACAGGCGGGAGGAGAACTCGACGTGAACCGACCCCTCCCGGCCGGCGTCGACTAAGGGTCCTAGCTCTGCTTGGCCCGGCGCTTGCGCGCCGCCATGATCTTCTTCTTCCGGCGGACGCTCGGCTTCTCGTAGAACTCGCGCCGCCTCACCTCGGTGAGCACGCCGTTCTGCTTGATCTTCTTGTTGAAGCGGCGCAGCGCACTCTCGAACGACTCGCCTTCCCGCAGCTTTACCTCCGACAGCGAAACTCACCTCCACGAATCAGCCTACCCATCCGGAACACCAGGCTAAGCGCCGGGCCGCGGGTGCCGATTGTATCGGGAAAGGTCGGGCCGGGCGGACTTCAGAGCGCCCTGGTGGCGGAATCGCCCAGCAGCCTCTCGAAGAGCAGCTGGTGAGTCCGCTCGCGGTCCTCCTGGAAGAACATGTGCCCCCGCCCCCGCAGCCACACCAGCTCGGCCCCGGGGATCCGGTCCCGCAGCACCTCGGCATTGCCCGGGGGCATGACCCGATCAGAGCTGCCGTGGAGGATCAGGGTGGGGGCCCGGATCCGGCCCAGGTCCGGCCCGGCGTCGTGGCGTAGGATCGCCTGCCATTGGGCGAGAAAGACCCCGGGTCGGACCGGGTTGCGGGCGCGCCATTCCACGGCGTCCGCGACCACCTCGGGGTGGGCGGCCCTGAAGTCGGCCTCGTAGAGGGCGGTGCAGGCCACCCGGAAGGCCTCGCCAGGCTCCCGAGCGTCTCCTCCAAGTAGGCGCCGGGTCACCTCGGCCTCAGCCCGGACCGCCAGCCGGCCGCCCGGCCCGGTGGCACCGAGCACCAGCGCTGAAACCAGCTGGGGGTGACGGATCGCCAGCTGCTCGGCCACCATCCCCCCCATCGAGACCCCCATCACCGCCGCCCCCCCGGGGGCGCAATGGCGAAGCACGAAGGCGGCGTCGTCGGCCAGCAGGGACGTCGAGTAGGGTCCCGGCGTGACCTCGGAGAGCCCGACTCCGCGCTGGTCCAGGACCAGACACTCGAATCGTTGGGACAGCTCGCCGACATTCCAGACGAAGGCATGGTGGTCGGTCCCCAGGCCGGGTATGAGGAGCAGGGGCGGCCCGCCGCCCACCGCGTGCACCGCCAAGCAGGTGCCATCTCCCGCCCGGACGCGGCGGAGCTCTCCTCGAGCTGGCCACTCCACCAGGGAATCGTATCGGCAGCGTACCAGCCCCTCCATCTCATTCCCGGCCTCTGGGTAGACTCCCGACATGCCCATCTTTTTCGTGCCCCCGGCGCAGGTGGGCCCCGACGGAGAGGTGCGGATCCTGGATCGGGACGCCTGGCACATCAGCCGGGTGCTGCGCTCCCGCCAAGGCGAGCTGGTTACGGTGGTGGTCGAGGACGGCACCGAGCACGATGTCCGGCTGGAAACCCTGGGCACCGACCGGGTCACCGGGGTGATCGTCGCCTCCCGGCGAACCCCACGCGAGCCCAGAGCGCAGCTTCACCTGCTCCAGTGCCTGCCCAAGGGCCAGGGGATGGCCAGCGTCTGTGAGCAGGTGGCGGAGTTGGGGGCGGCCTCGATCTGGCCGGTGCTGAGCGAGCGGACCATCCCCCGGCTGGAGGTGCAGCGGGCCGGAACCCGGACCGAGCACTGGCAGGCGATCGCCCTGGAGGCCGCCCAGCTGGCCGGGCGCCACCGGGTTCCCCAGGTGAGGCCGCCCCTGCCCATCCTGGAGGCGCTCCAGCGGCTCCGGCAAGCTGAGCCGGAGCTTCAGGCGTTCGCCTGTCACGACGGCGAGCTGCGCCAGGGGCTGAGCTCGGTGGCCTGGGACAGCGCCCGGCCCACGGCGGTCCTGATCGGGCCCGAAGGCGGCTTCACTGCCACCGAGATCCAGGGGCTGGTCAGCTTGGGGGCGTGGCCGGTCTCGTTGGGCCCCCGCAACTTGCGCACCACCCTGGCCGGCGCGGTGGCGCTCACGGTGCTGCTCTCCCGCGCCGGAGACCTGGAGGCGCGGGGCGGCTGAGTCCCTTGCCGCCGCGCTCCGGCCTGCCCCCAACATCGGCCACCACCGCCGCGGTCCCCTGGCGGGGACCCTCAACCCGCCCCGCGGCTGATATAGGCCCGTGTTGGGTCGGGCACACTTTCCCTGACCTGACGGGGAGACCGGCGCGCAGCTATTCGGGCGAGACCGCTGGCTCTAGTGACCGGCCCTCATCCTCCGTCCGTGAACGGTGATTGGGACCCTACGGCAGTGACCGGTGATGGGGGATCAGCAGACGTGCGACGAAGGACAGCGAGGAGCCCGATGAGGTCGTCTA
>JBEKRL010000028.1:0-21795 GCA_049518775.1 Candidatus Dormibacteria bacterium
GATGCGGGCCCACCAAGAGCCCACCAACCCCAGAGGAGGGCCTGCCGTGGTTAGATAGCCGGGCCCCGGACCTCTGCACAATTCGTGATTAGGTCTCTGCACTTTTCCTGATCCCCAACACCGCCTGCGGCGCGCCAGCGCCATGAGTCGGAGCTGAACCGGTTTCCCGGCTGCGAATTGTCTCCCAGCCGTGCGCCAGTCCCGACGGCGGACCCGGTCCCGGAATGCTCGAGCACAATCTCGATCCCGGCTTCATTCAAGGGTTGCCCGACGCCTGGTCGCTGACGCCGCGCAGCACGGCCAGGTGGCGGCAGGTGTCGTCCACCGCCGGAGCCGCCACGATGGTCCAACTGCACGCACCCCAATTGCTCGGGCCGCGCCGCGACTGAATCCCCGGTTAGCTCAGTAGCCGCGGGCGAGGTCGGCGACATTGAGGAGCGGTTCCCTCCTCACGAAGCGGCCGAGCTGCTCTCCGAAGAGCTCGCAGCTGCGGCGGGTGAAGTTGCTCGAGCTCCAGCTCACGTGGGGCGAGATGAAGACCCCAGGTGCCTCCCAGAGCGGGGACTCGGGGGACAGAGGCTCCTCCTCGAAGGCGTCCAAGAAGGCCGCCGCCAGGGGCCCGGAGCGCAAGTGCCGCAGCAAGGCGCGCTCGTCGATGAGGCCACCCCGGGCCACATTGACGAGACAGCTGCCGGGCCTGAGCTGGCCCAGCAGCCGGTCGTCCACAACCCCGGCGGTCTCGCCGGTGAGGGGGGCGGCCAGCACCAGGGCATCGGCCTCTCCACAGGCGTCCAGGAGCGCGGAAGCGGGATAGACGGAGGAGACCAGCTCGTCGGCGCCCCACCCCGGACGGCGGCGAACCCCGACCATCTGACACCCGAAGGGGCGGAGCAGGCGGGCCGTGGCGCTGCCGATGGCGCCCAGGCCCAAGAGGACCACCCGCAGGTCCGCCAGCTCCCGCAGGGGCAGCTGCTCAAAGCGCCGCTCCCGCTGCAGGTCCCGAAGTTCGGGGTAGCGCTTGCAGTGCTGCAGCAGGCAGCCGACCACGAATTCGGCGATGGGCTTCGCCACCACTCCCACTGAGTTGGTCAGGACGATGGCCGGGTACTCACGCATGACCTCTCGCACCTGGTCGATGCCGGCGCTGACCGTGTGGACCCAGCGCACCTCGGGATGGCACCCCAGCGCCTCCCCGAGGGGATCGGAGCTGGTCCCCATCAGCCGGCCTGAGAAGAGGCGCCAGATGCAGTCCACCTCTCCGACTCCCTCGGTGGGCTGCCCCGGGGGAACCACCACCAGGTCCACTTGCTCAGGCCCCGCCAGCCGCCGCACCAGCTCCAGATCCGGCTCCGGGTAGCGACCCACCACCAGGCAGCGCACTGGGGGCCGAGCTGCGGCTCCCATCAGTCGGGCAGCTGGAACTGGACCGCCCGGCGCTCGGCGGACCACGGCTCAATCAGTTCCCGTATCACCTGGAGGTGGCGGGCATCGCCGGCGTAGGCCCGGTAGGCGTCGGCGTCCTCGAAGTCGGCCACGATGGCGAAGTCGGAGTTGGCAGGGTTGAGGTTGAGGTCGCGGCCGAGGAGGTAGCCGCGGATGGCCGGGATCTGCGAGGGCAGAGCCGAGAGCGCCTCCTCAACGGCCCTCACCGCCTCGTCGGGGCAGCCCTCTAGCCAGCGGATCAGAACCAGGTGTCGCAGCATGCGTCCTCCCTCCCCTGAGGGACGGCCTTGGGCCGGTCCCATTCGGCACGTTGTCGCCACGGAGCAGTCGCCTGTCCCCACGGTAGCGTCGCAGCGGTTGCCCCGCCAATAGCCCGGCAGAAGCGGCGCCTGCCCGCCTCTCACCGGAGGCTCGGCTGGAGAGTCGAGGGGCGGGCCTCGCCGTGCCGCTGGTCCAGGGGTCGCGAGACCGTGAGTGCCTGATCGGGCACCAAGCCCACCGACTCCTCGGGGCCATGGCCCATGCCCGCGCGCGGACATGGCGGTCAAGGCACGACGAGCACCGAGCGCAGCCCCATCGCGATGGGGCGGTTCGGCCGATGAAGCTCCCCAGCATGATGGCTGTGGGCAGGTGGACTACGTAGCAGGCGTGCCCCTGTCCACGGTGGCGGGCTGCGAGCTCCACAGCCAGATCCAGGGCCCGTCCACTCCCTTCAGAGCCGTCGATCCCGACGATGCTCATGGTGGCCACCGGACCCCACCTCACCCCTGCACTGCTGGCCGCCGCTACCCTGGGCCAGCTCCGACCCACTCCGCGCCCTCCCCGCGCTTGCGCGACGGCTGAGAGCGAACCGCCGGCCCCGTCCGGCTCCCCTCGGCGGGGCCGGCTTGCCATGGGGCAGCCCCCCCAAATCAATGGGGGGCACTGGCCCGCGTCCTCAGCGGCGGCGCTGTCCCGGGATGCCCGGGGAATGGAGCCGAAGCCAGGCGCGGGCGGCCCCATGGGTGAGGTCCCAGACCATCCCGAGAGAGGGGACCGAGTCCTCCACCAGCCATCTCAGCTCCTCGCCGTAGCGACCACGGAAGCCGGGTGGGTAGAGGGCAAGGGCCAGCCGCTGGGGAAGCGGGAGCCGCCGGCTCAAGCCCGGCCGTCCGCCGCCGAGGTGGGCACGGCGAAGGGCGACCCCTCCTCCAGACGCCCCGAGAAGCGCAGGAACCTGGCCATGGCGTCCAGCTGGACATCCAGAAGCTGCCGGCCCTTGGGAGTCAGCTGGTAGGGGCGGCGCCGTCCGTCCGGTGGGAGCGCCTCGACCAGGCCATAGGCCTCAAGACGGGAGAGCGCTCCGTAGAGAGTGCCAGGCCCGAGGCTGATCCCGGCTTGCTTGCGAACCTCCTGAACGATCGAGTACCCATGCCTCGGCCTTTCCACCAGGCTAGAAAGAACTAGCAAACCAGGATCTCTCCAGCTGGGCCTGCCAGGTTGCTTCACGACTCACTCCTCTCAACGGGTGGCGGAGCCTCCCGCCCTCCGATTCTTACCCGATACAACATGCCACAGTACAACGGCGCCCAGTATATCCTTGCACGATCTTCGGTATCAGGAGATCAGGCGCTTGGCGATCACCAGGCGCTGGATCTGGTTGGTCCCCTCGTAGATCTGGGTGACCTTGGCGTCCCGCATCATCCGCTCCACCGGGAAGGCGTCGATGTAACCGTAGCCGCCGAGGATCTGGACCGCGTCCGTGGTCACCCGCATGGCAGCGTCCGAGGCCATGAGCTTGGCCATCGCCGCCAGCACGGTCATCCGCGGGTCCTCGGCGTCGACCGCGCGGCAGGCCTCGCGGGTGAGGCAGCGGGCCGCCTCGGTTTGCGCGGCCATCTCGGCCAGCATGAACTGGATCCCCTGAAACTCCGAGATCGGCCGCCCGAACTGCCGGCGCTGGCGGGCGTACTGGACCGCCTGCTCCAGGGCCCCGGCCGCGATTCCCAGCGCCTGGGCGGCGATCTGGGGCCGGGAGTGGTCCAGGACCCTGATGGCGATCTTGAAGCCCTCCCCCTCCTCCCCCAGCCGCCGGTCGGAGGGGACTCGGCATTCCGAGAAGACCAGCTCGGCCGTGTCACTGCCCCGGATCCCCAGCTTGCCGTGGATCGGATTGCGCTGCAGCCCAGCACTGTCCCCGTCCACCAGGAAGGCCGAGATCCCCCTCGCCCCCTGATCGGGGTCGGTGACCGCGAAGACCACGATCAGGTCGGCGACGCTCCCGTTGGTGATCCACATCTTGGTGCCGTCCAGGACGTACTCGCCACCCTCGCGGCGGGCCCTGGTCCGCATCGAGGCGGGGTCGCTGCCGGCATCCGGCTCGCTGAGGGCGTAGGCGGCCAGCTTGCCGCCGCTGGCGAGCTCGGGCAGGTGGATGCGCCTCTGCTCTTCGCTGCCTCCGAGGAGGATGGCGTAGCCAACCAGCCCCTGGACCGCAAGCAGCAGCGCGGACGTGGCGCAGGCCTTGGCGATCTCCTCCACGGCCATCGCCAGGGTCAGCGCCGTGCCCGAGACCCCGCCGTACTCAGACCCGAAGGCGATGGCAAAGACGTCCTGGGCGCGGAAGAGCTCGACCACGTCCCAGGGGAACTCACCGGTGCGGTCGATCTCCGCCGCCCGGGGAGCTATCCGCGCTTGGACTAGCTCCCGCACCGAGGCCAAGATGGCCTCGCGGTCCTGCTTCACCTCGGTTGCCATCGACGATCCTCCGCAGGGGGCCGAGCTTGGCCCCGGCCTAGACCGGGCTGATTGTAGGAGGGGCAGATGCAGCCGCCGGCAGCCTCAGGCCACCTCGACCAGGGTGGCCTCGCCCTGGGCGGTGCCGGAGCAGATCGTGGCCGCGCCCACCCCGCCGCCCCGGCGCCGGAGCTCCCGGACGCAACCGGCCAGGATCCGGGCGCCCGAGGCCCCCACCGGGTGTCCCACGGAGATGGCGCCCCCGTTGGGGTTGACCCGGTCCAGCTCCAGCTCCAGCATCCTGGCACTGGTGATCACCACCGCGGCGAAGGCCTCGTTGATCTCCACCACCTCGAGGTCCGCGGTGGTGAGCCCGCCGCCGGTCTTGCCCAGGGCGCTGCTGAGCGCAGCCGCCGGGACGGTGGCCAGGTAGGGATGCTCGGCGGCCGACTCACCGTAGCCGAGCCACCTCGCCCAGGGCACCACCCCCAGGGAACGGGCCCGGGCCCGGCTGATCAGCACGATCACCGCGGCCCCATCGCTGATCCCGGGGGCATTCCCTGCCGTGACGCTGCCGCCCGGGCCGCCGAAGACCGGGCGCAGGGCAGCCAGCTTCTCCAGGCTGGTGTCGGGCCGGGGCGGCTCGTCCCGGTCGACCAGGACCGGGCCCGATCTGCCGCCGACCTCGAGGGGTGCGATCTCCTCGTCGATCCATCCAGCCTCGCGCGCCTTCTGGTAGCGCTGCTGGGAGAGCAGGGCGTAGCGATCCTGCTCCTCCCGGCCGACGCCCATCTCCGCCGCGACACTGCTGCCGTGCTCACCCATCGACACCTTGTCGACGGGACAGGTCAGACCATCCCAGAGCATCGAGTCGTAGAGGGTCACGTTGCCCACCGGCATCCCCCGCCGCACACCGGGAAGCAGCATGGGAGCCTGAGACATCGACTCCATTCCCCCGGCGACGACCACCTCGGCCTCGCCGGCCCGGATCAGCAGCGCCCCCAGGTTCACCGCCTTCAGCGAGGAGGCGCAGACCTTGTTCACGGTCAGCGCCGACACCTTTGCTGGGATCCCGGCCCTGAGGGCCGCCTGGCGGGCTGGGATCTGGCCCTGACCGGCGGTGATGACCGTGCCCATGATGCACTGGTCCACCTCCTCGGGCGCCAACCCAGCCCTCGCCAGGGCCGCCCTGATCGCGTGCGCACCCAGCTCAACTGCGGGCACCGAGCTGAGAACGCCGCCGAGCTTGCCGAAGGGGGTTCGGGCCGTAGCCACGATCAGCGGATCACGATCGCCCATAGACCCATGCTACCCCGGGCCCAGGCGGCGCCAGCGCCGAACGGGCCCACTCACACCAAGAGGGAGCTGCGGAAGCCGGCGCCCGCCCGGCCCACCGGATCGACATGGGGGCCTGAACGGAGCTCGTCACCCAGGGGCCGCCAACGGCACGAGGCAGGGCTCCTTCGACCCCAGCGCGGCCCGCTCGCAACTGAGCGCACCGCTCAGCGCTTGGGCGGCCTAGGGCCGGGTAGCCGCGCCCAGCCGCTCCCGGACCAGCTCCACGATCTGCTCCACGGTGTCGGCCACCGGGACTCCGGCCCGGTTCAGCGCCTCCACCTTGGAGGCAGGGCCGCCGGTGTTGCCGCTGATGATCGCTCCGGCATGGCCCATCCGCTTTCCCGGCGGAGCGCTCCGGCCGCTGATGAAGCCCACCACCGGCTTGGAGTAGCCCGCCCCAATCAGCTCGGCGGCCCGCTCCTCGTCGGAGCCCCCGATCTCCCCGGCCAGCACCACAAGGGTGGTCTCGTCGTCCATGCCGAAGAGCTCGACCACGTCCGAGAAGCTCAGCCCGAGCACCGGGTCGCCCCCGATCCCCACTGCGGTCGACTGCCCGTAACCCGCCTTGGCCAGGGCCTGGATGATCTCGTAGGTCAGAGTTCCTGACCTTGAGACCACCCCGACCGGACCGGGATTGGCGATGTTATTGGGGATGATTCCCACCTTGGCCCGCTCACCAGGGGACATCAGGCCGGGACAGTTGGGCCCCACCAGACGGGTCCCCCGCCGATCTATGAAGGCCCGGGCTCGGATCATGTCGTTGACCGGGATCAGCTCGGTAATGCAGACGACCAGCTTCACCCCGGCGGCGGACGACTCCATGATGGCGTCCGCGGCGAAGGCGCGCGGGACGAAGACCCCGGCGGTGTCGGCGCCGGTGGCCCGCACCGCCTCAGCCACGGTGTCGAAGACCGGAAGCCCCAGGTGCCGCGTGCCCCCCTTGCCGGGCGAAACTCCGGCGACCACCTGGGTGCCGAACTCGATCATCTGCTGGGTGTGAAAGGTGCCCTCGCTCCCGGTCATTCCCTGGACCAGGACCCTGGAGCTGCGGTCCAGTAGGATGCTCATTTCCGCTGTCCTCCCTGGGCCTGGACCAGATCCACCACCTTGCGGGCAGCCTCCACCGCCGAGACAGCGGGCGTGATCCCAGCCTCCTCCAGCAGCTGACGTCCCTCCTGCTCACGGGTCCCGGTCATCCGGACCACGAGCGGGAGCTTGATCCCCAGCTCGTCCCGGGCCGCGATCAGGCCCCGGGCAACCTCGTCTCCGCGGGTGATCCCTCCAAAGATGTTCACGAAGACCCCCTCCACTGCGGGGTCCAGCAGCACCATCTCCAGGGCCGACTTGACCAACTCGGCCTTGGCCCCCCCGCCGATGTCCAGGAAGTCGGCGGGTGAGCCGCCCTGCTGCTTGACCAAGTCCAGGGTGTTCATCACCAGCCCCGCCCCGTTCCCGATGATCCCCACGTTGCCCCCCAGGTGGACGTAGGTGAGGCCGCGGCGGTTGGCCTCAGCCTCAAGCGGGTCGTCCCCGCTGGTGGCCGACGCGGCGTCGGGGCCTAGCTCGGTGACCAGGTCGCGGTGCCGGAACTCGGCGTTCTGGTCAATCTCAATCTTGGCGTCGCCGGCGACCAGCTGACCGGACTTGGTCAGCACCAGGGGATTGATCTCGCAAAGGCTAGCGTCCAGCCGCTGCGAAAGCTCGAAGAGCCGCTGCACCAGCGGCACTAGGCTGGTGAGGTAGGCGCCCTTGGGAAGGCCCGGGTCTCCCCCCACGGCGCTCAGCGCCGTCAGCGTGAGCTGGCGGACCTCGAATGGCAACGGCCCGGTGAAGGGGTCCGGCCAGAGCTTGGCGATCTTCTCCGGGTCGTGCTCGGCGACCTCCTCGATCTCCATCCCACCCGCGAAGGAGAGGATCACCACCATGCCGCGCCGGTCCCGGTCCACGGTGACCCCGAGGTAGATCTCCCTGGCGATCTCCAAGGCCTCCTCGCATAGGACGGAGGGGACGGTATACCCGCGGATCTCCATGCCCAGGATCTGCCTGGCGGCCTCCGCCGCCTCCTCCGGCGTTTCGACCAGCTTGACCCCGCCCGCCTTGCCTCGGCCCCCGATCGGGACCTGGGCCTTGATCACCACCCTGCCCAGCTCGCGAGCCGCGGCGGCCGCCTCCTCGGGAGATCGTGCCACCCTGCCGCGCGGGCACTCGATCCCGACGCTGCGCAGGCGCTCCTTAGCCTGGTGCTCCAGTAGTTTCACCCGTCACTCCCCTTGGCCCGGTTGACCGGCCATCACGCGCCGGGAACAAGTTTAGTTGAACGCCGCAGCCGCCGACTTGTGCCAGCAGCCTCAATGACAAGGCGCCATCACGAAACTGCGCGTTGGCCCTGGGATGCCAACTCGGTACCGATGCTGCACGGCCGCGGCAGCGGCAGTGACTCCGTCGCGGACTCACTTCGCCGGGACAAGCCAGCCTCTGGGTGCGAGATGTGCGCCCAGCGCGCGTCCCAGCAGCTCACGGCACGCCACCGGAAGCGCCGCGTAGCTACGCCGAGCAGTTGAACGCCGCCCCCGGTGCCCCCACTCACGAGGCGGCGCTCAACAGGTGTTCTCAGCCCCGCGCCCCGAATGGCCTACCGCGTCGCCGCCTGCGCCATCACCTCGGCTATCTGCACGGTGGTCGGCCGGTGGGCGTAGAGTCCGCCGTCGACCGGTATCACCTGTCCGGTGATGAACGCAGAGTCGTCCGTGGCCAGGAAGCGGACGAACTCGGAGGCCTCGTCCGGCCTCCCCATCCTCCCGATCGCATGGTTCTGCCTGTAGGTGGTGGCGAACGGCTCCGGGACCGAACGGGGCCGGGAACGCTAGGTCCATGCTGGGATGTGCTGCTGGCGTGGGTTGTCGCAGCGGAGGCATCGAGGGCCCTGGCCAGAGGACCGGCCCGTCATCGAATGAAGTGCGGGTGAATGCGGCGACCAGCAGCGGTCGGGTCAGCGTCCACCGTGACATTGGTTCGCATTCCCGGTAGGGCCCCCAAGGCGGCCATGACCGAACCGAAGACGCGGGCAACTGGCGCTCGTGGTCAGAGCGGGATGTTGCCGTGTCGGCGCCTGGGCACCGGCCGCTGCTTGCTCTTCAGCATCCCCAGCGCCGATATCAGGGCCCGCCTGGTTTGCCTCGGTTCGATGACGTCGTCGACGTAGCCCCGCTCCGCCGCCTGGTAGGGGTTGGCGAACTGTTCCCGGTACTCGGCGATGAGGCTGGGCAGGTCAGTGGCCGGCTGCCCACGGCGCTGGCGGCCCAGAAACTGCGCCGCCCCCTCGGCGCCCATCACCGCGATTTCAGCGGTCGGCCAGGCGACGTTGTAGTCGGCGCCGATGTGCTTGCTGCACATGACGTCATAGGCGCCGCCGTAGGCCTTGCGGGTGATCACCGTCAGCTTGGGCACAGTGGCTTCGGCAAACGCGTAGAGCAGCTTGGCGCCGTGGCGGATGATCCCACCATGCTCCTGCTCGGTTCCGGGAAGGAACCCGGGGACGTCGACGAAGGTCAGCAGCGGTATGTTGAAGGCGTCGCAGAAGCGCACGAAGCGTGCGCCCTTCACCGATGCCCCGCTGTCCAGAGCGCCGGCCAGGTGCTGTGGCTGATTGGCCACCACCCCGACGCTCTGCCCGTCCAGGCGGGCGAACCCCACCACCAGGTTGGGTGCGAACAGCGGCTGGACCTCGAGGAAGCGGCCGTCATCGACCACCCGCCGGATGACATCGCGGATGTCATAGGGCTGAGTGTGGCTCTCGGGGATGATCTCCTGGAGCTCGGCGTCAGCACGGTCGCAGGGATCGTCGGTCGCCACCACCGGCGGCGTCTGCCCGCTGTTCTGCGGCAGGAAGGAGAGCAGCTCGCGAACCTGGCTCAGGACTTCGTCCTCGGTGTCGGCCTCGAAATGGGCGACCCCGCTGCGCTGGGCGTGGACGTCGGCGCCGCCCAACTGCTCGAAGTCCACCTCCTCGCCGGTGGTCACCCGCACCACCTCGGGACCGGTGATGAACATGTATCCAACCTGGCGCACCATGAAGATGAAATCGGTGATTGCCGGGGAGTAGACAGCACCGCCGGTACAGGGGCCGGCAATCACCGAGAGCTGGGGCACCACCCCGCTGCAGCGAACGTTGCGATAGAAGATGTCGGCGTACCCGGCCAGCGAGACGACCCCCTCTTGGATCCTGGCCCCGGCGCTGTCGTTGATCCCGATGACCGGGGCACCGGTGCGCTCGGCCAGCTCCATCACCTTGCAGACCTTCTCGGCAAAGGCCTCCCCCAGGGAGCCGCCCATGAAGGAGGCGTCGTGGGAGAAGATGAAGACCTGCCTCCCCCCGATCAGGCCGTAGCCGGTGACCACCCCATCTCCGAGCGCCCGCCGCTCGGCCATGTCGAACTGGGTGGAGCGATGGACCACGAAGGCGTCCAGCTCCACAAAGCTCCCCTCATCGAGGAGCCGGCGGATCCGCTCCCGGGCGGTCAGCTTGCCCTTGCCCCCCTGGACCCGTTCCGGCTCGCCGCCCCGGTGGACGGCGTCGTGCCGGCGCTTGCGCAGTTGGTTGACCAGCCGCTCATTGGTGCCGGGTCGCTGGGGCGCCGCGGGTCGGTACGGCCGGGGCCCGCCGTCGGCAGCGGGTGCAGGGCCGGACTGCGGCTTCGGGACAGCTGGGGGCGACTTGGGCTCGGACATGCCGTCATCTTCGCCCATCAGGTGGTGCCCGGGCATCTCTCCCGGAGCTGGCCCTGACCGGGGCCGGCAGCCCGGGCCATGGCGAGCCGCCCCCCTCGCTCAGGAACCCTCCCCGGGAGGGATGGCACTGGGCCGAATGGGGGGCCGAGGCGCTGGGTACCGCGATCCTGGTCCTGGGAGGGCTCAGTGCGGTCTGCCTCGACTTCGGACGAGGATCCCCGGTCTCCCAGCTGGTGCCCTCGGTCTCACTGAGGCTGCTCCTCACCGGGCTGCTCTTCGCCGGCACCGGCAGCCTGGTGGCGGTATCCCCGCTGGGGCGGCTGAGCGGGGCGCATCTCAACCCCTGCGTCACCCTGGCCTTCTGGAGCAGCGGCCACGTCTCCCGCTCCGACCTCCTGGGTTACCTCGCAGCTCAGCTCCTGGGCGGGCTGGCCGGGACCGCGTTGCTCCGGCTGCTCTGGGGCCGGGTGTCGGTGTCGGTCCGGGATGGGCTCACCAGCCCCCACCCCGGGGTGAGCGCCCCGGCAGCGGTGGGGATCGAGGCCCTGATGACCGCGATCCTCATCCTATCCATCTTCGCCTTCACGTCCTTCACCAGCACCGCGCGCTGGACCCCCCTGCTGATCTGGATCGTGATCGCACTGCTGGTGTGGCGTGGCGCCCCCTACACCGGCTGCAGCCTCAACCCGGCCCGCAGCCTCGGGCCCGCGGTCCTCTCCGGCAGCTACGGAGCGCTCTGGATCTACCTGGTCGGCCCGCCCCTGGGTGCTCTCGGCTGCGCCTGGCTGTTCGTGCGGGCCCGCTCAGGGCGTCGGCCGCTGACCGCCAAGCTCTTCCACGACAGCGCCTATCGCAGCGTGCTGGGCGGCTCGCTCCAGGGCAGGAACCGACGCACCGAGCGCTGACTGGCTCCCCCGCCCCGTGGGGTGGCTCAGATGCTGGTCCGGGGCTGGAAGGTGCCGAACACCCGGCGCAGACGGTCGCAGATCTCACCCACGGTGGCGCCGGCGGCCAACGCCTCGAGCATGGCCGGGAGGAGGTTGGCCGTGCCCGTGGCCACCGCCTCCACCGCGTCCAGGGCTCTCTCGGTGGCCGCCCAGCTGCGCTGCTCCCGGTGACGGGCGAGCCGCTCTCGCTGCTCTCGCTCCAGCTCGGGGTCGATTCGGAGGATGGGGACCTCGACCGGGAGCTCGTCCTGGAATCGGTTGACCCCGACGATGACCCGCTCCCCGCTCTCCACCAGCTGCTGGTGGCGGTAGGCGGACTCCTGAATCTGCTCCTGGAAGAAGCCCTGCTCGATGGCGGCCACCGCTCCTCCCCGCCGGTCCACCTCGGCGATCAGCGCCCGCGCGGCCACCACCAACTGCTCGGTCAGCTCCTCCACCAGGTGAGACCCCCCCAGGGGATCGGTGACCCGGGCCACCCCGGACTCGAAGGCCAGCAACTGCTGGGTGCGCAATGCCAGGGTGACCGCCTGCTCGGAGGGCAGCGACAGGGCCTCGTCGAAGGAGTTGGTGTGAAGCGACTGGGCCCCGCCCAGCACCGCCGCCAGCGCTTGGAGGGAGACCCGCACCACGTTGTTGAGCGGCTGCTGGGCGGTGAGCGTGGCACCCCCGGTCTGGGCGTGGAAGCGGAGCTGGCGGCTGCGCGGCCCCTTGGCCCCGAAGCGCTCCTCCATGATCTCGGCCCAGAGCCGCCGGGCGGCCCGGAACTTGGCCACCTCCTCGAGAAAGTCGTTGCCGACGTTGAAGAAGAAGCTCAGCCGGGGGGCGAACTCCTCCAGCTCCAGGCCCGCGGCCACGGCCGCCTCCACGTAGGCGATGCCGTCGCTGATGGCGAAGCCCAGCTCCTGAGGGGCAGTGGCGCCCGCCTCGCGGATGTGGTATCCGGAGATCGAGATGGGATGCCACCTGGGCATCACCCGATGGCAGTAGGCGAAGGTGTCAGTGATCAGACGCATGCTCGGTCGGGGCGGAAAGATGTACGTGCCCCGGGCTGCGTACTCCTTGAGGATGTCGTTCTGAATGGTGCCCCCCAGCAGCTCGGGGGCGGTTCCCTGCTCCTGCGCCGCCAGCTGGTAGAGGAGCAGGAGCAGGCTGGCCGGGGCGTTGATGGTCATGGAGGTGGTGACCCGGTCCAGGGGCAGGCCGTGGCAGAGAACCCTCATGTCCTCCAGGGTGTCGATGGCCACCCCCACCTTCCCCACCTCGCCCGCAGCCTCGGGGGCGTCCGAGTCGTAGCCCATCTGGGTGGGGAGATCAAAGGCCACCGAGAGCCCGGTCTGGCCCTGCTCGAGCAGGTAGCGGAAGCGCTGATTGGTGGTGGCCGCGGAGCCAAACCCGGCGTACTGGCGCATGGTCCAGAGGCGCCGGCGGTATCCGTCCCCACCCACGCCCCTAGTGAACGGCGGCTCCCCCGGAGGCGGGGGCTCGGGCCCACCCGTCCCATACCAGGGCTGAAGCGGCAGCCCAGACTCGGTCTGGTCTGACCGCGGTGGCCCGGACTCGTCGCTCAAGTCGGCTGGGCCCGAAGCTGGCAGAGCTCGGTCAGCACCCCGCCCGCGGACTTGGGGTGGATGAAGGCGACCCACCTGCCCCGGGCACCCGGCCGGGGTTGCTGGTCCACCAGTTCCGCGCCCCAACGCGACCACCGGTCGAGTTCGGCCTCGAGGTCCGGAACCAGGTAGGCGACGTGGTGGAGACCCGGGCCTCGGCGCTCCAGAAAGCGCCCCACCGAGGAGCTGGGGTCGGTGCTGGTGAGCAGCTCGACGCTGGAACTGCCAAGGTCGAAGAAGACCGCCTCCACTGCGTCCTGGGCAACCGACTCGCGATGACTCGGCCCACGCCCCAGGAGCCGGTGGTAAAAGGCGACCGAGGCCTCGAGGTCGGCTACGGCGAGGCCCACATGATCGATCGCGACTGGACTTGAATCCGCCGCCACCTGCCGATTATGACAAGCGGCGCCCCCGGGGCGTGACGGTTTGGGGACCCGTCCCCGGCTTGCAGCGGCTCGCCATCGCCCGGCCCATGGGCCTCGCGGACCGTCGCCTCCAGGGTCCGCCTGCCGGCCTCCGGGCGCCGCACCTGCGAGAAAGCAGCCCGGACCGGTGTCGGCTACGCTTCGGCCCACTCCGGCGGACGAGGATGAGGAGGTTGCCGTGATCACAGGCATCGCGATCGTTTCGGTGTGGGTACTCGACCAAGACGCAGCCAAGGAGTTCTACACGACCAAACTCGGCTGCACCCTGACCAACGACCTCCAGCTCGACAACGGAATGCGCTGGCTGACGGTGCGGCCCCAGGGCAGCACCAACCAGGAGCTGCAGCTCATGGACCCCTCGCACTCAATGCTCGACGAGGTGACCGCCCAGCAGGTCCGCGCTCTCGTCGCCAAGGGCGCGCTGAGCCCCGGAGTCATGGACACCACCGACTGCCGGGCGGACCATGCGGCCCTGGCCGCGCGCGGCGTCGAGTTCACCCAGCCTCCGGCTGACCGCCCCTACGGAGTCGAGGCTGTCATCAGGGACGATTCGGGGAACTGGTACAGCTTCACGCAACGAAAGGGCTGACCGGCTTTCGGCACCGGCTGAGAGCGGATCGGATGTTCGGCGGAGGCGACCGGGTGCGGGGCCACGCCTTCCTGTGCATGCTGGCAGCGCACCTGGTCTGGTACCTGCGCCGCGACTGGGCGGAGCTCACCTTCCAGGACCAGTCCCCCAAGCCCCACCTTTACCCCGCAGCCAAAGCTCAGCGCTCAACGGCGGCCTCCACCAAGGCGGCTCGGCGCCGTCAACCCGACGGCTCCGAGGTGCGCCCCTTCCAGGCTCTTCTCGACCACCTGGCCACCCTCACCCGCAACACCTGCCAGGTGCCCGGCACCGACCTCACCATCGAGAAGCTCTCCATCCCCACGCCCACTCAGCGCCGCGCCTTCGAGCTCCTCCAGATCCCCATCCCCCTCGGCTTCACGTTGACACGACAGGTTTCCGCTTGATCGCCGGTTTCCACTTCCCAGACGCCACTCCCGCCCGCGCCTCAGACGTAACTTCCGCCTAGCGTCCATGAGCGCGTCGCTCGGGCGGCCACAGCCAAACTCGAAAGGAGGAGAACATCCAGGCTGCGCATGGCGCTTCCTCACGGATCGGCAGTGCCATATTGTGAAGGTGCACGAAACTGGCACGATCAGCGGTCACCAGAACTGGCACTGGAAGGAGCACGAAACTGGCAGGGCTCTTCCGCCTGATCGGATTATCTGGGCGTCAACAGACCAGGTTGCCCCCGCCAGGATCTCAGCAGGGGCGACGTTCGAGGCGATGGAGTCTTTTGGCTCAGTGCCAGTTTGATGCCCGATTCTCTGCCAGTTTCGCGCTCGCTCTCCTGCCACTTTCGTGCACCTTCACACCTGGACGCCCGTCAGGCTTCGGGTGATGGCTGATCGACGGAGTCATCAATGTCCAGCTTGGCTGCCGGCCCGTCCCGGGTTCTCCTCAGGGATGCCGGGAACCATAGCGACGGTGGACCCTGTCAGAAGAGGCCGACGATCTCGCCCGCCTCGTCGAGGTCGACGTTCTCCGCCGCCGGGTGGCTGGTGAGCGCTGGCATGGTGCGCATCTCGCCGCTGATCAGGTAGACGAAGCCGGCCCCCGCCGACGCCTTCACCTCACGGATCGGCATCACCCACCCGGTGGGCGCCCCCTTGAGCTTGGGGTCGGAGCTGAGGCTGAACTGGGTCTTGGCGATGCAGACGGGGAGGTCACCGAAGCCGTCGCGCTCGCACTGGCGCAACTGCTTGTCGGAACCCGCCTCGTAGACCACCCTGGCAGCGCCGTAGATGCGAGTCGCCACCGCCTCGACCTTCTCCTGGAGAGGGGCGCTCTCCTGGTAGAGGAAGCGGAAGTCCTTGGGCCCCTCGGCCGCCTCGGTCACCGCCTCGGCCAGCTCCACCGCCCCCTCTCCCCCATCGGCGTGGTTGCTGGTCACGGCGCATCGGACCCCGAGCTCGTCGGCGATGGCACGGATGGCGGCGTGCTCGGAGGGGTGGTCCTCGGGGCGAGAGTTGATCGCCACCACCACGGGAACGCCGAAGAGCCGGACGTTCTCCACCTGGCGGCGCAGGTTGGCACCTCCGATCGCCACCTCGTCCGGGTGCTCCTCGAAGAGCTCCGCGGGCAGAGCCCGCCCGGCGACGATCTTGTGCCGGCTGGAGTGGGCCTTGAGGCCGCGGACGGTCGCCACCACCACCGCGGCGTCGGGCCGGAGCCCGCTCACCCGGCACTTAATATTGAAGAACCTCTCGGCACCCATGTCGGCGCCGAAGCCGGCCTCGGTCACCAAGTACTCGCCGGCGCGGATCCCGATCAGGTCGCCGAGGATCGACGAGTTCCCGTGGGCGATGTTGCCGAAGGGGCCGGCGTGGACGATGGTGGGGGTGCCCTCCGCCGTCTGCAGCAGGTTGGGCTTGATCGCCTCGGCCATGATCGCCGCCATCGCCCCGGCCGCGTGAAGGTCCTCGGCGGTGACCGGCGCGCCGCCCGAGGTGTGGCCCACCACGATCCGGCCGAGGCGGCGGCGCATGTCCTGGAGCGAGCTGGAGAGGGCCAGGATGGCCATCACCTCGGAGGCCGCGGTGATGTCGAAGCCGGTCTGGCGGGGCACCCCGTCCTGGGCCGTGCCCAGGCCGACGACGATGTTGCGCAGAGCCCGGTCGAAGACGTCGATGACCCACCTCCAGGAGATGGTGGCGGGGTCGAGGTCGAGCGGGTTGCCCTGGAAGAGGTGGTTGTCGACCATGGCGGCCAGCAGGTTGTGGGCCGCCGCCACGGCGTGCACGTCCCCGGTGAGGTGGAGCGCCGCCCGGTCGAAGGGGACCAGGGTGCTGCGTCCGCCGCCACAGGCGCCTCCCTTGATGCCGAAGGTGGGCCCCATCGACCCCTGGCGGAGCGAGACCACGCTGCGGCGGCCGGTGCGACGCAGCCCATCTCCCAGGCCGATGGTGGTGACCGTCTTGCCCTCGCCGAGCGGGGTGGGGGTGATCCCGGTGACCAGGATGTAGCGGCCGGCGGGGCGCTCGGCGAGACGTTCGAGGGCGTCGAGGCAGATCTTGGCCACCCCATCGCCGTACGGTTCGAGCAGATCCGGCGCGATACCGATCTCATCGGCAAGCCCGTAGACGGACCGAACGCCGCGGGTGGGGCTCAGCTCCCTGCCTGGGTGGATCATGGGCGGGGACGGTGGCGGCCGGCCGGCGCGGGCGCTTTCGTCGCTGCAGCCGGATGGACGAGATGCTCCGAGAGGCTCCGACGCGCCGCGGGCGGCGACGCCGCCGAACCGGCGAATGGGCCGGCGGCGAGTCCCATCCAGGCGGCGAGCCACGGGTGTCCCTGCGGGCCGGATCCGGCCATTCGAGCTTGCATCTGTCTAAGAACATGTATTGTGCGCGCCCCTTGCATGGATGTCAACACGAGCTGCCAGTGCTCGCCCCGGGCCGCCTGAGCCGCTTCGGCAAACCGTGGGCGGAGCCGGGAGCCGGAGTCGGTGGCCAGCCGGCGGGCTGGCCGGCGGGCACCCGGGCCCGGGGGAGAGAGTTAGCCGTGAGCCTCCAGGGCGCCGGTGGCGCTCACACCGCGGTTCGCGGCGGGAAGGCCGCGGTGCTGGCGGCGAGCAGCGCGTCGGCCTCCCCACGAAGCTGCTTCGCTTTCGCCCCCAGCATCTCGACCGCCTCATGGTCGGTCATGGACCGGAGGTTGACGGCCACGTTGGCGAGCGCACAGGCGACCGCGGCGTGGAGCATCTGCGCTGCGGAGAGGGCGTCGGAGATGGCGTTGGCATTGCCTCCCTCGACCAGCTCGCGGGCCAGCGGCAGCAGGCTGGCGGCGTGCTCGGCCACCTCCATGGGGACCTCCGCGGCCGCGGTGAGCGCCGCCTGCACCACGGCCTTCCGCGCCGCCTTCTCCTCGTCGCTCTGGCGGGGGAGCCGGTACGCCGCCATCACCTGGTCGAACGCGGCGACGTCGCGGTCGGCCAGCCCGAACAGGGCGGCTCGCTCGCGCTCCGCCTGGGAGACGATGTCGCCCATCCGGCTGGTGAGAGCTTCGTAGCCCTTTCGTCCGCTGGTAAGCCGAGCCACCATGCTGACCAGCGCGGCGCCGGCGGCCCCCGCGAGCGCGGCAACGGCGCCGCCTCCGGGGGTGGGCTGCGCGGAGGCGAGAGCGTCCAGGAAGCTCCCCACCGCCATCGATTCGATGCCGGAGACCGCCACCGCCGGGGCACCCGAGACCGATGCCGAGCCGGCCTGCCGCGCCACCAGGGTCTCGATCACCTGCTCCTCGGCATTGAAGCCGCGCAGCTGCAGGTAGTGGGCAGCAGACTCGGCGAACACGGCCTGGGGGACGAGACCGACGATCTCGGTGTCGAGGACGTGCATCCCATACCGGCCGGCCTCCAGCCTGACCAGCTCCAGGGCCCGGTAGGGCGGGGTGTCGAGGGGGTCAAGGAGGTTCATGGAGACCTGGACGCACTCCCGCGCAGCCACGGCCAGGCCGATGGCGCGGACGTGGACCAGGCCGCCGGAGCGCTCCCGCACCCGCTTGGCGACGTCCTTGGCGGCGCGTTCGTCCTGGCCGCTCAGGTAGACGTTGAAGGCGACCAGCGGCGGCCGTGCCCCCACCGCCGTGGCTCCAGCCCGACCCAGCGCGTGCGGACCGAAGTCGGGCAGCCGGCGGCCCGCGGCGACGTCGGCCTTCAGCCCCTCGAACTCGCCCTTGCGGACGTCGGCCAGGCTGGCCCTCTCTGGGCTGGTGGCGGCCCGCTCGTAGAGGTAGACGGGGAGGGAGAGGGTCTCAGCGAGCTCGCGTCCCAGCTCCCGAGCCAGCTCCACGCAGTCGGCCATGGTGACGCCGCGGATGGGGATGAAGGGGATGACGTCGACCGCTCCCATCCGGGGGTGGCTGCCCCGCTGCACCCCCATGTCGATGAGCTCGACGGCCTTGGCGGCGCCGGCGAGAGCGGCCGCGCGCGCCGCCGCCGGTGATCCGATCAGGGTGGTGTCCAGTCGGTTGTGGTCGGGATCCGACTGGCGGTTCAACAGGGTCACCCCGGGAACGGCCGTCATCGCGCCGACGATGGTGTCCATCACCTCGACCCGGCGGCCCTCGCTGAAGTTGGGGACCACCAGCACCAGCGGCTCCCCTGCCTGCGCCGACTGTGCCACCTCTGTCACCTCCGCATGGCGGCGACCAGGTGAGGCACCGCCTCCGGCGTTTGTATCATTCACCACTTCGCTCCGTCGCGGCCCCGCCGGCTCTTGGGCGGCTGGCACTCCAGACCGGCTGCGGGGCACCATTATGTAGACGCCTATTCGCGGCTGTCAAGGACTTGACTAGCGATCTGCGAAAAGGCTAGCAGCCCGTCCCGGTAACTGCTGGCGAAGGGAGGGGCTGATATGAGTCACTCTGGGGATGCCGAAGAGGTTCCGCCCGTACGCTCCCGACCGGATGCTGCTGCTGCCTGCGCCGGTGCAGGAGTGGGTGCCCGAGGGGGACATCGCCCACTTCATCAGCGACGTCGTCGACGCGCTTGACCTTTCCGAGATCGAGGCCGTCTACGATGAGGAGATGCGCGGCTATCCGCCGTGTCACCCTCGGATGATGACCAGGCTGTGGTTGTACGCCTATGCGGTGGGCACCCGCAGCTGCCGGAAGCTGGCGAAGCTGGCCCCGCGGGCCGTTGGCTGCATGATGCTGGCGGCGGGGAACCGGCCTGACTTTCGAACGCTCAACAGCTTCCGGCTCCGGCACCTGGCGGCGCTGGGAGGGTTGTTCCAGCAGGTGCTGCTGCTCTGCCGTGATGAGGGCTTGGTGAAGCTGGATCACGTGGCGGTGGACGGTACCAAGCTGAAGGCGAACGCCAGCAAGCATGCGGCCATGAGCTACGACTGGATGCAGCCGGAGGTGGACAGGATCACCGCCGAGCTGGACACGTGGTTCCGGGAGTGCGACCAGACCGACGCCGAGGAGGATGCCCCGTACGGGGCGGACCACGATGGCGATGAGCTGCCGGAGAACCTGCGCACGGCCGCGAAACGGCGAGCGGCGATCCGCACGGCGATCAAGGACCTGAAGGAGCGGGCCCAGACGGAGGGGAAGACGGAGCCGGATGCCAAGGCGCAGCAGAACTTCACCGACTCGGAGTCGCGGATCATGAAGGGCATCGAGGCCAACCTGGATGAGCTTCCCAGCGAACTCTCGGCGGACGCCGGCTACTGCTCGGAGGCCAATCTCGAGGCGCTGGATGAGCTCGGCGTCACCGCCTACGTCGCCACCGGGAGGATGCCGCGGAGCTATCGGTGCCCGGCGGCGCCGCGGGGCCGGATTCCGGCGGGGCTGACGCGTCGGGAGCGGATGAAGCGCAGGCTGATGACCAAGCGGGGGCGAGAGCGCTACCGGTTGCGCCAGCAGGTGGGGGGACCGGTGTTCGGACAGATCAAGAACAAGGGGCTGATCCGGATCTGGCTGCGCGGCGAGCAGAAGGCTGAGCACGAGTGGTTGCTCCACTGCACCGGGCACAACCTCAGCAAGCTGCACGGCGCGTGGGCGTGATGGGAAGCCCTCATGGGGCGCTGCCCGGCGCCCGGCGGGGCCGACAACCATGTGGCAACGGCACATCAGCCCGGCCCCACCGCTGCATCTCCAACTGACCGACCCCTCCCACTGGCCGGGCCCCGGCCCTCACGCCTTACGAGGACGGGCTGCTAGGCTCCACCGTGGTCGGAGCCGATGCGGGTTGGGGAGTGTGGGGACCGCGCCATGGCGCCCCTGTTGACGACCATCCGCACTAGGTTCACAATGCAGGGAGGCCAACGCCGGGGGATGTTCCAGATGGTGGGAACGACCGTCAACGAGGGGGACGTCCGGACCGAAACGCCGGCCCCGCCCGGCGAAGCGGGCGGCGCAGCTGTCCGCCGTCGGCTCCGTGCCCTCGCCGAGACTCTCCGCCTCTCGCCGTCCCAGCGCCGTCTCGCCCGCTACTTGATCGACCATGCCGATGAGGCAGGATTTCTGACCAGCGTGGACCTGGCCCAGCGCGTCGGCGTCAGCCAGCCGTCCGCCACTCGCTTCGCCGCTGCGCTCGGCTTCGCCGGCTACCCGGAGCTCCGCGACGCCATCCGCTCGTGGATGCTCGGGATCGACGCTGACGGCCAGGCTGAGGAGGTCAGCAACGATTTCCAGCGGATGATCACCCATGAAGTCCGCAACCTGACGGTCCTGGCGGAGTCGCTTCGCGATCCCACTCCGATCCTCGAGATGGGGCGTCATCTCGCCACCTCCAAGCCCCTGATCGTGATCGGGCTGCGGGTCTCGGCGCCGATCGCGTCCCTATTTGCTTACTGTGCCCGCAGTGTCCACCCCGACGTGCGTCTGGTGACCAACTCGGGTTTGGAGGCCGAAGACCTGATCTCACAGGCGCGCAACGCCGGAGCCGCTTCGGCGATCGTCTTCGCGCTGCCTCGCTATCCGCGCGAGCTCCTCACGGTCATGGAGTGGGCCAGACGCATCGGCCTCCGGGTGAACCTGATCACGGATCAGGCGATCTCGCCGCTGACCAGCGCGGCTGATGCCACCCTCGCGGCCGCGGTGGCCGCTGACCTCGACTTCGATTCACAGGCAGCTCCCACGGCTCTGTCCATGATCGTCCTCCAGGCCATGTTCGATGCCATGCCGGTACGGCAGCAGCAGAGCCTCGAAGATTTCGACACCAGCGCCGCCGAGCGCCGCATCTTCCTCGCCCCATGATCCGATCCAGCTGGGCGCAACCTGAGGCGTTGGACGGTGTGCGGCAATCCCTGTGCCCCTATCCTGCCCGGTTGGGAGCTCTTGGTCGACATCTCGGAATCGTGATGGCGGCTAGCCGGATGCCTGGGTGCCGTCTCGCCGGCACACCTGTTGATCGAGGTTCTCGATGAGCGCGGAAGCGGAATACACCAGCAGCCTTCAAGTCGAGCAGCGCACGATCGACTACGCACCCTCGAGATCCCATTCATGAACACCACCTACTACACCGGCCCGATGGTGAGCCACCTGGAGGGGGGCGACATCTCCTGGATCCTGGGCTTGATCGTGGCTGCCGGCCTCTACTACCTGCTCCACCTGGACA
The DNA here is from genome assembly GCA_049518775.1 of Candidatus Dormibacteria bacterium. Classification (GTDB taxonomy): domain Bacteria; phylum Chloroflexota; class Dormibacteria; order Aeolococcales; family Bog-877; genus Bog-877. The sequence continues at coordinate 21,375 of JBEKRL010000028.1, forward strand.
TCGCCCGGGGCCGGGCAGCCCTATCCCAGCCACAGGTCCTCGCCGGCATGGCGGCGCGGTGATCCCATGGCCAGCGCCACCCAGTCCCACGGACCCCGCACCGTCCACGCCCCCCACGGCGGCCAGCTCTCCTGCAGGGGCTGGCCCCAGGAGGCGGCGATGCGGATGCTGATGAACAACCTCGACCCCGACATCGCCGAGCATCCCGAGCAGCTGATATAGGCCCGTGTTGGGTCGGGCACACTTTCCCTGACCTGACGGGGAGACTGGCGCGCAGCTATTCGGGCGAGACCGCTGGGTCTAGTGACCGGCCCTCATCCTCCGTCCGTGAACGGTGATTGGGACCCTACGGCAGTGACCGGTGATGGGGGATCAGCAGACGTGCGACGAAGGACAGCGAGGAGCCCGATGAGGTCGTCTA
>JBEKRL010000029.1:0-29005 GCA_049518775.1 Candidatus Dormibacteria bacterium
GACGGGGCCGCAGGGTGCTGCGGATCTGCCTCGAGGACGTCGGACTTGGTCTCCAGCAGCTGGCCGAGCTGGTGGAGCGCCTGCAGTTGCCCGCCGCCGGCTGAGGAGAGCTCGTGCAAGTTGCCCTTGTCGGCCTCGGCAAGATGGGTGCAAACATGGTGGAGCGGCTGCTCCGCGGCGGCCACCAGGTGGTGGCCTTCGACCGGGACCAGGATCTGACCGCCAGGGTCGCCGAGGGCGGCGCGACCGCGGCCAGCTCCCTTGCCGACCTGGTCAGAAAGTTGAGCCCGCGCCGCGTGGTCTGGCTGATGGTCCCCTCAGGGGGCCCGGTGGATTCTTCCCTGGACGCCCTGCTTCCCCTTCTGGAGCGCGGCGACATCGTCGTGGACGGGGGCAATTCCCACTACGTCGACTCCCAGCGTCGGGCGCTGCGCTGCGCCCAGGAGGGGGTGAGCTTCCTGGATGCCGGGACCTCGGGCGGGGTGTGGGGGCTCAAGGTCGGCTACTGCCTCATGGTCGGGGGCGACCAGGACGCCTTCGACCATGTGGCCCCCGTCCTCGAGACCCTGGCCCCGCCCGACGGCTACCTCCGGGTGGGGCCCGCCGGCGCCGGCCACTACGTCAAGATGGTTCACAACGGGATCGAGTACGGGATGCTCCAGGCCTACGCCGAGGGCTTCGAGGTTCTGGAGACCTCGGAGTTCGACCTCGACTTGGGCGCCATCGCCCACCTCTGGGACCAGGGCAGCGTGATCCGCTCCTGGCTGCTGGAGCTCACCGAGCTGGCCCTCGCGGACGACCCCGACCTGGAGCGGATCAGGGGATACGTGGACGACACCGGGGAGGGACGCTGGACGCTCCTGGAGGCATTGCAGCAGAACGTGCCCACACCGGTCCTGGCGCTCTCGCTGATGATGCGGATCCGCTCGCGGCAGACCGATTCCTTCGCCGCCAAGTACGTGGCGGCCCTGCGCAACCAGTTCGGCGGGCACGCCGTCAAGCGTGACTGAGGGCGAGCTGCCGGGATGGCCATGAGCGCGGGCGGTGAGCGGCCCCGGATCCGGGCGTTCCCAGACCCCGAGTCGCTGGCTCGCTACGCGGCCCGGATTCTGGCCCAGGAGATCCGGGAGGCGATCTCGGCCAGGGGCGGGTGCGTGGTGGCGCTGCCCGGGGGCAGGACCCCCTTCCGGACCCTGGAGTTGCTGGCCGGTGAGACCGGGGTGGAGTGGGCCCGAACGGTGATGGTGCCCGCGGACGAGCGGCTGGTCGGGGTCACCGACCCCGAGTCCAACGAGGGTCTCCTGCGGCGTGCGCTGGTGGACCGAGTCCAGGGCGATCGGCCGGTGGTCCTCGGGTGGGAGGTCGAGCCGGGGCTGGGCCCCGAGATGATCAGCCAGCGCTTCCAGGCCCGCTTCCTGGCAGCGGTGCCGCTCCTGGACGGCCGGCCCCGGTTGGATGTCCTCACCCTGGGCATGGGCTCCGATGGCCACACCGCGTCCCTGTTCCCGGGCCCCAGCTATCCTGAGGAGGCGGTGGCGCTGGCGAGCCAGAACCCGGCCGGACAGCGCCGGCTCAGCCTGGGCCCTCTGACGTTGCGAGGGGCTGGGCGGACCCACTTCCTGGTGGACGGCCAGGCCAAGGCAGAGGCCCTGGCCCAGGTGCTCGAGGGACCGTACGACCCGGTCCGGTGGCCCGCCCAGCTGGTGGCCCGCAACGTGAGCCCGTGCGAGGTCTGGTGTGATCTTGCGGCGGCGGCGCTGCTCCGGGAGCAACCCAGGTGACCCTGCTCGCCCCGTCCATCCTGGCCGCGGATTTCGGTCACCTGGCCGAGGAGATCGCGGCCTGTGAGGAGGCCGGTGCGGACCGGCTCCACCTCGACGTGATGGACAACCATTTCGTCCCCAGCCTGGGCATGGGGCCAGAGGTGGTCGCTGCCTGCCGTCGCTCCAGCCGGCTCTTCCTGGAGGCCCACCTCATGGTGGACCGCCCCGATGGGATCATCCCCGCCTTCGCCCACGCCGGCGCCGACCTGATCACGGTTCACTTCGAGGCCTGCCCCCAGCTCCACCGCACCGTGGAACTGGTCCGCCGAGAGGGAGCCAGCCCGGGGGTCGGGATCAATCCCGCGACGCCGGTGGACTTCCTGGTAGATATCCTGCCGGATATCAGCTTGGCCCTGGTCATGAGCGTCGACCCGGGCTTCGGCGGCCAGACCCTCCTCAGTTCGGCGTTCGCCAGGGTGAGGGGGCTTCGACGGCTCTTGGAGGAGCGGGACCTGAGCTGCGACATCGAGGTGGACGGAGGGGTGGACCAGGAGAATGCGGCCGCCTGTATCGCGGCCGGGGCGACTGTGCTCGTGGCCGGTACGGCGGTGTTCCGAGCCCCGGGCGGTGCCCGGGCGGGAGTGGGCTGCCTCCTGGAGCGGATGGGCCGAGGCCGGGTAGGGAGGTCGGCTGAGGCTTGATCGAGCCGGATCCCCCCTCCCACTTGTCGGCCCCGACCTCACTGGCGGCCCCGGAGCACTCTGAGCTGCCAGCGGAGGCCCGTCAGGCCTTCGTCGAGGTCGACCGCAAGTGCCGGATGTTCATCTTCCCCCAGCTGCGCCAGCTCGGTGGGGAGGCGGCGGTGGAGCGTCTGACTCAGGAGGCCCAGCTCCTGGCGGAGGCTGCTGCCGAAGGAGCCCACGATGGCCTGGCCGGGCGGTACCAGGATCTGCTGGCGCAGGCCCAGGCCGCCCTCCGCGAAGCCCGGACCGCCGAGGTGCACCAGGAATCCGAACTCCGGCAGCACCGGCGCGCGGAGGGCCAGCTGGAGGCGGGGCTGTTGGCCGCCAAGGCGCAGCTCCCGGCGGCCCGGATGGCTCGGCTCCAGCAGAAGCTGGATGAGATGGCTGAGGCCGGGAGCGGAGGGGACCGGGCGGCGCTGGCCGAGGCGGCGGTGGCGGAGTGGGAGCGGCTCAGCCAGGTGAGGCAGGCCCGGGAGGCTGAGCGGCTGGCAGATCGGGCTCACGCTCCGATCCAGGCCCGGAAACAGCCGACCTCCCGAAGTCGGCGGGCGCTGCGCGACCAGGCGCTCGTGGTAGAGCTGGCCCGCTCCTTTGGCCAGGGCGCCTCAGACAGCGGGCCGGTGCCGGTGCCGGACCCGTCCGATCAGTAGCGGGCGGCCTCCAGCTCGAGCGCTTCTCCCTCCTCAGCCTCGATGCTCACCCAGTCGGGCCGGCCGAGCAGTCGGCTGACCTCGACCATGATCCGACCCTGGGCGTCAAAGACCGCGTCCTGGACCCGGTCGATGCTGGGCCGGCTGGTGGACACCACCAGGGCCAGGTCGGGATCCTCCTGAGCCACCTCGGCCTGGCGGAGCTGCTCGGTGATCTGGGGTGGTACCACCCGTCGCTCGCGGATCCGGGCATCCTCGAGGTCGGCTAGGACCCGGTCGAGGTGCTCCAGGTGGGAGCGGTAGCGGCGCAGGATCCGGGTCCTGGAAAAGCCTTCGCGCTGCCGGCGCAGGATCTCGCGCCGGGTGGCGTGGAAGTGGTTGTCTCTCTCCGATGTCATCATGAGGTGTTCATTCCTTGGAGCACAGTGCTCTGAGCTGGTTGTCGGTGGGATCCCCAAGTCAGGACCCCCGCTCTCTCCAACGGTGGTGGACGCGACCCAATTACCCGGTGCTCCCCGCCACCTGGCAGCGCTCCTACGACCTCGAGCGCTGGGTCGAGTATACCCCGATTTCTTGAATAATCCAACCGTTGTTTCACGGTCGGATCGAGCTCTCCCGGGGCCCACTTCGTCCTCCCCATTCCCCCCGGGCGACCCTGGGGGGAGCGACCGTCGCCCGCCAGGACTGGTGCTGACCAACATCTCCTAAACTGACCTCATGGCAGGCATCGAGGGAATCTCACACACCCGGCACCCGCGGGGCCCCAAGCGGGCCAAGGGAGCTGCGCTCCCGCTCGGCCTGACGCCGGCGCAGTGCCTGCACATGTACCGCCAGATGGTGGAGATCCGGCGTTTCGAGGAACATGCCGCGGAGGCCTACGCCCAGGCCAAGGTGGGCGGGTTCCTCCACCTCTACATCGGCGAGGAGGCGGTGGCGGTGGGAGCCATCAACGCGGCGCGAGACAGCGACCACGTGATCGGCCACTACCGGGACCACGGTTACGCCCTGGCCCGGGGCTGCGATCCCAGGGCCTGCATGGCGGAGCTCTTTGGGCGCGAGGACGGGCTCTGCCATGGGAGGGGCGGCTCCATGCACCTGGCCGACGCCTCGAAGAACTTCTGGGGTGGGTACGCCATCGTTGGTTCCCACATCCCGGTCGGGACCGGGATGGCCTTCGCCATGCAGTACCGCCAGCGCGAGGAGATCGTCCTCGACTTCTTCGGCGACGGGGCCACCGGTAACGGGATCTTCCACGAGGGGTTGCACATGGCGGCGCTCTGGAACCTCCCGGTCATCTTCATCTGCGAGAACAACCTCTATGGCATGGGGGCCAGCCTGGCCGAGGCGTCGCCGGTCGCCGAGATGACGGCCAAGGCGGAGGGGACCATGCCCGCCATCCAGTGCGACGGCATGGACGTGCTCTCGGTGTACGCGGCGGTCCAGCAGGCGGCCGACCACTGCCGCGCCGGCCAGGGCCCCTACTTCGTTGAGGCCCTGACCTATCGCCTCCGGGGCCACTCGATGGCCGACCCCGAGCTCTACCGGGACAAGGCCGAGGTGCAGAGCTGGCGGGTCCGAGATCCGATTCCGCGATTCGGCGACTTCTGCGTCGAGAGCGAGCTCTGCAGCTCCCAGGAGCTGGCCCAGATCGGCCAGGAGGTGGAGGGGCAGATGCTGGATGCGGTCGCCTTCGCCGAGCGGTCACCGTGGCCCGACCCCGCCGAGGTCGGCCGCTGGATCTACGCCAAGCCGATCGACCCTGAGGCCGAAGCCCCTGCCTCGAACCCGGGCACAGCCGGGGCCGCGACCGGGGCGGCGCCCCCGGCCGGCGGGGAGGACAGCTGAGCGTGGCCCTGGTCAGCTACCGCGAGGCTGTCCGCAGCGCCCTTCGGGACGAGATGCTCCGCGACGAGCGGGTGATCCTGATGGGCGAGAGCATCACCAGCTACGGTGGCTCCTACGCGGTGACCAAGGGGCTGATCGACGAGTTCGGCCCCAAGCGGGTGGTCGAGACCCCCATAGCTGAAGCCGGGATGGTCGGCTTCGCCATGGGCGCGGCGATGGGCGGTCTGCGACCGGTGGTGGAGCTCATGACCATCAACTTCGCCCTGCTCGCGCTCGACCAGATCGTCAATGGTGCCGCCAAGCTCCACTACATGTTCGGGGGCCAGTGGTCGGTGCCCCTGGTGGTCCGCACCGTCTCCGGATTCGGTCAGCTAGGGCCAACCCACTCCCAGACCTTCGAGGGCTGGTTCGCCTCCGTCCCCGGGCTCAAGGTGGTCATGCCGGCCACCCCCGCAGATGCCCGAGGCCTGCTGCTGGCCTCGATCCGCGACCCCGACCCGGTCATCTTCATCGAGCACAGCCTGCTCTACAGCACCAAGGGGGAGGTCCCCGAGCCCTCCGAGGCTGGCTCGGACGAGGTCCCCATCGGGCGGGCCCAGGTGGTTCATAAGGGGCAGGACGTGACCCTGGTGGGCTACTCGCGGATGCTGCTCCAGGCGGTCCAGGCGGCCGAGGTGCTGGAGCGCGAGGACGGTATCTCCTGCGAGGTGATCGATCTGCGCACCCTGCGCCCGGTGGACTATCCGACCGTGGTCGACTCGGTGCGACGGACCCATCAGCTGGTCCTGTGCGGGGAGGACTGGCGCACCGGTGGCTTCGGTGCGGATCTCCTCAGCGAGATCTCCGACCGTTGCTTCGACGATCTGGACGGCCCGATTCAGCGGGTGGCCAGTCCTGATGTCCCGATGCCCTACTCGCGCCCGTTGGAGAGAGCGCTGATCCCCACCAGCGACGACGTGGTGGAAGCTGTCCGGCGACTGAGCTGATGGCCTATCGGGTGACGATGCCCCAGATGGGGTACGACATGACTGAGGGCTCGATCAACCGCTGGCTGGTCGAGGAGGGAGCAGCGGTGGCCCGGGGCGACCTGATCGCCTCCATTGCCACCGACAAGGCCGACATCGACATCGAGGCCTACGCCAGCGGGGTGCTGCGCCAGATCCTGGTCCAACCCGGATCCAGGGTTCCAGTGGGGCAGGCGATCGCCATCATCGCCGACGTCGCCGAGGAGCTGGTGGACTCGCCGGAGCCCGTTTCAGCGCCGTCCCGGGACCGGGAAGCGGGGCCGGCGGACGGCGGCGAGTCTTCCCGAGGGCAGGCGGCGTCTGCTCGGCGGCCACCGGCCGGGGCGCCCGTCCAGGGCGCCCCGGCGGCGCTGAGTCCAGACTCATCCGGCCCGCGCGCCGAGCCGGCGCCCGCGCCCGAGTGGGCCCAGGCGCCCGCCGACACCGTGCCGGAGCCATCCCTGCCGCGGGGCACCGCCGCCGGCTCCCGCATCAAGGCCAGCCCGCTGGCAAGACGCCGGGCCCGGGAGCTGGGGATCAGCCTTCAGGGCATCTTGGCCACCGGGCCCGGAGGGCGGATCAAGGCAGAGGACGTGGAGACGGCCTCCGCTGGCGGAGTTGGCGTCGCCCTCGCCGCCCTGTCCGGGGAGTTCGGCGGGACGATCGATCCTGGGGACCCCTCTGAGCGGGTGACCCTGTCGCGGATGCGCGAGACGATCGGGCGGCGGATGGTGGAGGCCAAGACCTCGATCCCCCACTTCTACCTCACCACCGAGGCGGCGATGGGGAGCCTGCTCGAGCTCCGGGCGGAGCTCAACCAGCTGGGGGACGCTGCGCTTCCCCGCTTCTCGGTGACTGACTTCATCATCCGGGCGCTGGCGCTGACCCTGCAGCGTCATCCCAACCTCAACGCCGCCTGGGCGGGCGACGGCCTGCGCCGCTACTCCCAGAGCAACATCGCCCTGGCGGTGGCGCTCCCCGACGGGCTGTTGGCTCCGGTGCTCAGGCGCTGCGAGGTGCTGCCCCTGGCCGAGCTGGCCCGCCGAGCGCACGACCTGGTGGCCCGGGCCAGGAGCAGCCGGCTCCGTCCCGAGGAGCTCTCGGGCGGACACGCCCTGATCACCAACCTGGGGATGTTCGGGGTCAGCCAGTTTGCGGCGATCATCCCTCCCGGGCAGGGCAGCGCTCTGGCCGTGGGCGAGGTGAGGGAGGTGCCGGTGCTGTCGAACGGGCAGTTGGTGCCCGGGCACCAATTGGCGCTGACGCTGTCCATAGATCACCGGGTCATCGACGGGGCCGCGGCGGCCGAGGCGCTCGCCTACCTGCGCTGGTGCCTGGAGCATCCCGCCGCGTGTCTGATTTGACCGAGGACGTCCGGGTCGACCGGATCACCAAGGAGGAGCGATGAACGACCTCGCAATCGTGGGCTCGGGTCCCGGCGGCTATGTGGCCGCGATCCGAGCCGCTCAGCTGGGTATGGCGGTCACGGTGGTGGAGGAGTCCGAGACGCTGGGCGGGATCTGCCTCAACTGGGGCTGCATTCCCTCCAAGGCCCTGCTGCGCAACGCCGAGGTGCTCCGTCTGATCCGAGACTCCGACGCCTTTGGCATCAGCCGGGGCGAGGTGGTGGCCGACTTCGACGCCGCCATCACTCGCAGTCGCCAGGTGGTGGGGAAGCTGGTCCAAGGGGTCGCGTTCCTGATGCGCAAGAACGGGGTCGAGGTGGTCCGGGGCCGAGCCCGCCTGACCTCCGAGCAGACCCTCCAGGTTTCGCCCTCCGGACAGACCGTGGCGGCCTCCCAGCTGGTGATCGCCACCGGGGCCCGACCCCAGACCCTGCCCGGGCTGGAGCCGGACGGGCGTTCAGTCTTCACCTACCGGGAGGCGCTGGAGCTGCGCCAGCTGCCCAAGAGTTGCGCCATCGTGGGGGGAGGCGCGATCGGAGCCGAGTTCGCCTACATCTACGCTTCGTACGGGGTCCAGGTCACCGTGATCGAGGCGCTCTCCCGGCTCCTGCCCCAGGAGGATGAGGACATTTCGAAGGAGCTGACCAGGCAGTTCACTCGCCAGGGCATCGGGGTCGAGACCGGCCGTCTGATCCAGCGCGCTGAGCGAGGCGGGGAGGGGTGGCGGCTCCATCTGGAGGGGGGCGAGGTGGTGGAGGCGGAGATGGTGCTCACCGCCACCGGGGTCCGCGCCAATGTCGAGGATCTGGGGTTGGAGGAGTTGGGAGTGGTGGTGGAGCAGGGCTTCATCAAGGTGGATGACCACATGCGCACCAGCATCCCCGGGGTCTTCGCGATCGGCGACGTCACCGGCGCACCCCTTCTTGCCCATGCCGCCAGCGCCGAGGGTGTGATCGCGGTGGAGACCGCGGCGGGGCGGGAGGTGGCCCCCCTGGACCCGGTCCAGGTGCCCCGCTGCACCTACTGCCAGCCTCAGGTGGCCTCTGCCGGACTCACCGAGGCCCAGGCCAGGGAGCGGGGCTTGCAGGTGCGGGTCGGCAAGTTCCCCTTCAGCGCCAGTGGCAAGGCGATCGCCATGGGTGACACGGTGGGCTTCGTCAAGACTGTGTTCGACGCGGAAACGGGGCGGCTGCTGGGCACCCACGCCATCGGCGCCGAGGTCACCGAGCTCCTCCCGGAGATGGTGATGGCGGCCTGGGCCGGGGTCAGGGCGGAGCAGTTCGAGGCTCTGGTCCACGCCCACCCGACCCTCAGCGAGAGCCTGAAGGAGGCCGCTCTGGCGGCCGAGGGGATGGCGATCCACATCTGACCGGGGTGGGCGGGTCGAGGGAGTGGGCCAGGGCCTAGCGGGCTCTGCGCTCCCCCTCCTCCGCCGGCATGACCGGCGGTCGCCGACAGCCGGACGTTCCTGATGTCCCCTGTTGACGAACGGCGACGGACCTTCCTGGCCCGGCCTCCCGCCCCGGCTGCTCGGGCAGCGAACCCTCAGAGGCCGGTGAGGCGGACCCCGGAATGGGCGTGGTGGATGCGGTTGAGCCGGAGCAGCAGCGCCGTCAGGGACTCGGTGAGCCCCGAACTGACCAGGCCGCCGGCGTCCACCGGCCGGAGTCCGGGCACCAGCAGGACGAGCTCGACGACCGCCGCCTTGGCCGCGGGGTCGTCTCCGGTGATCAGGGTGTCCTCATCGAGCGGGGTCTGCAGGCGGGCCAGTGAGGGAGCGCTGACGGTGTGGAAGGCGCCCACCACCCGGGAATCGGGACAGCAGCTGGCCAGCTCCAGCGCGGCGGATCCGGCTGGGACCGGGGCCGGGAAGGGAACCCCGCCGCGGAACTGCAGCGGCACGGCGGTGGAGACAACCACCTTGCCAGCCAGCTGCGGCACCAGCGGGAGCACCGTCTCCCGGGTCGCCGGGTAGGGAAGGGTGACCAGCACCAGCTCCGCTCGCTCCGCGACCTCTCGGTTGGTGGCTCCGGTCAGGCGCGGCTCTCCAGCGAGCTCCGCCGCCAGCTCGCCGGCGATCGCCGCCGCCCGAGACGCGTCTCGGGAGCCCACCAGCACGGGCCGGCCGGCCCCGGCGAGCCGCAGGGCCAGGCCGCGACCGAGGGGCCCGGTACCTCCGATGAGGCCCAGCTGGCCGGCAGGGAACATGGTCGGGATCCTCCCTCCGTAGGCTCTGAGGAGATGGCCGCGGAACGATCACTTCTACGATACCGGGTGGTGGATGCCGTAAAGGCGACTCGGGGACCCAAGTGAACGGCAGTCCGGGGACGCCTGGCCGAGGAGCCCGCACCGCGCCCCACCCCAGGCGGGTGGAGGATGGCCGGTCGGGAGCGCCAGCCCTGAGCGTTCAGCACCGTGCCGGTCCCGGCTGGCGCGGCCCCTCATTCACCGGGGTGGTTGGCCAGGAGCGGATGAAGTTGGCCCTGCTTCTGGCCGTGGTCGACCCCAAGCTGGGCGGCGTCCTGATCCGGGGCGAGCGGGGGACCGCCAAGTCGACCCTGGTGCGGGCGCTGGCCGGGATCCTGCCCAGGCAGGAACGGGTGCTGGACTGCCCCTACGGCTGCTCGCCCCGGGGTGCTGAGCAGTGCGAGGGATGCCGAGCCCGGCTGGCCCTGGGGGAGCGACTGCCGATTGCGGTCCGGCCCACCCGGGTGGTGGAGCTGCCCCTCGGTGCCTCCGAGGATCGGGTGGTCGGTTCGATCGACTTGGAGCGAGCGCTAAGCCAGGGTCGTCGGGCCTTCCAGCCGGGAGTTCTGGCCGAGGCCAACCGCCAGCTCCTCTACGTGGACGAGGTGAACCTGCTCGAGCACCACCTGGTCGACGTGCTCCTGGACGCCGCCGCCATGGGCGTCAACGTGGTCGAGCGCGAGGAGATCTCCATCACCCACCCGGCGCGCTTCCTCCTGGTCGGGACCATGAACCCCGACGAGGGCGAGCTCCGACCCCAGCTGCTCGACCGCTTCGGTCTCTGCGTCGACGTGGCCGGGCTCTCGAGGCTCGAGGACCGGGTCGCGATCATGCGCCAGGAGGGGGCCGGTCCCGGCCCCGGCGAGGATGACCGCCGCCTGGCGCGGCGGCTGCGACGGGCCCACGACCTGCTGGATGGGGTGCGAACGCCCGCCGTCGTGGTCTGGACGGCAGCGGCCCTCAGCGTGGATCAGGAGGTGATGGGGCACCGTGCCGACATCGTCCTGGTGCAGGCGGCGCGGGCGCGGCGGGCTCTGCTCGCCGCCGATCTGGCCGACCCCGGCCGGGACCGGCTGGTGGTGACCCTGCAGGACCTGGCCGATGTGGCTGAGCTGGCCCTGGTCCATCGCCGCCGCTCTGGGGGTGGCGGCCTCCGGGCGGGCCCGGTGGGGATCCATGAGGTCGCCGATCTGCCCACCGTACCCGTCGAGGTCGGCGTGCCCGACCCCAACCGCCCCCCGGATTCCCCAGCCTCCGACGGCGCCGGCGCCGAGAGTGGGGGGGAGGGGCCGCCGGCCGGTGAGGGCGAGGCCGCCACCGCCGCGGCCGGCCGCTCCGAGTTTCGCCTGGGACCGGCGGCGACCGAGCCGGTGGAGGTGGAGGAGGCCTTCACCGCCGGCGGGCTGCGGTTGCCCCGGGAGCGGCTGCGGCGGTGGGGCAGCGGCCGGCGCAGCCAGACCAGCTCGCGGGATCGCCGCGGTCGCTACGTCGGGGCGCGGGAGGTGGACCGCCCTACCGACCTGGCTCTGGACGCCACCCTTCGCGCCGCCGCGCCCCACCAGGTCTCCCGGCGGGCCAGCTCGGATGGGGAGGGGTCGGCGCTGCGGCTCGAGCCGAGAGACCTGCGCCAGAAGGTGCGTCAGCGCCGGATCGGCAACCTCATAGTCTTCGCCGTTGACGCCTCGGCGAGCATGGACGCCGAGCGGCGCATGGCCGCCACCCGGAGCGCCATCCTGGCCCTGCTCAAGGATGCCTATGTGCGCCGGGATCGGGTGGCCCTGGTCGCCTTCTCAGGCCGGAGCGCCCGGGTGGTGCTGCGCCCCACCGCCAGCGTGGACCTGGCCGAGCGCCAGCTAGCCCGGATCGCGGTGGGGGGTACCACCCCACTGACCCATGGCTTGACGACCGCGCTGGACCTGGTCAGGACCGAGCGGCTGCGGGACCCGGAGGTGCTGCCCCTGCTGGTGCTGATCAGTGACGGTCGCGGCAATATCAGCTTCGGCGGAGAGGAGCCGTTGCTGGAGGCTCAGCGGCTGGCCGAGCAGGTGAAGCGGGCAGGGGTGCGCTCTGTGGTGATCGACTCGTCTCAGGACCGCTTCCACGTCCAGGCGGCTCCCGGCCTCCAACGCTCCGGGTCGCCCCGGTTCGCCGGCTACACCTTCAACGCCTGCGTGGACCTGGCCGAGCGGATGGGGGGCGCCTACTTCGGGCTTTTCGACCTCTCGGAGGGGGCGATCCTGCGCCCGGTTGCCGAGGCCCTTCGCCAGCCAGGCTGAGGCGGCGGTTCTGGCGCCCTCTGCGACAATCGGCCCATGGGCGATCTCCGCACCGTCTACCCCTTCACCGCCCTGGTGGGCCAGGGACAGATGCGCCTGGCTCTGGAGCTGAACGCGGTCAACCCGGCGATCGGCGGGGTCCTGATCAGAGGGGAGAAGGGAACCGCCAAGTCGACCGCGGTCCGGGCGCTCGCCCGGCTCCTCCCCGAACTCGAGATGGTGGTCGGCTGCCGCTTCGGGTGCGCCCCCGACGGCGACTCGATCTGCGCCGACTGCCGGGCCCGCCGTGCCTCCGGGGAGAGCCCCCAAGTGGCTCGGCGCCAGATGCGGGTTGTCGAGCTGCCCATCAACGCCTCGGAGGACCGGGTGGTCGGGTCGATCGACCTCGAGGCCGCCATCCACTCCGGGCAGCGCCGTTTCGAGCCCGGGGTCCTGGCCGACGCCAACCGGCAGATCCTCTATGTGGACGAGGTCAACCTCCTCGACGATCACATCGTGGACGTGCTCCTGGATGCCGCGGCCATGGGGGTCAACGTGGTTGAGCGGGAGGGGATCTCGGTGTGGCATCCCTCCCGATTCATCCTGGTGGGGACCATGAACCCCGAGGAGGGAGACCTCCGTCCGCAACTGCTCGACCGCTTCGGCCTCTGCGTCGACGTGGCCGGGATCCAGGACATCGCGGAACGGGTGGAGATCGTCCAACGCCGCGAGCGGTTCGAGGCGGAGCCAGAGCTGTTTGCCGCCGAATGGGCGGACCAGGAGGAGACGGAGCGGGAGCGGATCCGGCGTGCCATCGCCCTGCTGCCCGAGGTTCAGGTCTCGCAACCGGTGCTGGAGGCGATCGCCCGGCTGGCGATCATGCTGGAGGTGGACGGCCACCGCGCCGACCTGGTCGCGCGCAAGGCCGCTCAGGCGCTCGCCGCGCTGGAGGACCGGCGGCAGGCGGGTCTCGCCGAGGTGGCGGCGGTGGCGCCCATGGTGCTGGCCCACCGGGTGCGGACCTCCCCCGGCCAGCGCCCCCACGACGTCGCTGAGTCGACTCGTCGGGCGCTGGCTGGGGCCTGAGCCAGGCATGCTGTGTCGCGGGTGACTGAGGGCACGGTTACGGTGGGGTCGCGCCCGGAGTGCCGGGCCCGGGAGGCTGCTAGCGTGACTGTGCCGGTCGTGGTTCGGGGACCGTCCTCCCACTCCAGTGGGACCTCGGCCACGGTCGGTTTCCCCCCTCCGTGCCCCCGACGGCCGAGGAGCTGTGGGTTGCCCGGGGCGTCCCGATGAGCCCCGAGGAGATGCTCCTCAGGGCCGCCCTGGGTACCCCCGGCCGGCCCCGGATCGAGGTGGGGATCCTCGCGCCCCGGTTCGAGGGGCCCTGGGGCGGCCCCACCGACCCCGAGGAGCTGGCCCTGCGCCGGGCGCTGGGCGGGGTCTCCTACCCGGCCCGGCGCGACCGGCTGGTCGCCGAGGCCGGGAGCTGGCTGGTCAAGTACCGCTCGTTGCGGGAGCGGCTCTCAGGCCTACCGGACCTGACCTACGGTGGCGAGATGGAGGTGCTCGGGCGGCTCTCCGATGCCGAAGCCGAACTCCGTGAGCGGCGACTGGCCGGCGGGGAGGATGGGCCCCTGCCCTCGGCGGGGATGGGGAACCAGGAGGGGAGCTCGGCGAGCCGGTAGCTCCTGGATTCGGCGTCGAAGTCGATGATCTGAAGCCCGCTCGCCAGCTCTCGCTCGAGGTCGCGCCGCAGCCGTGCCTGGAGCCGCCGGGCCACCCCCTGCTCCCCGCCGGGCTCGGCCGGCAGCCCATCCGGCACCCGGACCCACCCTCTGGGCTGCGATCGGCGCAGCCTTGCCAGCTCCGCCAGCTGGGGCGCCGTCAGCAGCCACTCGACGAAGAGCCGGTCGGTGGGGCCGCTGCGGTTGAGGGCGTCGTCACGGTCGCCGTAGTAGTTGCGGCGGAAGCCCCGGGCGGTGGCTCCCAGGCGGCGCAGGTTGAAATGGGCGTTGCGGATCTGGGTGGGGTCGAAGGTCCAGACGATCCGGTCCAGCCCGGAGGCCAGCACCGCCCGCCTCTGGGCCAGCTTGAGCGTTTGGCCCACGCCGAGGTCGCGGAACGCGGGAAGCACCCCGGCGGAGTGGGAGCGGTGGTACAAGGCGCCCTCGGGGGTGCGCCCGGTGAAGCCGTAGGTGAAGCCCACCGGCCGAGCGCCGGACCAGGCCAGCAGGGCCAAGCCGCCCGCGTCGGTGATGGCCCGAAGGATGCTGGCGGGTGCCGCCACCCGGTTGGAGCCCCAGATCTCGGCCTGCAACCGGCTCACCGCCGCGAGCTCGCCCATGGTTCGGGCCGGGCGCACTCGGACCGCGCCGGGAGCGGGGGTGCCCGGGGGCTCGGACAAGGCTCAGCTGCCCTGGAGAGGCCTGCCGGAGGGCTGCCTTCGGCACCAGGGCCCGAGGGTCACACCGGCCGCCGGAACAACAGCCACACGGCGCTGGTGAAGCCGAGCTGGGTCACCGGGACCGTGGTGGCGAGCTCCCAGTCCCCGGCCTCCTCCCGGCTGAGGGTTTCCTGAATGGCCCGGGCACTCACCGGCCCTGTCGAGAGATGCCCGCGCGCGACCTGGACCTGGTGCTGCCACTCCGGCATCGTCTCCACCTCCCTCCTCCGCCTCCCGCGCGCACGTTAGCAGCCCGGTTGGCCCCGCGACCGAGGAGGGGCTGGAGCAGCTGGGTGGGGCCGGCTTGGCCCCGGGACCGTGGGCCCGAGACCGAGGCGCGGGAAGCGCTGCCGAGCGGAGCTGTCGCCGGACCGGATAATCGCCAGGGAGATGGCCACTCAGCCCACCGAGCGCATCCGCAACTTCTCGATCATCGCCCACATCGACCACGGCAAGTCGACCCTGGCCGATCGGCTGCTCGAGCTGACCGGGTCGGTCAGCGCCCGGGAGCTCACCGAGCAGATGCTCGACACCATGGACCTGGAGCGCGAGCGCGGGATCACCATCAAGGCCCAGGCGGTGCGGATGAGCTACCGCGCCCGGGACGGCCGCGACTACGAGTTCAACCTGATCGACACCCCTGGTCATGTCGACTTCGCCTACGAGGTCTCCCGGGCCCTGGCCGCCTGCGAGGGGGCCCTCCTGGTGGTCGATGCCACCCAGGGGATCGAGGCTCAGACCCTGGCCAACGTCTACCAGGCGCTGGAGCTGGGGCTGGAGATCGTGCCGGTGGTGAACAAGATCGACCTGCCCCAGGCCCAGCCCGGCCTGGTCCGTGAGGAGATCGAGCGGGTGATCGGGATCGCCGCCGAGCACTCGATCCTGGCCAGCGCGCGCACCGGGGAGGGGGTGGAGCAGGTTCTGGAGGCGATCGTCACCGACCTGCCGCCGCCTCAGGGAGATCCCCAGGCGCCGCTGCGGGCGCTGGTCTTCGACTGCAAGTACGACTCCTACCGGGGGGTGGTGGTCTACGTCCGGGTCAAGGACGGTCGGCTTCGGGTGGGGACCCAGATCCGGATGATGGCCACCCAGGGCACCTTCACCGTCGACGAGGTGGGGATCTTCCGGCCCGCGATGGTCGCGGTCGAAGAGCTGACCGCCGGCGAGGTGGGCTACCTCATCGCCTCCATCCGCGACGTCCGCGACAGCAAGATGGGCGACACCATCACCGAGGTCGCCCGCCCGGCCACAGAGCCGCTGCCGGGCTACCGGCAGATGAGCCCGATGGTCTGGGCTGGTCTCTTCCCGGTGGACAGCGACGACTACCAGGCCTTCAAGGAGGCGCTGGACCGGCTCCAGCTCAACGACGCTGCCCTCACCTTCGAGCCCGAGACCTCGGCGGCGCTCGGCTTCGGATTCCGCTGCGGCTTCCTCGGGCTCCTCCACATGGAGATCGTCCAGGAGCGGCTGGAGCGCGAGTTCCAGCTCAACTTGATCACCACCGCGCCCTCGGTCGCCTACCGGGTGCGCCTGCGCGACGGAACGACCCTGGAGCTGGAGAACCCCGACCAGCTCCCCGACCCCGGCCTGGTGGAGTCCATCGAGGAGCCCCGGGTCAAGCTGGAGATCGTGGTTCCCAAGGAGCACCTGGGGGGGATCATGGAGCTCTGCCAGGAGCGCCGGGGCGAGTTCGTCCAGCTCGAGTACCAACCCCCCGGGGAGCGCGCCCTGCTCGCCTACGACCTGCCTCTGGCGGAGATCATCCACGACTTCTACGACCAGCTCAAGTCGCGCAGCCGCGGCTACGCGTCGATGGACTACCAGCTGACCGGCTACCGGGCCGAGCATCTGGTCAAGCTGGACCTGCTGGTGGGGGGGAACAGGGTGGACGCCCTCTCGGTCATCGTCCAGCGCCATCAGGCCAGCAGTCAGGGGCGAAGGCTGGTTCAGCGGCTGCGGGAGGTGATCCCCCGTCAGCTCTTCGAGGTGGCCATCCAGGCAGCCGTGGGGGGCAAGGTGATCGCCAGGGAGACGATCCCGGCCTTGCGGAAGGATGTCCTGGCCAAGTGCTACGGCGGTGACATCACCCGCAAGCGCAAGCTCCTGGAGAAGCAGCGCGAGGGCAAGCAGCGGATGAAGCGGGTGGGCAGCGTCGAGATCCCCCAGGAGGCCTTCATGGCGGTGCTCTCCCTTGACCGCTGAGCCGGTCAGCTCGCTGTACCTGCACGTCCCCTTCTGCGAGTCGCGCTGCCCCTACTGCGACTTCGCGATCCGGGTGGGAGGCGAGGAGCTCCACTCCGTCTACGTCGAGTCGGTGGTGCGGGAGCTGGACTGGCTCGGCTCCGCCGCGGTCCCGGGCATGAGGATGGACACCGTGTACCTGGGCGGAGGCACGCCCAGTCTGCTGGCGCCCGCGCTCCTGGGTCGCCTTCTGGAGGCGGTGGACCAACGGCTGGGGATCTCCCGGGCCGCTGAGGTCACCATCGAGGCCAATCCCCGTGCCCTCACCGAGGGGTTGGTGAGGAGCTGGATGGCACTGGGGATCAACCGCCTGAGCCTGGGCGTGCAGAGCCTCAACGACCGCTCTCTGCGTTGGTTGGGGCGCAACCACGATCGCGCCGACGTGAAGGAAGCGCTCCGGGCCGTGGGGCGCGCCGGGCTGGGGAACCTGAGCTGCGACCTCATCTACGCGATCCCGGGGGAGACCGCCCGGGAGTTCGAGCGGGGGCTGAGCGAGCTCCTCAGCTACCAGCCCCAGCATGTCTCCTGCTACGAGCTGACGGTGGAGCCCTCGACGCCCCTGGCGAGATCGGTCGCCCGGGGCAAGGTGGCCGGTCCCTCGGAGCAGGACTTCCTGGAGCAGCACCGGCGCGCCCGCGAGGTCCTCGGGGACGCCGGCCTGGACCAGTACGAGGTCAGCAACTACGCCCGCCCCGGCTGGAGCTCCCGCCACAACCTCGTCTACTGGCGGGGCCAGCACTATCTGGCGGCCGGGTGCGGGGCCCACGGGTTCGTTGATTCCAGATCCGCCCGGCGCCTGGGCCTGGAGGTGGCCGCGGGGGTGGGGGTTCGCTACTGGAACCACCGCAACGCCTCCACCTACATGGAGAGCGTGGATGCCCGAGGGCGCGGGGTACGGGGCCAGGAGGTGGTGAGTTCCGAGCAGCACGAACTGGAGCGGCTCAGCTGTGGCCTGCGGCTGCGCGAGGGGGTGGAGCTGCGCCGCTCGGCACAGCTGGCCCGGGCCCAGCGGTTGGCAGAGCTGGGTCTGCTCACCGTGGCCGGGCGCAGGGCGGTGGCGACGTTGAGGGGGGAGGAGGTCCTCGACAGCGTGGCCCTGGAGCTGGCAGCCCCCCTAGCGGTGGCGGCCGGGCGCTGACCTGGAGGTCAGCCGGCGGCTGGAAGCCTCAACCCGAAGGCGTGGGGCAGCAGCACCCCCAGAACGTAGCCGCCCAGGGCAGCCCCCGTTCCCACCAGCAGGACCTGGGCGCCCCCCAGCCAGAGTCGCTGGCCGGTCACCGCGGCCTTCACCAGTCCCACCGCGGCGAGCCCCACCGCCGACAGCGCCAGCGACACCAGCACCGCCGGCAGGCCGGTGAGGAAGAGGTAGGGGAGGACCGGCAGGGCGGCTCCCAGGAGGAAGGTGCCGGCCATCAGCAGCCCGTCCCGGAGCGGGGTGTCCTGGAGCTGGCTGGAGATCCCCAGCTCCTTCTCGATGTGAGTGTCCTCCCAGAGCTGGGGAAAGCGGGCCATCGACGTGGAGATCTCCAGCGCCTCGCGGTGGGGCACCCCGCGGTGCTCCAGCATCGCCGCCATCTCCTGGAGCTCCTCGTCGGGCTTGCTGGCCAGCTCTCCGATCTCCTTGTGGATGGCGCTGTGCTTGAGGTCCCGGGCGGCCGTGGTGGCCAGGTAGGCGCCCGTGCCCATCGAGATCATGCCGGCCAGCGCGCCCAGCAACCCGGCGATCAGGATGGTGGTGTGGGCGACGGCTGCCCCCGCGGTGGCGCTGGCGACGCCGGTGGTGAGGCCGAGGTTGGTGACCAAGCCGTCCTGGACCCCGAAGACCACCTCCCTGATCGCCGCCCGCCGGGCCAGGCTCTGTCGCTCCGCGCCCTGGGCGACCCTGAGGACTTGGGGCGAGTGCTGGGCGGGCACCTCTGGCGGCGGTTCGCTGGGGGACAGCCGTGTGCCCATGGGCTGATGTTAGCGTGCCAAGACAGCGGGCCCGGCGCGTCGCGACACGTTCGGGATGGGGGAACGCCTGTGCTAGACTCGGCTTAGCACTCGTGAACTTGGAGTGCTAATCGAGACCTGGAGTGAACCTGGCTTGGACCAGCGCAAGCAGCGGATTCTGAGGGCGGTCGTCTCCGACTACACCGAGACCGTGGTCCCGGTGGGGTCGCACGCGCTCGCCGCCAGGTACTTCCTGGAGCTGAGCTCGGCGACCATTCGCAACGAGCTCTCGGAGCTGGTCGACGATGGCTTCCTGGCTCAGCCCCACGCCTCGGCCGGGCGGATCCCCACCGATCGTGGCTACCGCTACTTCGTCGACTTCCTGCTGCCGCAGGAGGTGGTGGAGCCGCAGCTGCGGCGCCACGTCCGCCAGGGATTCGAGGCTGCCCCCTACGACGTCGAGGCGGTGCTCGAGGTGGCCGCGGCGATGCTCAGCCGGCTCAGCGACAACGTTGCGGTGGTCACCGGTCCCGCCAATGCCTCCAACCGGCTCCGCCATGTCGACCTGGTGCTGCTCCGCCCGGGCCAGGCGCTGATGGTGGAGATCGCGACCGGTAGCGCCGCCTACCAGCGAATGGTGGAGATCGACCCCCTGCTGGACCAGGCGACCCTCAGCAACTGGGCGGGCCGGCTCAACCAGATGTACTGTGGGCTGTCGGCCGACGAGGTTGATGCGGCCCCGCTGGTGTCGGCGCTCCCCGAGGGCCTCCAGGCACTGGGGACGGAGGTGGTCAGGGGACTCCGCCAGCTGGCGACCCGCTCCTCCCTGGTGATCCACGACGGCGTGCGCAACCTGGTCCGCCAGCCCGAGTTCGAGGACCCCGCCCGACTGCGGGCGGTGCTGGAGGTCTTGGAGGCCCAGCGGATTCTGAGCGACGTCCTGGGCAAGCTGGTGCCTCAGGCGGGGATGCAGGTGGTGATCGGACATGAGAACAGCCTCGAGGAACTGCAGGAGTGCAGCCTGGTGCTGACCAGCTACCGAGCCGGGGACCAGCTCTGGGGGACCATCGGGGTGGTTGGGCCGACCCGGATCCGCTATGGGCAGGTGGCCGCCCGGCTTCAGCTGGTCTCCCAGGCCACCGGGGATGCGCTGACCAGGTTGCTGGCTTGAGTCTGGCGCCGGACCGCGAGACCAGGTGAGCGGCGAGCCGAAGCCCCCCGCCGGAGAGCTCGAGCCCAGCTTGCGGGGCGAGCCCGAAGCCAGCTCGCCCGGGCCGGATCGGGTGGCGGAGCTGGAGGCTGAGCTGACCCAGCTGACCGCCAGCTACCAGCGGCTGGCGGCGGACTTCGAGAACTTCCGGCGCCGCAAGGGCCAGGAGAGCGCGGAGCTGGTGCGCTACGGCTCGGCGGCGCTGCTCGAGGCGTTGCTGCCTGCCCTCGACAACCTCCAGCGGGCGGTCGCCCACATCCCCGTCGAGGAAGCCAGCGGGCTGACGGAGGGGCTGCGGCTGACCGTCAAGCAGCTCGAGGAGGGGCTCGCCTCACAGGGGGTGCTCCGGATCGCCGCCGAGGGGCAGCCCTTCGACCCCCGGCTCCACCACGCGGTCCTCACTGTGCCCGCCGGTGAGGTCGAGCCGGGCACGGTGGTGGCCGAGCTGGTGCCGGGGTACACCCTCCACGACCGGGTGGTGCGCCCGGCTCAGGTCACCGTGGCCGAGGGCAGCGCGGACCCGGTGCCCCACAGGGCTTCCAGGAGCCGCTCGGCGCGGTCGCCCGGCCCGGCGGTCGACTCCTCCGAGGCGTCTCCCAACTAGCCGATGCCCCAGACCAAGCGCGACTACTACGAGGTGCTTGGGGTCGGGCGCCAGGCCAGTGCCGCCGAGCTCAAGCGCGCCTACCGGCAGCTGGCGATGCAGTATCACCCGGACCGCAACCCCGGCAACCACCAGGCCGAGGATCAGTTCAAGGAGATCGGCGAGGCCTACCAGGTGCTCTCCGATCCTGAGCGCCGGCAGCGCTACGACACCTTCGGCCACGCCGGGGAGAGCATGGGCTCAGCCGGCGGCTTCAACTTCCAGTCCGCCTTCGACCTCTTCGACATGTTCTTCGCCGGCGGCGCCTCCGGCCAGCGCGGCCGCACCGGCCCCCGACGGGGCAGCGACCTGCGTCTCCAGGTCACCATCGAGTTCGAGGAGGCGATCAGGGGGGTGACCAGGACCTTCGACGTCACCAAGCCCAGCCCCTGCCCGGACTGCGGCGGTTCGGGTGCCAAGGCCGGAACCAGCACCGTCCCCTGCACCGAGTGTGGGGGCCAGGGCCAGGTCCAGCGGGTGCGCCAGTCCCTGCTGGGCCAGATGGTCACGGTGGAGGCCTGCCTGCGCTGCCAGGGAGAGGGCCAGGTGATCGAGTCACGCTGCCCGGGCTGCCACGGCCAGGGATTGGTCGACGCCACCAAGTCGATCGAGGTCCAGATTCCCGCCGGAGTCGACAACGAGATGCAGGTCCGGGTCCCCTCCGAGGGCGCCGCGGGCCCCCGGGGCGGCCCCGCCGGCGATCTCTACCTCCTGATCACGGTGCGGCCGCACGAGCAGCTGCAGAGGAGAGGGATGACCATCGTCTACGAGTGCCCGATCACCGTCTCCCAGGCGGCGTTGGGCGACGAGATCGTGGTCCCCACCGTGGACGGTCCGGTGCCGATGACGGTCAAGCCCGGCAGCCAGTACGGCCAGCAGGTGAGGATCGCCGGCAAGGGCGCTCCCGACCCTCGCACCGGGCGGCGGGGCGATCAGGTGGTGCGGCTGCGGGTGGTGATTCCCACCCGGCTCAGCGAGCGCCAGAAGGAGCTGCTCAAGGAGCTCAGCCCCCCGGATGGCAAGCCCCACTCGGTCCGCAAGGGTTTCTTCGAGAACCTGAAGGACGCCATCGGGCTCTAGGTCCCATAGGGTTTTGTCAAGCCCGGTAGCTGGGGTCGAAGGGCTGGCCGTTGCGCCAGACTCCCCAGACCAGGCTCAGCGACTTGCTCATGCAGTGCCCGAGGGCGTTCATCTTCGACCGCGATCACGGGGTTGTGCTGGGTGCCCACCAGGGCCATGCGGTAAACCGCGGTCCGGAGGTGGGCGTTGCCGCTCTTGGCCATGTGCCAGCTGGTCTCTGGGTTACTGCCCTTCTGCCCTGAACTCGCCTCACGAGGGTGTACCCCGGCATAGGCGAGCAGCTGGTCGACGTCGTCGAAGCGCCAGATGTCACCAATTTCGGCCATCAGGGTGGCTGCGGTCGCAGGTCCCACCCCGGGTATTGACTGCAGCCGTCGGGCCACGTCGTCGTCCAGCAGCGACGCCAGGCGGGCCTCAGCCCCCTTGATCTGGCTCTCCAGCAGGTCGTACTGCCCGATCAGGACCGAGATCTCGAAGGCCACCTGTTCCTCCAACTCCGGCGGCGCCACGGAGCGTTCCGCCAGTGCCTTTAGCTCGGCCGCCTTCCTGGCTCCCAGGCTGCGCCGTCCGCCGGGAGCTTTGGCTGCCGCCAGGCTGGCCGCTCGCTTGCGTCGTACCGCCGCCGCCGTGGGGGCCACCCGCAGTACCGCCAGGGCACTGGCACAGCCGGGGTCCTCGAAGACATCCCCCAGCTCGGGGAAGCCGAGGTCAATCAGGCGCTGGAGGCGTTGACAGACCTTGGCCTGCTCCTGCACCAAGGTCATCACGAAGCGAGACGCCTCGCGCAGCTCACCGCCGGCGAGCGGTTCTCGGGGGGTTGGTTGCGTGCTCATGCCCAGGACTGCAAGCATGCGCGCGTCGGCAGGGTCGCTCTTGGTCCGCTGCAGCCGGCTCTTGGCAAAGTACTTGGCCCGCAGCGGGTTCACGACCGCCACCGACTGGCCCCGGGCCCAGAGATGGCTGGCCAGCGGCATCCAGTAGTGGCCACTCGACTCCATCACCACCAGCGCCACCTCGCCCTGCCGTGCCATCCAGGCGTCGAGCTGGTCGAAGCCTTCCCGTCCCGACGCCACCCGCAGTACTCCCCGCTCGGCCTCCTGGGCCTGGTCTCGGCATACCGCCGCCACATGTTGGCTCCGCCCCACGTCGATCCCGACCACGCTCATGCCGCCCTCCTGCTGTGGATAGACGACCTCATCGGGCTCCTCGCTGTCCTTCGTCGCACGTCTGCTGATCCCCCATCACCGGTCACTGCCGTAGGGTCCCAATCACCGTTCACGGACGGAGGAACGGAGGACGAGGGCCGGTCACTAGAGCCAGCGGTCTCGCCCGAATAGCTGCGCGCCGGTCTCCCCGTCAGGTCAGGGAAAGTGTGCCCGACCCAACACGGGCCTATATCAGCTGCGGCGCAGCCTCGGCAGCCGACCACCTCGAGTTGGTCGAAAGCCCAAGCCGCCCCGCGCGGCGCCCCACGTTGCGCAGGTGAGCGTTCAGGCGTCGTCTTGGCGCGCGGGCCCTGCTAACCGCGGGAGTAGCTGCGGCTCGGTAGGCCTCGACCCTCGGCCCTGTTGCAAGGCAAGGGTGGCCAGCCGCACGGCAGGCCGCAGCCAGCGATGCCTCGATCGTATCGGGATGACCGAGCTGGCTTGCAACGGAGCCGCAGGCACCAGCCAGCGCGTGCAGACCATCCTCACCCGCCGCCCGCCCAGCGGGCGCCTCACCACCTCGACCTCGGTTCTCTCAACAGCGGCTGCGGAGGGCGGGGCAGAGGGCAGCCTTGTCACCCTCCGGCCTCGGCCCTGGTTCCACCACCTCCATCCCAGGTGGGCCAGCAGAGGGGCCGTTGCCAGTAGCAGGGCGGCGAGCCGCGCCCGGGAGCCCGCTCCTGGATCGACCAGCTCGGCCGTCAGGGGACGCCGCGGCGATTCATTCACCACGGCACCGATGGTACCGATCAGGCCCCGGCCGTGTACCCTCCGGCCATGAACCCGCCGCCACCGGGATTCCAGCTCAAACCCCTGCGACTCTCTGACCTCCTGGACACGGTGTTCGGCCTCTACGCCAGGAACCTCCTCCTGGTTGTGCTGGTGGTGGGGGTCCTGCAGGTGCCCTTCCAGCTGCTCTCGGACCTGATCCGGCTGGCCCTTCCCAAGGCGCCGACGGCGCTGCTCAAGCGGGCCGCTCGCCATCATCTGCTCGCTGTCCAGTGGCATGCCGTAGTTAGCTGGATCGTCCCCGAGTTGGGAATCAGCCTGCTTCTGCTGCTGGTCGGGCTGCTGGTGGTGTTCCCTCTCCAAGAGGCGGCGTTGACCAAGGTGGTCGCCGACCGCCACCTTGATCAGAGCACCTCCCTGGGCAGCGCCTATCGGTTCGCGCTCGGGCGCTGGCCGTCGCTCATTGGACTGATCGTTTTGGTCAGCGCCCTCTACGTGGTCGCCCTGCTCGTGCTGGCGGTGGTGGCGGTGCTGCTCCATGCCGCCCTCGGCACCCTCGGCAGCCTTCTCGACTTCCTGCTAGTCCTGGCCGCCGTCGTCACGGCGGTCGGCGTCTCGATCAGGCTCAGCCTGTCGGTCCCCGTCCTGGTGATCGAGCGGAGTTCGCCGTGGCCGGCCGTCCAGCGCAGCTGGGAGCTGACCCGAGGAGGGGCATGGCGCGCCTTCGGGGTGATCCTGGTGCTCTTCGTGGTCGAGATCATCGCCGGGCTCATCCTCGACCTCCTGGTGGCCCTGCTCGGCTCCCTGGGTGGCGGGACCGGACATCCCCTGGGGGCGGTGCTGTTCGACCTCGGCTCGGTGATCTCGTCGATCCTGGTGGCGCCGATCATTCTGGTCGGGCTGGTCCTGCTCTACTTCGACTTCAGGGTCCGGAAGGAGGAGTTCACCTCCGATCAGCTGTCCGCTCACCTGGCTTCCTGAGCAGCACCCCGGCGCCCGGGCTCGGTCCGGAGGCGCCCTCAGGCTCCGGCGGCCACCTGTGCCGACTCGGCCGCCGCCATCAGCTCCAGGGCGGCGATGACCTCTCTGGTCAGCATGGTCGGGGTTGATGCCCCGGCGGTCACCCCGACCCGATTGCAACCCACGAACCACTCCGGTTTGAGGTCGGACGCTGTGTCGACCAGGTAGGCGGGCCGTCCCGCTAGCTCGTGGACCACCTGGACCAGGCGCTGGCTGTTGCTGCTGCGCCAGCTGCCGACCACAATCACCACATCGCAGTCCTTGGCCGCCTCCACCGCAGCTTGCTGGCGCTCCTGAGTCGCGTTGCAGATCTCGTTGTGAACCTCGATGTGGGGGAAGCGCCGGCGGAGCCGGTCGATGATCGACCGCGTGTCCCAGACCGAGAGCGTGGTCTGGGTGGTCACGGCCAACTTCTCGTCGGACAGCTCCAGCCGGTCGACGTCCTCCAGCGATTGGACCAGGTGGATCTTGTCAGGCGCCTCGCCAAGGACCCCCTCAGGTTCGGGGTGGCCCGCCTTGCCAATGTAGATGACCGTGTAGCCGTCGGCGGTGAGGCGCTGGACCAAGTCATGGGTGCGCACCACGTCGCTGCAGGTGGCGTCGACCACGTTGAGACCCTTGGCTTTGGCCCGCTGCTTGACCTCGGGCGAAACGCCGTGGGCGGTCAGCACCACGGTGCCCTCGCTCACTTCCTCCAGAGCCTCCAGGCGGGAGGGTGCGTCGATCAATCGGACCCCTCTCTCGGCAAACTCCCGAGTCACATGCTCGTTGTGGACCAGGTAGCCGAGCATTGCCACCGGCTCCCCCTGGTGCTCGTCGGCAGCCTGGCGAAGCGCCCGCACCGCCTCGACCACGCCGTGGCAGTATCCCCGCGGCCGGATCTTCACCACCTCCATGACCCGATCGTAGCAGTAGCCGGTCGAGCCCTCGATCTCAAACGGGGTCCCGGCAGCGGTCGCGCGGCCCAGGGCTACCTCTCCCGAGGGGCTCGCAGGCCGGCCAAAGATGGCGCGGGCAGGCCCGGCCAGCGCAGGCCCCGCTCCGGTGGATCGTCCGGGGGCACCGCCGCCTGCTCCTTGGGGGCCCGGCTCCGAGACCTGGTCCGGTCCGGCGAGGGGGGCTCGGGCGAGGATGCCTTCTCCAGGTTGCGGCGAACGGTGGTGGGACGCCGAGAGGCCTCCACCACCGTCTCCATCCAGGCCCATGCCCGGTAGGCTGTGTAGCCGCCCAGGGCCAGCAGGGTGACCGATCCCACGGCGTTCATGAGTCCGGCCAGCGGCGGCAGCACGATCGAGAGCGCCGCGCAGGTGCCGACCACGGCAAGCCCGGTCTTGATGCGGCCCATGCTCATCGCCTACCAACCGTCCGCCCGGGCCTCCTCCTGGGGCCGGTTACGATCTCGCCCAGATGATGCTGTCGTTTCGGGCCGAGCCCAGCCACGCTCCCCACGGCCACCGCACCTGGCTCCACCTGCTCCCCCAGGATCCGGAGCATGTCCCCGACCTCCAAGAGTTGCAGGCTGCGGTGGAACTCCTCGCAGAGATGCAGCTGGCGATCTTGGACCCTGAGACCGGGCTGCTTCTACCCGGGCCCGCCTTCGCCAGGCTTCTGACCTCCGGGAGGCTCGTTCCCCTGGCTGGCGCTGCCCGTGGCGAGGTCCGGCTGGAGGCGGGAGTGCTCCGCTGCTACCCAGACCCTGGCCCCGAGGGTTTCGACACCAAGCCGCTGCACGGCTACCGGGCCGACTGCCCCGGCTGCGGGGTGGAGCTGGAGTTCTTTGCCCTGAGCTTTCCCACGCCGGACCCGATGCAGGCGGTCTGCCCCGGCTGCGGGAAGGCAGCCGACGTCTCCTCTCTGGTGTGGTCTCCCACCCTGCCGGTGGCGCGGGCTGAGCTGACCTTCGGTCCCCTGGCCGGTCGGCCATCGCTGCGGGGCACCGAGTTCTTCAGGAGGCTGGAGTCGGCCTGGGAGACCCCGCTGCGAGAGGTTCACGTCACCCTCTGACCGAGCCTCAGAGCTCTGTCGCCGCGAGCCTTTTCGCCGCTCGGGTCCAGCGCCGCCCCGCGCCCGCAGCGCTGGTGGCGAAGTGGGAAGCCACGTTGAGCGCCCCGGGCACCCGCAGGGTCAGGTAGACGGCCGCGAAGGCGTAGAGCATGCCGGCCACGCCGTGGCTCCGTGCGAAGGCCAGGGCCACGGCCGTTCTGAGCACGAGAAGTTGGATGAACTGCATGAACAGGGCGACCACCAGGAGGCGCAGCCACTGGCGCCCGAAGGCCCTGGTCTCGGGGAGAATCCAGGCGATTCCAGCCAGTGGGGCGCTGGCGCAGAGCACCGCCAGCAGGGTATACCTGACCACGTAGGCGAGGGCCAGGATCACCACGGCGACGACCAGGGCGGCGGCGAAGGCCAGCAGGAACATGTTGGTGGAGGCGGACTGCAGGGCAGGGCCGCTGAGGGGCGAGTTCCAGGGCAGGCTGGCGAGGTCCAGGCTCCCACCTCCAACGACCACGTCGGACAGGGCGTTGTTGAGGTTGATCGCCTGCTGGATCAGGGGCAGGCTGAAGATTGCCAGGGCCAGCGCCACCAGCACCCGGGGCAGCACCGCCTGGAGGAGGTGGTGGGGGTCGCCCCCGGCGCTGGTGACTGTGCGCAGCGAGCTGTAGATGAGTACCGCCACCACCAGGGCGGACCCGGCTCCGATCAGCAGGTGGTTGATCGACGCCACCCCGGGGGTGTCGGTAAAAGGCTCTCGGCGCAGTGGGGAGGCGGCGTCGTAGGTCCCGAAGAGATACGTGCCCAGGGCGGCGTTGAGGGCCCCGCGCGACGAGCCGACGAACTGGGAGAGGGCTCCGCCGACCAGGTGGTCCAGGAGTGAGAGCGGGTGGAGGTCGAAGCTGGGGAAGCTCAGCGCGAACACCGCTCATCCGAGGCTGCTGGGCACCGCCGCCAGCAGCACATGGGTGAGCAGCCCGGCCAGCTCCACCCCCAAGGTCCCCACGGCGATCCGGCCCAACCAGCGCTGGGCCTCCATCGCACTGTGGGGATTGGGAGCGACGACCCGCCAGACGAAGGCGCAGACGAAGGCCAGGGTGCCCAGGCTGCCGACGATCCCCTGGCCGAGCAAGATCCACGAGTTCAGCAGCGAGTTGAGTTCGCCCAAGCCGACCCCTCCTCCCCAACTCCGGCGCTTCCTGCTCCCCTACGTCCGGCGAGGCGGCCCGCCGGTGGCATTCAGCCGCAGTCGGCCTGCCAGGGCTCCTCGTGGCTGCTGGCGACGATCGTCACCGGCCCGTCGTTGGCGGACTCCACCGACATGTGGGACCCGAAATGACCCTCCTGCACGGGGGCGATCCCGAGGAGGCGGAGCTGATCCGCCAAGGCCCGGCAGAGCTGCCGGCCCACGTCCGGCGGCGCGGCCGAGATGAACGAGGGGCGGTGCCCCCTGCGGTTGTCGGCGAACAGGGTGAACTGGCTGACCACCAGCGCTTCGCCACCGACGTCGAGGACGGACCGGTTCATCCTGCCCGCCGGGTCAGGGAAGATACGCAGCTGGGCCAGCCTCCCGGCCAGATGCCGAGCCACCTCGGGGGTGTCGCCGGGTGCCACGCCCAGGTAGATCAGCAAACCCTCAGCGATGGCCGCCACCTGTTCCCCGGCGATCACCACCCGGGCCTGGCTGACCCGCTGGACCACTGCGCGCAAGAGCTCAGCCGATGGCCCGCAGGCTGCGGTAGATGCGCATCGCCTCGGCCTCGGCCTCGAGGAATCCCCGCGCACGCGCGCGCATTCCCTGGATGGCGAAGCTCCACCAGCCCGGCGGGCTCTCAGGACCGGGCAGGGTGGCCGCCCAGTAGCGGGGCGGGTAGAAGGTGATGGTGTCCGCGGGGAGCCGCTTGAAGATGGGTCCAGACACCATCACCTCATCGATGCTCCGAGGGCCACTCACTTGTCCCTCGACCACGGCTACCTGGCGCTGCTTGCGGATCGGGTTCGCGGGGTCAGTGACCACCGCCCGCCCCCCGAGCCTGGCAGTGAGACGGAGCAGGCCGTAGCAAACTGCCAGGGCATCGGTTTCGTCACCGGCCAGGCGGATGAACCCAGCTCCGAAGACCGGCTCCTGCGCCTCCACCCGAAGGTGACGCAGGTACTCCATCTCGAAGAGCCCCTGGGACGCCTCGGTGGCGAGCCACATCGGCTCCGACCGCCACTCGCGGCTGGACGCGAAGTCCCTGACGGCACCGGCCCACTCGGCCGCATCAGCCCGGCCGGGATCGGTCAGCCGAACGAACAGAACCCGGCCCATTGCGATTGATTCTAGACCGGGCCCTCAGGGACCAAGCTGCCCCCGGGCCCCCTGGGCAGCTCAGCCCGGAGCTGCGGTGGTGAGGAGCCGATGATAGAGCGGAGGAGCTTCGACCCGGACAGGCGAGCGCGTGCTCCCCATGAGCAGCAGGAATTCACCTCGGGAGGCTCCCTCCAGCCAGCCCCGCTGGGCGTCGTCGAGCAGGAATGCCCGCTGGAGGCGCTGAGCGGCGGCGGGGTGTTGGTTCCCCAGCAGCATGGTTGCGGAGTTCACCGCCATCACC
>JBEKRL010000030.1:0-20923 GCA_049518775.1 Candidatus Dormibacteria bacterium
GACCATCGCCGGCGGCCTGGGGATCTTCGTTGTGGGTGTGCTGGCGGTCCTCTTCCTCCTGCCCTCGGCGACCGTGACCCTGGGGGTGCCGGCCCACCACCTCACCGACACCGCCACCATCCAGGGAAGCGTCGGAACTCGCAGTGGCGTGACCCTGGACCAGATCCCCGCCCGGACGGTCCAGTCCAGCACCCTCAGCCAGAACTTCACGGTCACCCCCAGCGGCACCCAGGCCCTGGCGCCGGTGGCGGCCACCGGAACGTTGGAGTTCTGCTCGGGCTCTTCGACCGGGCTGACTGACCCCACCCTCAGCTTCGATGGCAGCGCGGCGCCCAGCTTCGTGGACCAGGGCACCAGCGGGGTCAGCTTCACCCCCACGGTGGCGGGGGAATCGGACACAGTCGCACTCCCGCTTTGCTCAGTGGGCACGTCCACAGGGGTGCCGGTCCAGGCCGATGCCAGCACCGTGGGCACCGCCGGCAACGTTGGCTCGTCGGCCTGGACCTGGCCCAACGCCTCCGGCACCGAGTGCGTCGGCCCCAGTGCCCACCCGGGTGAGTGTCTCAGTCCCGCCCCCTCGCTGACTGTCGCCAACCAGGCGGCGATGACTGGCGGTCAGGATGCCAAGACCCAATCGGTCTTCTCGACCACCGATGCTGCCGCCGCCCAGCAGCAGGAGCAGACGGTCGACCTCAGCCTGACCAAGGAGGCGGAGCAGCAGCTCAAGAACAAGGCCGGCAGCGACGTGGTGGCGGAGAGTTCTGCGGGGAGCGGGATCCAGCTCACCGTGACCAATCCCACCCTTCCGGCGGGGTGCAACACCAGCGCCTCGACTCCCTGTCCGGCGGCCACCACCCAGACCCTGACCGTGACGGTGAGTGCGAGTGCCAGCGCCTACAGTCCCGCGGCGGCCAAGGCGGCGGCGCTGCAGGACCTCAGGACCAAGGTCCCCTCCCAGTCCGTGCTGCTGTCGAACCCTGAGATCGGAACTCCCGAGGTGGTCTCGGCCGGGGCCGGCGGCGCGGTCACCCTCAGCGTCCGCGCGGTGGGGTACTGGGCGGCGAAGTTGGACCTCGAGCCGTTCCGGGCCAAGCTGGCCTTCATGAGCCCGGGGGCGGCCAGGACCTACCTGCGCTCCCGGCTCCCCGGCTCCAGCACCGTCGTCATCAAACAGTCACCCTTCGGGCTGCCCTGGCTGCCGATCCTCTCCGGACGGATCCAGTTGGTGAGGGTCTCGATCTCCCAGGGGCACCACGCTGGCTGAGCCGAGCCCGTTCCCCGTCCCCGGGAGGGTGTTGGCGCTGGACCCTGGCCGGGTCCGGGTGGGGGTGGCGGTGAGCGACGAGAGCAGGACCATCGCTCAGCCCCACGCAACCGTGATCAGGCGGAATGACGGTCGCGACCTCGACCGCATCGTGGAGATGGCTAGAGAGCTCTCGGTCACGGAGATCGTCGTCGGCCTGCCGCTGCAGATGGATGGTGGGGAGGGCGAGGCGGCCCGCGAGGCGAGGGCGTTCGGGGCCGCGGTCGCTGGCGCCACCGGGATCTCGGTCAGCTACGTGGACGAGCGGCTCACCACCAGGCAGGCGGAGCGCCAGCTGGTCGCCTGGGGCGCGTCCCGGTCACGGCGGCGCCAGGTGGGCGACCAGGTGGCCGCAGCCCTGATCCTGCAGCAGGCCCTGGCCGCCGGGGTGAGGGTGGGGCGGTGAGACGTTCCTGCTGCCTGGTCGGGATTGTGGTCGTGGTGGTGCTGCTGGTCGCCGCCGGGGGGCTGGCCCTCTACGTCCGCAGCCAGCTGAGCCCGGTGCAGAGCACCCAGCAGAGCAAGCTGCTGTTCACCGTGTCTCGAGGGGAGTCACTGGGGGAGGTCGCCAACCACCTCCAGAGCCAGGGGGTGGTCCGCGACAGCTTCCTCTTCAAGCTCTTCGCCGAGACCCAGGGCCTCGACAAGGACCTCAAGGTCGGCGAGTTCCGGCTTGACCGGGGCATGACCGTGGGTGAGGTGGTGGACGTCCTCAAGGGGCCCCCCGTCAGTCAGGCCTTCAACGTCACGATCCCGGACGGGCTCCGGGCCGTCCAGGAGGCGGATCTGCTCCAGAGAGAGGGGCTCTTCTCGGCTCGGAGCTACCTCCAGGAGGTGAACCACCCCACCAGCTTCCCCGGGATCTCCCCGTTGCCGGGCACCCCTGCGGGGGCCGGGTGGGAGGGGCTGGCCTTCGGCGACACCTACCAGGTGTTGCCCCGGGTGACGCCGTACCAGATGCTCGAGAAGCAGCTCCAGGACTTCGATAGCCGGGTTAGGCAGGCCATCGTCGCCAAGGCGACCAGCGTCGGGCTCACCCCCTACCAGGTGGTGGTGCTGGCCTCGATCGTCTCCGCCGAGGCTGCCACCGCCCACGACCGAGGGCTGGTCGCGGGGGTGTTCTTCAACCGGCTCCACGCCGGGATGCCCCTGGAGAGCGACGTTACCGTCCTCTACGCCCAGTCCCTGGCCGGAGACGACAGCACCACGGTCAACACCAGTTTCGCCTCCCCCTACAACACTTACCTCCACACCGGGCTGCCCCCGGGCCCCATCGACAGCCCCGGCCTGACGGCCATCGCCGCGGTGCTCAGTCCCACCCCCAGCGGATACTTCTACTTTCTGGCCCTGCCCAACGGTGAGGTTGAGTACAGCGTGACCCTGGCCCAGCACGACGAACAGATCCAGCAGGCCGGACTGGGGTGAGCCCAGGCCGCCGCGGTCGACCTCGGGCGAGGACCTGCCGGTGACCCCGCCGGAGGCGGTGGGATGGGGGGTGCTGGGCCTGCTCGGAGGGGGCCTCGCGGGCCAGCTATCGCTGCAACTGGAGCGGTTGCTGAAGGACGATGATCCAGCGCCGAAGCTGGGGCCGACGGCGCTGGAGCTGGCGCTGCTACCGCTCCTGGGCTTCGTGGGGTTTGCCGCGTTCGCCCTGCGCCAGGGCATGGGGGCGGGCCTGCTGGTCCACAGCCTCTGGATCCTGGTTCTGCTCCAGATCATGGGCTTCGACCTCAAGCACCGGCTGGTCCTGGACGTGGTGACCTTGCCGGCCCTGGTGCTGGCCCTGGCCCTGGCCAGCTTCAGTCCCGACCTGTCGCTGCTCAAGTCCCTGTTCGGCATCCTGGTCGGGGGCGGGCTCCTGCTGCCCTTCGCCGTCGTCAGCGCGATCTTCCACCGGGGGCAGGGCTTCGGCTGGGGCGACGTCAAGCTGGGGATGTTGATCGGAGCCATCACCGGGATGAGCCTCAACTACGGTCAGCTCTACGCTCTGTGGGCGCTGATCGCGGGGAGCCTGATCGGAGGGGTGATCACCGTGCTGCTGCTGGTGACCCGGAGGGTCACGCTGCGGGACGTGGTTCCCTACGGGCCCTTCCTGGTGGCCGGGGCGGGCCTGATTCTCTACTTCATGTAGGGGCTGGCGGCGACCGAGCCTAGGTCCGCTGGGAGGCGACCAAGTTCTCCAGGGCCGTGATCGGCTCCCCGGCCAGCCTGGTGCCCTGGTCAGGTTTCAGGGTCTTTAGCGCCTCGTCGCCGTCCATCCCACGCCGGTAGGGGCGGTGAGCGGTGAGGGCCTCGTAGACGTCGGCGACGGCCAGGATGTGGGCCCCATGGGGCATCTCGGGCCCGCGCAGGTGGCGATGGTATCCGCTGCCGTCGAGCCGCTCGTGATGCGCCGCGGCCATCTCGGCGACGTCGTCGAAGTTCCAGAGCGGGGAGAGGAGCTCGTAGGTGATGGCGGTGTGCCTCTGCATCTCCTCCATCTCCTCGGGGAGGAGTGGCCCACCCTTGTCCAGGATCGAGTTGCTGACCGCCAGCTTCCCCAGGTCGTGGAGCAACCCCGCCAGCCCCACCCGGTCCTGTTCGCTGGGGGGGAGGTTCATGATCTCCGCCATCAAACGGGCGATGGCGGCGGTGCGGGTGGAGTGGTTGGTGGTCCAGGGGGACTTGGCATCGACCACCCCGGCGAAGACCTCCGCGATCCGGATCATGTCGTCTAGCTGGTCCGAGGAGATGGGCCGGGGCTCCGGGTCAAGGTTGCCGATGTGTTCGGGGTGAGAGATCGCCGCCATCTGGTGCCAGAGCCTGGCGGCGCC
Source organism: Candidatus Dormibacteria bacterium (assembly GCA_049518775.1). Lineage (GTDB taxonomy): Bacteria > Chloroflexota > Dormibacteria > Aeolococcales > Bog-877 > Bog-877. Next base: position 4,117 of record JBEKRL010000030.1, read on the forward strand.
GGCGTGAGCCAGCACCAGGTCCACCAGGACGGGGTCGAACCACTTGCCCCGGCGCTGCCTCAGGAGGGTCTCGGCGGCCCTGCCCCCGCCCCGCCGCCAGAAGATCTCCACCGTCTGGGACAGGAGGGCGATCCGGGAGAGGATGGGGATCTCCTCGCCCTTCAGGCCCCTCGGCCTTCCGGACCCGTTCCAGTGCTCGTCGAGGCTCATCACGGCGGCGGCCGCCGGCTCCGCCCAGCCCAGCTGGCGCACCAGCTCCGCGCCCCTGGTGCAGCGGAGCTCGAGCAGTTCGTTGGCGAGGCTGGGTCCCCGGCTCCCCAGCGAGACCAGCTGGGCCATGCGCCGGGTGATCGGCGCGGTGGGCGCGGTCTGGCGGATGGCGAAGACCAGGGAGCGCCACTGGCTGCCCCAGTCGGTGACCTTGAGCTCAGCCTTGGTCGAGAGGTCGTCGGCTTGGAACCAGTGGGTGACGCCGTAGGCGTTGGCAGAGCAGCCGACGTCCTTGAGGAGCAGGGCGTAGTAGAGATCCTGGCACTCGGCGGGGCGCAGCTCCAACCACTTGGCGACCTGCATCCCCAGCCAGCAGGAACGGATCGCGTGCCCCATCGGCTCGCCCTCGGCCAGGTCCAGTGACCTGGAGAGTGACGCGATCACGATCGAGCTGGGAAGGCTCCCCGCCGCTTTCCCCACCGCGGGTTGGAGCAAGTTGGCGGTCATCGGGTTGAGCCTAGGCGGGGCCGATCCCCCCGACGTCGCGGTCCGGCCGCAAGTTCTAACAGCGACGTCGCAAGGTAGGGGACGGCGAGCTGGGACCAAGGGGCGGGCGCCGGTGAATTGAGCCGGAATTGAGCCGGGTCGGTTAGCTGGGGGGCGGGCGGCCGGTGCCGGAGCCCCAAAGCTGGCATCATCAGCTCTGCCCCGGCAGGGTTGGGGCCGTCGGCCGCGGAGAAAGTGACAGGAGCGAACGGATGATCAACGCCGGGGAACTGCGGTCGGGCACCACGGTCGAGCGCAATGGGCAGCTCTGGGAGGTGCTCTCGTTCGAGCACATCAAGCTCGGGCGGGGCACGGCGGTGGTGCGCACCAGGCTGCGGAACATCACCACCGGGGCGGTGACCGAGGAGACCTTCCGCCCCGAGGAGCGCTTCCCCAGGGCCCGGATCGAGAAGGTGGACGTCCAGTTCCTCTACCGGGACGGTGACCACTACGTGGTCATGGAGAGCGAGACCTACGAGCAGTACCCCCTGGACGAGGGTCAGTTCGGGCAGGCGTCCTCGTTCGTCCAGGAGTCAGACCACCTCTACGTGCTCCGCTATGACGGCAAGGTGATCGGTGTCGAGCTTCCGATCACCGTGGAGCTCGCGGTGACCGACACCGACCCCGGCTTCAGGGGTGACACCGCCACCGGCGCCAGCAAGCCGGCCACTCTCAACACCGGCCTGGTGGTCGATGTCCCGCTCTTCGTCGGGGTGGGGGACAGGCTCAAGGTGGACACCAGGACCGGGAAGTACCTGGAGCGGGTGCTGTGAGCACGTCCCTGCTCAGGCGGGCGGGCTCACCGCCGCCGGGCCGGGTCCGGGTGGCGGCTGAGGTGGTCGCCTGGATCGCCGTCCTGGCGGCCACCCAGGTCAAGGGGGTGGCGGGGATGTGCGAGCCGGGCGGGCGGGGCGTCTCGCTGCCGCTCCACCGCCAGAACGGCCACCGCGGGGTGAGGCTGCAGATGGTGGGCGACACCGGCATCAAGATGGACCTGTTCCTGGCCATCACGCCGGAGGCCTCGATCGGGCAGCTGGCAGAAGAGCTCCAGGACAAGGTGGCCCATGCCGTCCACAGCATGCTGGGGTTGGACGCGGTCGAGATCAACCTGCACATAGCCGAAATCGAGGAGAACTGAGCCTTGGGCGCGCGGCACCGGGCCCGCGAGCTGGCGGTCCAGATCCTCTTCCAGCTGGAGCTGCAGCCCGGCAACTGGCAAGAGCCCCTCGACTACCACCTGGAGCAGGAGCCCCAGGGACGGAACAGCCGGCTTTTTCTCGAGGATCTGCTGGGGGGCGCGGTGGCCCACCGGGAGGAGATCGACCGCACCATTGCCAGCTGCTCCACCAACTGGCCCATGGACCAGATGGGGGCGCTGGAGCGGGCGGTGCTGCGGGTGGCCACGGAAGAGCTCTGCTGGCGCCGGACGGAGCCGGTGGCGGTGGTGGTCGACGAGGCGGTCCAGTTGGCCAAGGAGATGGCTGGCGAGGAGGCCGGCCGGTTCGTCAACGGGGTGCTGGGCAACGTCGCGGGGGCCCGGAGTGGCTCCCGGGAGGAAGCGGGTGCGCGTACTCCAGGTCGGTGAACTCGCCTCACTGATCCGGCTCGCCCTGGAGGAGGAGCCCGACCTCCAGGACGTCTACGTGGAGGCGGAGCTGGGTGACTGCCACCACTCCGCTGCCGGCCACTGGTACTTCAACCTCAAGGACTGCCGAGCGGGCCGGGACGACCGCGCGGTGCTCAAGGCGGCCCTGTTCCGCCGGGAGGCCGGCTCGCTGGCCTTCGAGCCCAGCACTGGGATGCGGGTGATCGGCCATGGGAAGGTATCTCTGTACGCACCGGGCGGGTCCCTCCAGCTCTACCTGGACCGGCTCGAGCCCCAGGGGGTGGGGGCGCTGGCCCTGGCGTTTCAGCAGCTGGTGGCCCGGCTGGAGGCGGAGGGGCTTTTCGCCGCGGACCGCAAGCGGCCGCTGCCCTTCCTGCCCCGCCGGATCGCGGTGGTCACCTCTCGGCACGGAGCGGCGATCCAGGACGTGATCCATGTGGTCCAGCGTCGCTGCCCGATCACCGACGTGGTGGTGGTGCCCACCCTGGTCCAGGGCGAGGGGGCGGTCCGCGAGATCATCGAAGCCCTGGAACTGGCTGGTAGGGCCGCGGTCGACGTGGTCCTGCTGGTCCGCGGCGGCGGATCCCTGGAGGATCTCCAGGCGTTCAACTCCGAGGACCTGGCCCGTGCCGTGCTCGCCTGCCCCCATCCGGTGGTTTCGGGGGTGGGCCACGAGACCGACAGCTCGGTGGTGGACTTCGTGGCCGATCGCCGGGCACCGACGCCTTCGGTCGCCGCCGAGCTGGCGGTCCCGGACCTGGCCGGGATCAGGGCCGAGCTTGGCGAGCACTCCGTGCGGCTCCGGAGGGGAGGGGAGGCCCGGGTGGCCCAGGAGCGCAGGGTCCTCGCGGCCAGCCGGGCTCGGCTGGCGCGGCTGGCACCGGCGGTGCGGCTGGCCACCGGCCGGATCGACCTCGACCGCCGCCAGCAGCGGCTCGCCCTGACCATCCGCAGGACGACGGGGGCTGAGGTCCTGGGCCTTCGATCGCGGCTGGGGCTGCTCCGGGCCCGGGGACCGGCCCCGCGCCTCAGGCAGGCTCGCGAGGAGTTCTCAGGCAGGGTTGGTAGGCTGGAGGCCCTGAGCCCCCTGGCCGTGCTGGGACGGGGGTATTCGATCACCCTCACCGAGGCAGGGCCCGAGGTTCTGCGCGATGCGGAGCGGGTGACGGTCGGGGCGACGGTCGCCACCCGGTTGCACAGGGGTCGGCTGCGGAGCCGGGTGATCGAAGTTCAGCTGGAGCCGGAGGGTGGAACCGATGGGGCTTGATCCAGAGCAGCGGGAGATGGTGTCCTCACTCGACCCGGAGCAGCTCGACTACGAATCCGCGCTCGGCGATCTGGACGCGGTCCTGGTCCGGCTCGAGGACGGCCAGGTGGCCCTGGAGGAGGCGATGGAACTCTATGAGCGCGGAGTCCGGCTGGTCCGTCGCTGCGCGGCCCTGCTGGACGGCGCCGAGCGCCGGGTCACCGAGCTCACCGCCGGGCCTGACGGCCTGCCCCAGGAGCGTCCTCTCGGGCTGGAGAACGTGGAGCGCGATGCTGGGGTGGCTGACGGCTGAGCCGGTCCCGTGAGCGCGCTCCTCACCAACCAGTTCCTCTGGGTACCGCTCCTGGCCTGGGCCATCGGCCAGTTCCTCAAGGTGGTGACCGATTCCTGGCGGGAGCACCGTCTCAGCCTGCGCACGCTGGGGATGTCGGGTGGGATGCCCAGCTCCCACACCGCCCTCACCGTCTGCCTCACCACCATGGTGGCCCGGAAGCTGGGGCTGGGCTCCCCGCTCTTCGCAGCGGTTGGGATCCTCACCATGGTGGTGGTCTACGACGCCACCGGGGTGCGCCGGGCGGCCGGCCAGCAGAGCGTGATCCTGAACCAGATGATCGACGACCTGCGCAGCAACCTCGGCTTCCGCTACGAACGGCTCCGGGAGTTCCTCGGCCACACCCCCTACGAGGTGCTGGCCGGAATCGTCCTGGGTGTGGCCGTGGGGTTGCTCTTCTGATCGCAGCCCTGTCCTCGGCCCGGGGTGAGGAAATAACATCCTAAGCGCGATGTCAGGCGCCCAGAGCCAGAGGCCAGCGTGAGACCGGTCGATCTCCCGGGCTCGGTCGGCTTCGTGCTCCACTTCCGGGAGTCCGCCGACTCGCCGGTGCTGAGGCGGGCCATGGCGGTGGTCGAGGCCGCCGGTCTGCGTTGTTGGGTGGCCCAGGCCGACCCCGAGGAGACGCTGGCCCGGGAGCTGGGGGGTGCCCGGCTGCTGGTGTCCGTGGGCGGAGACGGCACCCTGCTCTACTCGGCCCAGCGGGCGGCGCCACGGGGCGTGCCGCTGCTGGGCGTCAATCGAGGCCAGCTGGGCTTCCTCACCAACGTGGAGATGAGCCAGCTGCCAGCCGCCCTGGAGGCGTTCATCCGGGGCGACTTCGAGACGGACCGCCGCCGCAGTCTTCGGGCCGAGCTGCGCTCGGAGCGGGGCGGCGCCCTGGTGGGGGTTCTGGAGGTGGCGGTCAACGAGATCGTGGTCAAGACCGAGGGGGTGAACCTGCTCCGGATGGAGGTTCACAGCGATGACCAGCTGGTCGGTGTCTTCGACGCTGACGGCCTGATCCTCGCCACCACTCTGGGCTCCACCGCCTACTCCCTGTCGGCGGGCGGGCCACCGGTTGATTCCAGGGTGCCTGCCCTGGTGCTGACCCCGCTCAATCCCCACGTCCTGATCAGCCGATCGCTGGTGATACCGGACACCCTGGACGTGAGGATCGGCTTCGAGCGGGGTCACGCCGTGGTGGCTGCGGACGGCCGGCCGTGGGGCCGGCTGGACGCGGGCGGGGAGCTGATCGCCCAGCGGGGACCCGAGCTCCACCTGGTCCGGCCTCCCGGGAGCCCGGGCTTCTTCCAGCGGCTCCGGTCGAAGACCGGCTTCGGCGCGGTCCTCAAGTCCCCCTACGAGGACGACGAGGTCCCTCCGGCGCCCCCCCGCCCCCAGCGCGGCTGAGCCGTGCTGGGGGAGCTGCGGGTGGAGAACCTGGCTGTGATCGAGCGCGCCGAGGCTCGATTCGGCAATCACTTCAATGCCGTCACCGGTGAGACCGGCGCGGGCAAGTCGGTGCTGCTCGCGGGCCTAGGACTCTGCCTGGGGGAGCGAGCCGACCCCGACCTGGTCCGCCGTGGGGCCGACCGGGCCAGTGCCAGCGCCGCCTTCACCGAGCCCTCGGAGCGGGTCGGCACGGCGTGCCGGGAGCTCGGGGTTACCTGCGGGGACACCCTGGTGCTGACCCGCGAGCTGCTGGCTTCGGGGAGGAGCAGCGCCAGGGCCAACGGGGGCCTGGTGCCGGCCAGCGGCCTTCGCGATCTGTCCGTACTGCTGGTGGACGTCCAGGGCCAGGGGGCCTCCTCGCTGTGGCTTAGGGAGGCGGAGCAGCGGGCCGCGCTCGACGACTTGGGGGGCGGTCCGGCGGCCGCGTCCGTGGGCCGGGTCGGCGAGCTCTGGGCGCTCCGCCAGGCGAACCGTTCCGCGGCGGAGCATCAGGGCGCGCTCCGTTCCCGGCAACGGGGGGAGCTGGAGCAGGCCCGGCTCGACCTCTTCGAGCTCGAGGCGGCCAACCTCCGGCTCGGTGAGGAAGTGGAGCTGGGGCGGGAGCGACAGCGGCTGGCCCACGCCACCCGACTGCGGGAGGCGTCGCTGGCGGTCCGCGAGGCTGTGGCTGGGGGGGAGGGTCAGACCGGCGCCGCCGACCGGATGGCGGGGGCGCTCCATGGCGCTCGAGCCGTCGTGGGGATCGACCCTGAGCTGGACCGGCTGCTGGAGCAGGCCGACGCCTCCCTGGAGAGCCTGCGCGAGCTCCAGCTGAGCCTGAGCTCCTACCTGACCCGGCTCCCCGACGACAGCGCGCAGCTGGCGGAGGTCGAGGAGCGTCTGGACCTGCTGGGCCGGCTGGCGCGCCGCCACGGCGGCTCGGTGGAGGCCGCCGTGGTACGCCGGGATGAGGCGGCGGCCCTGCTGCGGTTGGCGGACCAGGGGGACGGCGAGCTGGAGCGTCTGGGCCGGGAGCGGGCGGAGCTGGAACGGGAGATGGCGGCCGAGTCGGGTCGGCTGTCCGCGATCCGGGCCAAGGTCGGGGCCAGGCTGGCCCGGGCGGTGACCGCCGATCTGCGTCGGATGCTGATGCCCAAGGCGGAGTTCCAGGTCCGGATCTGGCAGGTCGAGGATGACAGTGGCATTCCTGGCCCGGACGGGCGGCGTTTCGCCGTGGGTCCCGAGGGTCGGGACCGGGTCGCCTTCGACCTGGCTGCCAACCCGGGGGATCCTCCTCGGCCGCTGGCAGAGGTGGCCTCGGGAGGCGAGCTCGCCCGGGTGGCGCTGGCCCTGCTGTCCCATCTGACTCGCGAATCCGGGGTCTCCACCGTGGTCTTCGACGAGATCGATCAGGGACTTGGCGGGGAGGCCGCCAACCGGGTGGGGGAGCTGATGCGGGAGGTCGCGACCCGGCATCAGGTCATCTGCATCACCCATCTGGCCCCGATCGCGGCCCGGGCGGACACCCACCTGGTGGTGGTCAAGTCGGAGCGGGACGGCCGCCCCCACAGCGAGGTCGTGGAGGTTCGGGGTCGAGAGCGGGTGGAGGAGCTTGCTCGACTGCTGGCCGGGGAGGCGACTCCGGGAGCGGCACGGGCCCACGCCGAGGAGTTGCTCCAGGCCGTGGGCCTCCCGGCGCGGGAGGCCTGAGCCTTGGCCACCCCGGAGCAGGCGGCGGGGTTGGAAAAGCTGACCGCCATGCTGCTCGAGGCCCAACGGGGCGAGCTGGACCTTGGCACCGTAGGGCTGGCCGATCTTAGCCGCCATCTCGGCGATGAGGTCCGGGCAGGGGACGGTGAGCTTGACCTGCTCTGGGCCGCCGAGTCACTCCAGGTGCTGGCCAGGCTGCTGGAGATCAAGATGGGGCGCCACCTGGAGGACGCCACCGACGCCGCCCTTACCAGTGAGTCGGAGGCGGTGGAGGTGGCGGACCCCGGGGCGCGACTGGCCGAATACCGGCTCTTCAAGGCCGCGGCTGGAGTCTTGCTGGCCGATTCCAGCGCCGGGCCCAAGGCATTCCTCCGGGTGCTGGGGTTGCCGGTCGAGCCCAGGGCGTCGCTGCAGCTCAGCCCGGAGAGCTTGGCGGTGGCCCTGGGCGCGCTGCTGGCCAGGCTGCCGGACCTGGTCGAGATGGAGTTCTCCTTCCCTCGCTACTCGGTCACCGAGAAGATGGACCAGCTCCGCCGGCTGCTCGCCGGCCAGCCGCCGGTGCGGTTCGCCGAGGTCTTCGCCGCCGCCGGTGACCGCATGGAGGCGGTGGCGCTGTTCATGGCTCTGCTGGAACTGGTCTTCACAGGTGAGGTCGTCTGCACTCAGGCGAGCCCAACCAGCCCGATCCTGGTGGAGCCCGTCGGTGGCGGCTGAGATGGGCAGCGCCGACGTGGAGCTGGCGGGGGCGCTGATCGCGGTCCTTTTCGTCAGGGCGGAGCCGATCTTGATCTCGGATCTGGCCGCCACCCTGGAGCTGAGTCGCGAGGAGCTGGAGCGGGTGACGGTGGCTGGGACCGCTGCCCTCGAGGGGACCGGGTTGATGCTCCAGCGCCACCTCGAGGAGCTCCAGCTGGTCAGCCACCCCACCACCGCGTGGGCGGTGGAGAGGGCCCTGCGGCCCGAGGTGGTCGGGCGGCTGTCCAAGCCCGCGCTCGAGACCCTGGCGATCGTGGCCTACCGGCAGCCGGTCACCAGGGCCGCCATCGAGGCCATCCGGGGGGTCAACTGCGAGGCGGTCCTGGAGAGCCTGGGCCGCCACGGCCTCATCGCCGAGGTGGGCCGCGCCGATGGCCCCGGCCGGGCCCGTCTCTTCGCCACCACCCTGCACTTCCTCCAGGTGGTGGGAATTCCTCAGATCGAGGACCTGCCACCGCTCCAGGACCCGGCGGCGGGCAGCTGGCTGGAGCGGGCGGCAGAGGTTGGTGAGCAGGATGCCCCGTGAGCGGCTGGGGCGCTGGCTGGCCCGCTCCGGTGTGGCCTCCCGGCGGGAGGCCGACCGTCTGGTGGCCGCCGGGAGGGTCACCGTCGACGGGGTGGTACCTCCTCCCCAGGGAAGGCTGATCGACCCGGACCGCGAGCAGGTAAGCCTCGACGGCCGGGTCCTGTCACCGCGTTCTCCGCAGCGGCGCTACCTAGTCCTCAACAAGCCGATGGGGGTCCTGTCCACCGCGCACGACCCCGGCGGCCGGCCCGCAGTCCTGGACCTGGTGGAGGACCGCCGCGGCCTCTTCCCGGTGGGGCGGCTCGACGTGGACTCCCGGGGGTTGATGCTGCTCACCGATGACGGCGACCTGGCGCTGAGGCTGGCCCATCCTCGCTACCAGGTCCCCAAGACCTATCGGGTGACCCTGGGCGGTCCTCTTGATCCCCAGCAAGTTCAGCTTCTGCGCCAGGGGCCGGTCCTCGTGGACGGGCCCACCCACCCGCTCGAGGTTCGGGTCTTGCGCAGCGGTCCCCGGCGAGTGGTGCTGTCGATCTCGCTGGCCGAGGGTCGGCAGCGGGAGGTCCGCAGGATGTGCGCTGCGGTGGGAGCTAGGGTGTCGGACCTCGAGCGGGTGGCCCTGGGCGAGCTCCGGCTGGGAAGCCTGGCGGAGGGCCGGGCCCGTGAGCTCAGTGGCGGCGAGGTGCGTCGGCTGCGCGCATCAGTGGGGCTGACTTGAAGGTGCGGGGGCCGGTGGTCACCATCGATGGCCCGGCCGGGGTGGGCAAGTCGACGGTGGGCCGCCGGGTCGCCATCGAGCTGCATGTCCCCTTCATCGACACGGGGATCTTCTACCGGGCTCTGGCCGTCGCCGCCAGCCGCAGGGGGATAGCAGCCGGCGATGGCGCCGCTCTCGCCGAGCTCGCCTCCCGGCTGGATCTCAAGGCCAACACGGATCCCCTGGCCGGTCCCGACGCCTGGCAGGCTCTGGTCGATGGTGGCCCGCTGGGAGCCGAGCTCTGGGACCCCCGGCATGCCGCCCTGCTGGCGGGCGCGGCCGGCCAACCCCAGGTGCGCGCGGCCCTGCTCCACTTTCAGCGTGAGCCGGCCCGGGAGGGGGGGCTGCTGGTGGGGCGGGACACCGGCACCGTGGTGTTCCCCGACGCCGACTGCAGGGTCTATCTCGATGCCCCGGCCGAGGTCCGAGTCGCCCGGCGCCGGCGGGAGCTTGAGGGCCGGGGCCAGCAGGCCTTGGACCATGAGCTCCGGGCTGAGATGGAGGCACGTGACCGGACCGACCTGTCTCGCAACCACGGCCCGCTGGCGGTCCCGGCCGACGCTCTGGAGATCCAGACCGCCCATCTCTCCGCGGAGCAGGTGGTAGAGAGGATCCTGGCAGAGTGCCACCGACTCCGACTCAGATCGATCCCAGGACGGCGCCGTCCGTAGCCCCTCTAACGGAAGGGACTGAACCCGCCGGCCTCGACTTGGCTAAGGTGTTACCCGGCCTGTGATGAGTTCAGATTCCGCCGGAGCAGACGAGACCCTGGTCTGCTTCGACCTCGAGACCACCGGGCTCAGTCCCCGGAGCGACCGGATCATCGAGATCGGGGCCGTCAAGGTCGACCGGTCGGGTGTGCTGGACACCTTCACGGCCCTGGCCGATCCCGGGGTACCGCTCTCACTGGTGATCCAGCGGCTCTGCGGGCTGCACGACTCGGACCTCCGCGGCCAGCCCACCCCTGAGGAGGCGGTCGCGGGGCTGGCGCTGTTCAGCGAGGGATGCACGCTGGTGGGGCACGGCGTCGGGTTCGACATGGCCTTCTGCGCGGAGATCCGGCCCGAGGAGTTTGCTGGGCGGGTTGCCCTGGACACCGCCGAGCTGGCCCGGGTCGTGCTGCCGGCCGCTCCCAGCCACAGCCTGGAGGAGCTGAGCAGATCTCTGGGGCTGCTCCACGACCGGCCCCACCGGGCCCTCTCCGACGCCATGGCCACCGACCTTCTGCTCCGGCACCTGATCGAGGTGGCTCGAGGGCTGCCGGCAGGGCTGCGCGAGCGGGTTCGCCAGCTCTGCACCGGCGGCGGCTGGCCCACCGGGCAGTACCTGGCCCGCCATCTCGAGGGCCTGCCGGCGGCCGATCCAGCCCAACCCCGGGCCAGCGGGCAGATGCCGTCTCCGGCGCCCGTGGCGACGGCCGGCTCCGGCGGCGCGGCGCCTACGGGTGGGATCGACGAGGCATTCGTGCTGAAGGCGTTCGGGGCTGACGGCGCGCTGGCGTGTGCCGACCCCGGCTTCGAGTTGCGGGAGGAGCAGCAGCAGATGGCGCTGGCGGTCACCCAGGCCTTCAATCGGGGGCAGACCCTGCTGGTCGAGGCCGGGACTGGCGTGGGCAAGTCGCTGGCCTACCTGATACCGGCCAGGGAGTGGGCCGCCAAGCGGCGCGAGCGGGTGCTGGTCTCGACCCATACGATCACCCTCCAGGAGCAGCTGGCCCAGCACGACCTCCCGGCCGCGGATCGGGCTCGACCCCTGCCGCTGCGCTCCGCGGTGCTCAAGGGCCGGGGCAACTACCTCAGCCTGCGCCGGCTGGAGCGCTGGCTGGCGGCTGCGGCGCCGGGTGGCCGGCGCCGCGATGCCGACGAACTCCGCTTCAAGGTGCGGGCGCTGATCTGGGCCTACCAGAGCCAGATCGGCGACCGGAGCGAGCTGCGGCTAGCCGGGCGTGACAGCGAGTTCTGGGAGAGGGTGGGGTCCACGGTCGACGACTGCCTGGGGCCCGCCTGCCACAACTGGCGGGATGGCCGCTGCTTCATGGTCAAGTCCAGGCTCGAGGCCAGGGACGCCGATCTGGTGATTGTCAACCACGCTCTCCTGCTCTCCGACGCCGACAGTGGGGGAGCCGTGCTGCCCGAGTTCCACCACCTGATCATCGATGAGGCCCATCACCTGGAGGAGGCGGCCACCCAGGCCCAGGGCAAGCGTCTCAGCCTGGGAGCCGTCCTGGCGGTCCTGGACCGGATCCCCGAGTTCGGTGACCCGGCGGTGAGCCGGGCTCTGAAGAGCGCCCGGCAGGCGGCCACAGCCGCCTTTGCGGACCTCCGCCACCTGGCCGGGGACGAGGGTGCCGGTCCGGGCGGGCGGGGCTCGCGCTTCGTTGTGCTCGACCGGCGACTGCCGGGGACCGAGCTCTGGGAGCAGCCGGGCAGGTCGGTGGCTCGACTGGCCCGGGGAATCAGTCAGGCCAGCTCCGCGCTGCGAGCCGCGGCCGATGGCGGCAACGTCCAGCCCGAGCTCTGGCCGCAGCCGGACAACGGGCGTCGCGAGCTCTGGATCGCCGCCGAGGCCCTCCAGGGGATGGCCCGGGTTCTGGCCTCGGCGCTGGCCAACCTGGTCGCCCCGGACCAGAGCACGCCCTCGACGGGCGCCGACCAGGTGGCATGGGTCGAGGTGGAGCGGGGAGACCAGGCGGTGCTGAGGACCGCTCCTGTCGAGGTCGCCGCTTCGCTCCGGGAGCACATCTTCGACCGATGCCAAACCGTGGTGCTCACCTCCGCCACCCTGGCGGTGGCCGGTTCCTTCAGGTACATTCGCGGCCGGCTCGGCCTGGAGGACGCCCAGGAGCTGGTGCTGGACTCACCCTTCGATTACCTGCGCCAGTCGCTGTGCTGCCTGCCCCGCGGGATGCCCGCTCACGGCGACCCCCAGCATGCCCGAGTGGTGGCCCGGATGGTCGCCGAGATCGCATCTGAGCTGGGGGGTCGGACCCTGGTGCTCTTCACCGGCTACCAGGCGCTGCGGGAGGTCCATGTCCAGCTGCGCTCCCTGCTCGCGGGTGAGGGGATCGCGGTGCTGGGCCAGGGACTGGACGGGACCCGCAACCAGGTGCTCCGCAACTTCCGCAACAACCCGAGGACGGTGCTGCTGGGGACCAACAGCTTCTGGGAGGGGATTGACCTGCCCGGCGATGTCCTCCAGTGTGTGGTGATCGACAAGCTGCCCTTCCCCGTTCCCACCGACCCCATCTTCCAGGCCCGGGCCAGGGGCCACCCCGACTCCTTCACGCAGCTCTCGCTTCCGGAGGCGGTGCTCCGGCTCAAGCAAGGCTTCGGAAGGCTGGTCCGCCGCCACGGCGACCGCGGCGCGGTGGTGATCTGCGACCCTCGGATCCTGGAGCGCAGCTACGGGGAGGAGTTCGTTCGGGCACTGCCCAAGGCGGCCTTCATCTACGAGCCCCCCGAGTCCCTGGCACCGGCCCTGGGTGCCTTCCTGCGGGGAGAGATGCCGGCCGCGGTGGCGCGCTGAGGTGGCGGCCGCGAGCCGGGTCCGGGTGGCCCTAGTCCAGCACGCGCCGGTGCTGGGCGACCTCGAGGCGAATCTGGATTGGAGCTGCCGACGGATCGCGGCCGAGGTGGGGGCGGGGAGTCGCCTCGTGGTCCTGCCCGAACTGGGGCTAACCGGGTACTTCCTGAAGGATCTGACCCAAGACGCGGCGGTGACCCTGGACGGACCGGAGGTCGGTCGGCTCATCGAGGCCACCGGCGGTGGGGCCGCGGTGGTGGGGCTGGTCCTGGAGTCCCCAGGCTTCCAGTTCTACAACGCGGCGGTGCTGATCTCCGACGGAGAGGTGCGCCAGATCCATCGCAAGGTCTACCTGCCCACCTACGGGATGTTCGACGAGCAGCGCTATCTGGCCTCGGGCGACGCCTTCGAGGTGGTCGAGCTCCCCCTGGGTGGGGGAGCTCGCTGGCGGCTGGGGATCCTGGTCTGCGAGGACCTCTGGCACCCCAGCTCCGTGTACCTCCTCAGCCAGGCCGGTGTGGACCTGCTCATCTGCCCCTCGGCCAGCCCGGGTCGAGGGGTGGCCGCGGCCGAGGCGGAGCTGGGGAGCGCCGCCTCCTACGGGGCGATGCTGAGGACCTACGCGGAGCTCTTCACCGTCTTCGTGGCCTACTGCAACCGGGTGGGGTTCGAGGATGGCTTCCACTTCTGGGGCGGGAGTCGGGTGCTGGGTCCGGACGGGCGGATGCTGGCAGGCCCTCTGGACGCCAGCGCGGGAACGCTCCACTGCGAGCTGGACCGGCGCGACCTGCGTCGGGCCCGGATCGCCTTCCCCCTCCTTCGCGACGAGCGGATCGACGTGGTCCGACGCCAGCTGGGCCTGGGCGCCGGTGGCTGACCTCTCCATCAGCGCCGAGCTGGTCTCGGGGATCCTGCGCGAGTTCGTGCGCGAGGAGGTGCTCAAGGTCGGGGCCGCGGGGGTGGTGGTGGGGATCTCCGGGGGCGTCGACTCCGCCCTCGCAGCCCGGCTGGCGGTGGATGCGCTGGGCCCCCGGGCGGTCACAGGACTGGCCTTGCCCTACCGGCAGAGCAGCCCCAGCAGCCTGGAGGATGCCCGGCTGGTGGCGAGCGAGCTGGAGATCGAGATGCTGGTGCTGGAGATCACCCCCCAGATCGACGCCTACTTCGCCCAGCTGCCGGGGGCGGACCCGACCAGGCGAGGCAACAAGATGGCCAGGGAGCGCATGAGCATCCTCTACGACATCTCGAGCACCCGCTCCGCATTGGTGCTGGGGACCAGCAACAAGTCGGAGCTGCTGCTGGGGTACAGCACCCTCTGGGGGGACGGTGCCCATGCCCTCAACCCGTTGGGAGACCTTTACAAGACCCAGGTCTTCCAGTTGGCCCGCCATCTGGGGCTGCCGGAGAGGATTGTCGGCAAGCCGCCGTCGGCTGACCTTTTCGCCGGTCAGTCCGACGAGGCGGACCTGGGGTTCACCTATGAGACGGCCGACCAGATCCTCTTCGGGCTCATCGACGAGCGTCGCTCCCCGGGAGAGCTCGAGGAGCTCGCGTTCGCGCCCCAGTTGGTGGCGGCGGTTTGGAAGCGGGTGCGCGATTCGCAGTTCAAGAGGCGTCCGCCCCTGATCGCCAAGATCTCAGCGCGGAGCGTCGAGCAGGACTTCCGCTACCCCCGGGACTGGGGCCACTGACACCGATGCCGGGAGTCCTCTATGTGGTGGCGACTCCGATCGGCAACCTCTCCGACCTCTCGCCCCGCGCCGCCGAGGTGCTGGGCCGGGTGGCGATCCTGGTGGCGGAGGACACCCGCCGGAGCGGCACCCTGCTCAGGAGGCTGGGCGCCCATCCCCGCCTCATCTCGCTCCCCGGGGAGCAGGAGGAGCGCCGGATTCCCCTGGTGCTGGAGGAGCTCGCCCTGCATGACGTGGCCCTGGTCTCGGACGCCGGAACCCCGGCCATCAGCGACCCCGGGCGCAGGCTGATCGACGCGGCCCGATCGGGGGGCTTCGAGGTGGTTGCGGTACCGGGGCCCTCGGCGGCGGTGGCCGCGGTGTGCGGCAGCGGGCTGCGGGCGGACCGCTTCGTCTTCCTCGGCTTCCTGCCCCGGAGCAAGGCTCGGATGCAGCGGATCCTGGAGTCGGCCAGCGCCTTCGCCATCGTCTTTCACGAGTCACCCCACCGCCTGGTCGTCACCCTCGGGTGGGTGGCGGAATCCCTGGGCGACCGCCGCGTGGCGGTGGCGAGGGAGATCTCCAAACTGCACGAGAGCTGGCATTTCGGCACGGCCGCAGAGCTGGCCATCCAGTTCCGAGCGGCACCGCCCCGGGGGGAGTGCACGGTGGTGGTGGAGGCACCAGCCGCCGCCCGGGGCAGCGCCGATGGCTGAGAGCGCGCCCTTCCTGATCGACTCCCACTGCCACCTGGATGAGCTGGTCCGGCGGGGGTTTGCGGCTGGGGAGGTGCTGGACAGGGCCCACCGGGCCGGGGTGCACCAGGTGGTGACCAGTGGAGATGGTCTGGTCGATAGCCGGGAGGCCTGCGACCTGGCGGAGGCGTTCAGCGAGGTCTTCTTCACGGTGGGCTGGCACCCGGTCAATCCCACCTTTCCTGCCGATCGGGAGCTGGAGGGGCTGAGAGAGCTCCTGGCTCACCCCAAGGCCCTGGCGGTGGGGGAGGTGGGGCTCGACTACTTCTTCCGGCCCGGCTACCTGGAGACCCCGGTCGAGCTCCAGCGCCAGGTGTTCGCGGCCATGCTGGAGCTGGCCAAAGAGCTGGGCAAGCCGGTGGTCATCCACCAGCGCCAGGCCCAGGCCGATCTGCTTGAGCTGCTGGATCGCGGGCCCACCGTCACCGGGATCCTCCACTGTTTCAGCGGCGGTGAGGAGTTTGCGGCCGAGGCGTCGGCACGAGGCCTCTACTGCTCGTTCGCCGGTAACGCCACGTTCAAGTCGGCCCACGACCTGCGGGCGGCTGCGCGGGCGGTCCCCGCCGGCCTGCTCCTGGTGGAGACCGATGCCCCCTTCATGGCCCCCGAACCGCATCGCGGCCAGACCTGTGAACCGGCCATGGTCCGGGCCACGGCTCAGTGGGTGGCGGCGCTCCGGGGGGACTGTCTGGAGTCGCTGGCCGAGTCGTCCACCGCCAATGCCAGATCGGCCCTCGGAGTTCCCCGCCCTTGAGCGTCCCCGACCTCTGCTCCCCCGGAACCGCGCGGGCGGTGGCCCGCAGGTTTGGGATCAGCCCCCGGCGGGAGCTGGGGCAGAACTTCTTGGTGGACGCCGCCGTGCGCGATGCCATCTTGGATGTGGCCGGTCAGCCGGCGCAGGTCCTCGAGATCGGCCCCGGCCTGGGGGCGCTCACCCAAGGCCTGCTGGAGCGGGGGATACCGGTCGTAGCGGTGGAGATCGACCCTCGCTGTGTCGCCGCCCTCGGTCTGCTGCGCCGCCACCACCCCGGGCTGCGGGTGGTGGAGGCTGACGTCCTCTCGGTCAGCCCTGAGGAGCTGGGGCTCGTCTCTCCGACGGTGCTGGGCAACCTGCCTTACCAGATCACCGGGGCGCTTCTGGCCCGGGTGGTGGGCTGGACCACCGCCTCGGCCGGATGCCACCTGGTGGTGCAGCGTGAGGTGGCCCGGCGCCTGGCAGCCCCGCGGGGCGACTGGTCGCTCGCCACCCTGGCGCTCCGGCTGGCGGCTGAGGTCACAGTCGAGTTCGACATCGCCCCCTCCAGCTTCTGGCCCTCGCCTCGGGTCCACAGCAGCCTGGTCACGCTGCGGACCACCGGGGGGGCCGGGACCGAGCTCGAGGCGGCCCTGATCCAGCTGGCCCGGCCGGTCTTCCAGGCCCGCCGCAAGCAGCTCCACCACGGTCTGGCTCTGTCCCTCGGGATCGGCCCGGCGGAGGCAGCCCAGCTTCTGCGCGGGGCCGAGATCGACCCCACCCGCCGCCCCGGCAGCCTCGACCTTGAGGAGTGGCGCCGGCTCCTGGCCGTCTGCGGGTCCGGTGATCGGCTGACCCGGTGATATATTCGCCGCCATGCCGGTCGTAGCGCCGCGGCCGTCCGTCGCCGAGGCGGCTACCGATCCGGGTCCCACAGGCTTCCGGGAGGTCCTCCGGGGGAAGGACTTCAGGCTCCTCTGGGGGGCCCAGGTGGCGGCCCAGCTG
>JBEKRL010000031.1:0-20695 GCA_049518775.1 Candidatus Dormibacteria bacterium
CTCCCCACCAGGCTCCCACTGCCCACTGTCACCTGATCCGTTCCCCAGCTCCCCAACTCACTGTTGTGGCACGGACCCTCCAATTCGATCTCAAATCTGCCCACCAGTGTCAAAGTCGGGCTCAGCCGGCATGGGCCGAGGGCGCAGCCCGGACTGTGGCTGAGCTTGGATGCGAGCTGGGGCGCCGGCGTGGGTGGGCCGAGGCTGGCCTCTGCCGGCCAAGCGTGGGCCGGATCGCGGGCGGTGGTCGGTCAGCTGCTGAAGGAACCATGGTCGGCGCCGTAGAAGTTGGCGACGGCCTGGAATGCCTTCTTCGGCTCCCATGCCATGTCTGCGTAGGTCGTGCCATGCCCTGTCGCGTAGGTCCTCACCAGGCTGAGGGCGGACATGTCGAGATCGTGGCGAGGGTCCTCACTGAAGGTTGCCAAGGGCTCGACGAAACCGCAGACGAAGGCGCCGTCGACGCCCGCGGCATCGAGGATGCCGAGCGTCTCGGTGATCTCGCGCGCCTGGAGTGCTTCGTCGCGCACATGGATGCCCCGCTTCAGCCGGGGCCGGACGAACCGGCCCACGAGGGGAAGTTGGTGCAGGAACTGCGACCTTGAGTCGACGACTCCGAACCCGAGGGTGCCGGAGCTCTCCGCCCCTGGTAGGCGCGCATGCCGAACTCGGTGACCACGACGGGCTTCCCGTAGCGGGCCAGCGGCTCGAGCATCTCGACGTACCTGTCCTTGATTCGCGCGTCCCGGAAATGGTCAACGCCGACGAAGTCGAATAGGCTCCAGTCCACCGCCTCCCAGGGCAACGACGCATATGTGACTGGGCCCCGGAAGCCTCGCCTCGCCGATTCGTTCGCTCGTGCCAAGAAGGCTCTCAAGCGCTCGACGTGCTCACCGGCATTCACATCGCGGAAGAGGTTGGCGACCCGCTTGGTGATCGTCCGGCCCGGCACGATGCCCCGCATGAAGAGCGTTGACTCGGACGCCACGGAGAACACCAGGTGCCCTGGCCAGCGCTGGCGCAGCTGCTCAGCCGCTCGGGCCGCCTCACCTATGTACTTGAGCGTCGTGCTCTCGTCCCGGTCCCACATCTCCGGCGACAGCCAGACCTCGAGGTCCTGCTTCAGGCCGTCCTCGGCAGCCGTCATCAGCCTTCCCAAGTCGCGACCGCAGATCCTGACGGCATTGCAGTGCAGATCGTTCTTGATGATCTCAAGCTCACGGTGCACGACCGTCGGATCGAACACGGGACGCCAATTCATGCCCAGCACGCGGCCGGCGTCATAGCTCACGCCTCTCCGGTTCATGCTGCGCCCGCGCTACTGCATGCTGCCTCTCGGCGGGTCACGCCAGCCGGCCTCCTGCGAGGCCGGCTCGACGTGGCCGCTGTTGCCCGTGACCACTCGGTCGGCAGCTGGGTACTCGACGCGCTGGCGTGACGCGGCCTTGCCATCGGCAGCCCACCCACTGGGAACTCACCAGCGCTGCGAATGCCCTCACTCCTGGGGTGGAGTGCGGCCCGCGGCTTGAGGATCCAAAGAACGGGCTGCGGGTCCCGGTCCCGCCCGTCGGTCGGCCTCAGGCCCGAACTCGCCCGGTCACCCAGTCGTACCGGATGTCGTCATCGACGATCGGTCCGGTTGGGCGTGAGCCGGCTCCGCTGGCCCCGTCAACCTCGTAAATCGACCCGCTGACGTAGCTCGATGCGTCACTGGCAAGCCACAGCACCACGTTCGCAACCTCCTCAGGCAAGCCGGCCCGGGCAAGAGGAAGGGCTGGGATGCGGCTTCCCAGAGATCTGGCCATGTCCGGCGGTAATGGCTTGGGCTGGGTGTCAATGAGCCCGGGGCTGACGCAGTTGACCAGTATGTTGTAGGGGGAGAGTTCTATGGCGGCCACGCGGGTGAAGCTCTCAGTGGCAGCGCGGCTGCTCGCGTAGGCCGCAGCCCCTGCCGAGCCACGGCTGCTGACCCCTGAGGTGAAGTTGATGATGCGTCCCCCTTGCCCCTGTTCGACCATGATCCGCCCGGCCGCCTGCGTCATCAGGAAGGTGCCCCGGCAGTTGACCGCGTAGACCGTGTCCCAGACCTCGACTCGCTCCTCGAGCAGGCTGGCATGGGGAGCTACCGCCGCGTTGTTCACGCAGATATCCAGCCTTCCGAAGTGCTTCGGGGCGGTGGAGACGATCGCTTCGGCTCCAGCGGCGGTGCTGATGTCGGCGATGACCGCGACCACGGCGTCACCGTGAGGCAGACAGGTCTCGCCCAGGCCCTCCGCGTCACGATCCGCAGCCACGACGCGGGCTCCGGCGTCGACAAAGGCCCCAACAATGGACCGGCCCACACCGCGGGCCGCGCCAGTCACCACGACCACCTGCCCAGAAAAGTCGTAGGTCACGCTCATGACTCACCTCTCATCAGACGTCTTGACCACCAGCGGCTCTCCCATATCTGAACCGACTGCGCTCGTGGCTGCCGCTTGGAGGCCCACCGGGGCCCGGAAGAATGGTACGCAACGATGGCCGTCACCCGCATGCATTGGACCTCCAGGTGAGGGTCGGAGTGGAATCGCGGAGAGCGTGACGGGCGCCGCCGGGTGGGTGATGGGGGAGTGCGGTGACCGCATCGGCCTGGACCTCCAGGCCGGGCCGACCCGGGAGGGCCACGAGGGCAGGGACGTGCCGTCGAAGCGTGTGCCGCTTGCCTGGCCTCCGTTCCTCTCCCTTCACATCGGCACGGCCTGGGACTTGGGGTGATCCACCAGAGGGTCTGCCTGGTAGGGGGGCAAAGAGGTTGTCCACACCTCGATCGCCGACACAGGAGTGCGCCTCATGCGCGGAGGAACTGAGTCCTCGCCGGGCCAAGTTGAAGGCATCCGCCGACCGCAGGATGTCGCCTCCCAGACCGGCTCGGAGCTGGTGGCAAAGCTGGGCACGCGGGTCAGCGCCGGTAGCGCCTGACCTCCAAGGAATCCCTCAGCGCGTCGCCGACAAAGTTGAAGGCCACGACCGTCAGCACGATCGCGAACCCCGCGGGGTATATGAGCCACCAGTAACCGTCGAAGAAGAAATTGAGGCCGCTGGAGAGCTGTCCGCCCCAGTTGGTCGCGGGGGGGGGTACACCCAGGCCAAGATAGCTCAGGACGGCAACGAAGACGATTGCGTCGGCCACCTGAAACGTGGCGTTGACCACGATCACACCCACTGCATTGGGAATGATGTGGCGGATCAGGATCCGACGCTTTCCGCCTCCCATCACCTGCACCGCCTGGACATACTCACGTACCCTCAGGGTGAGCGTCTCGCCACGCACCAAACGAGCGGGCACCAGCCACGCCACCAGTCCAATCACTAGGATCAGCTCCGGGATCGACGTGCTGAAGATGGACCCGAGCAGGATAAGGGCGAAGAGGTACGGAATCGCCAAGAAGGCATCGACGATGCGCATCATGAAGGCGTCGATGGGACCCCCGGCGAGCCCCGCGATGGCCCCCCAGACGACGCCGATTCCCACGGCGATGAAAGCGGCAGCGAAACCGATCTCCAGCGAGCTCTGCCCGCCCAACATCAGCCGCCCCACCACGTCGTAACCGACTTGGTCGGTTCCCAGGGGATGCGCAAGACTGGGGGCTTCGTCGGCGATGAGCGGATTGTTCAAGACCTGCTGGGTGTGGTAGATCAATGGTCCGACGAAACTGAAGAGCACCATGAACAGGATCAGCCCCACGCCGACCGTGGCCATTCGGTTCTCAACAAAAACCATGAGGATTGAACGCCACATGGAAGTCGACCGATACGCCTCCCCTCCTTCTGGGGTCCCTTCACCCGCGCCGCCGCGGGACGACCCAGGCGAGAGCCCAAGTTCATCGATCACTGGGGACGCTCCTCTGGGTGGCGGTCGGGCACCGATGGCTGCGGGCGGATCATGAGACGTACCTGATCCGAGGATCGGCCACTGCGTAGAAGATGTCGGCGATCAGATTGCCGAGGACGGTGGCCAGGGCCACGACGACGGTCACTCCCAAGAGAACCGGGAAGTCATTCTCCACAGCTGCCTGATAGAAAAGCAGTCCCATCCCGGGATAGTTGAACACCTCTTCGGTGACCACGGCTCCGCTCAGGATCCCGCCCAAGGACAGGCCGATCAAGGTGATGACAGGAATCAGGGCGTTGCGGAGCACATGCCCGAACAGGACTGCTCGGCCGGACACACCCTTGGCTCGCGCCGTCTGGACGTACTCCTGAGTCAGCTGCTCCAGCATTGCGCTGCGCATGTACCGGCTGAAGAGGGCAATGGTGACCAAGGACAGGCAACTGATGGGCAACACCATTCCGTTGAGCTGGGAGAAGACGTTGCTCTGGCTCTGGGGAGCCTCCGAAGGGAACCACGATAGTGTGGCGCTGAAGAGGATGATGAGCAAGAGCCCGAGCCAGAATGTGGGCATCGAGTAGAAGATGAACGCGAGCCCCGTCAGCACGTAATCATCGGGCTTGTTCCGGCGGACCGCCTGGTACATCCCCAGTGGCACTCCGAGCAGGACGGCCACCACTAGGGCGGAGCCCGCCAGGAACAATGTCTTGGGCATGCGTTCCGCCAGGAGTGCGGCTACAGACTGGTCGAGTTTGTAGGAGAACCCCAGGTTTCCGTGTACCAGGTGATTGACCCAAATGAGGTATTGGACCACCAGAGGCTTGTTCAGCCCGAGCTGAATCGTCAGCTGATGCACGTCGAAGGTGGTCGCCCTGGTGCCGAGGATCGCTCTCACAGGGTTGCCGGGGAGGAGGTGCAGCAGGATGAAGGTGATCACGGTGACGATGAAGAGCACGATGATCGCCTGACCGATCCGTCGAACCATAAACCCGATCACGGCATGCTTCCCCTCTGGCCGGTCGTACCCGGCCTTTGCTTGGGTGTGGGGAGTTGATCCTCCACGACTCGGTGGTGCTTCGGCAATGGCGGCGTCATTCTGGGCTTCTCGCGCCAGCTGGCCGGACGGTCGTCCGCACTCGCCTCTCGCTAGCGGGCCGGTGGCCGGTCCCTGCAGGCTGGGGCTCAGCCGGAGTCACCTCGATCTCAGGTCCGTTCACCATCAGCGGAAACCCAGATGGAACCCGCGCACCCTGAGAGCGGGTGCGGTCACACAGCCGTTCCACACATTGGGGATGGGCTGGCTCACCAGGTCCTTTCCGACTCCGTCCGCCCGGCTCAGGGCCCCGGACACCTGCTCGGTGAATCGCCCGTTGGCCACCGGCGGGCCCAGGGCGCCATCTCGGATCCGGAAGGCGGCATCTCGCGAGACCCCGGTGATCGAGCTCTGTTCGCCGTCGACCAGCCTGGTGTACCAGAACCGGGATAGGTACACACCCCGGTCTACGCCGGCCACGAGTTCCGCCACCGAGGCATCGCCGGGCTCCAGCATCAGATTGGCGGGCGTCGGCGCGGGAGCCTCTTCCCGACCGATGTGGGCATGCCCGGTCGATTCGCGACCGAGGGTTGTGGCGGTGCCCAGATCCAGCACGGCGTCGCCTATGCGCCCCTGATCGAGCATGGTCACATTCTGCTTGGCCACCCCTTCCAGGTCGAAGGGAATTGGCAGGCCGGTCGGCCGGCTGGCATCGTCGCGGACGGTGATCATGTCGTCCGCCACCCGCACGCCCCGCCGCTGCGCCACCGGGCCATGGCCGGCCGCCAGTGCGTCCCCGGTGAAGCCTAGTGAGCCGAAGAAGCCGATCATGTCTCCCACGGCCAGCGGCCCCAGGACCACGTCGTAGGACCCCGGCGCAAGGGGCTCCGGGTGCCCGCTGAGCACGGCATCGGCCACCGCCCCTTCGATGAAGCGCTCGGGCTCGACCGTGCCGACGTCCCGAACCAGGTCTCCGCGGTAGCCAGAGCCTTCGTCCCTCCGTACCAGCACGCTGAAGGAGGCCTCGGTGGCACGAGTGTAGAGGGCCACACCCTCGCTGTTGCCGACCGCCAGCTCGATCACCACCCGTGAGAACATGCCGCAGGCCGTCGCTCCCACCACGCCCGCGTCGTGGATGGCGCGGGCCGCCAGCGCGGCCCGCGCCGGCGCCGTGAAGTCCAGGGTGCCCTGGTGCCACAGCGATGAGGTGTCGACCCTTTGACCGGGGCGCGCCAACGCCTGCCGACCACCTCCCAACACGGTCAGGCCGCGAGCAAGCCTGGACGCCTCGCGCCCGGCGGCCGCGGCGGACTCTAGGCGCGTCGTGCCGGCCCGGGCGCCACCGTGAGCGCCGGCTGCCCGAACCATGAGCTGACATTCTTCGATGGCCTGAGGCTGGTGGATCCTATCGCCGGCGAATCGCGTGTACTCTCCCAGCCGGGAGGTGATGAAGCCCTCTCCGGGCATCTCCATCGCCTGGAGTGCTTCGGCCACCCGCCCCAACAACTGGTCCGCGCCGCGGAGCTGTAGCAGATCGTCTTTCATCCGGCCACTCCCATCAGGACTCCGCGGACGAGCATGGGGATGCCGGTGTGAGAGACAAAGCCCCACTGCTTCGGCTCCCCTTTCCCGCACGGCAGGCCAAAGACCCGCGCCTCGGCGGGCCCGGCCACGTGCTCCACCTTGCGCCAGAACTCCGGCGTGACTCCGCCGTAGGATGCATTCTTCAGGAGACGGCCTCTCCGACCGTGGCGCACCTCGACCGCAATCTCGGTCCCGAACTGGAAGTTGAGGCGCTGGTTGTCGATGCTCCAGCTGCGATCCATGTCCAGGTAGTACCCGTCTCCCAGCCTTTCCAGCAGCTCGTCAAGGCTGCCCGACCCAGGCTCGAGCCCCACGTGGGTCGAGAAGCAGAGAGGCATGTACTGCCAGCCATCGGCACGCATCGCCGCAGTTGACTCGCGCCCGATTCTCGCGCCCGTCTCCCGCGACGAGAGGAAGTTGGCGACGACACCCTGGTCGATCAGGACCGCCCTTCGGGCCGAAACCCCCTCATCGTCGAAGCCGAAACTGCCGCGATTCCCAGGGCGAGTCGGATCGGCAACTATGGTGACCGCGGGAGATCCATAGCGCAGGAGGCCGACGTCTCCGGCGCCGATGAAAGAGGTGCCAGCAAAACCAGCCTCATCGCCGAGGATGCGGTCCAGCTCCAGGGCGTGCCCGCAGGATTCGTGGATCTGCAACGCGGTCATGGCCGGGCCGATGATCACGTCTGCAACCCCGCCGGGGCAGGGCGGGGCGGTCAGGAGGGCGCAAGCCTCCTCGACAACCCGGGGAGCCTGCTCGGCCAGCTTCAGTGACTCCACGTACTCCCAGCCGGCCGCTCCCGTGTTGCCGTGGAATGAGTTGGGATAGGACCGCCGCTGCAGTTCACCGTCCTTGGCGGCCCACACCTGATAGGCTCCGCCGCACTCCACCAGATGCTGGACTTGCCAGGAGCCCTCGGAACTGAGGAAGTAGCGGCGCTGACGCTTGGCGTTGACCCCCGCCATGGCATCCACGATTTCACGCCGGGCCCGCGCCGCGGCCAGCAACTGGGCCAGAATCGCTTCCTTTCGCGACAGGGGAACCGAGAACGGGTCTTCCCCGACCGCGGTCCGATACTCGCCCAGTTCGGCGGGCCGGGGCGACCAGGCCGCCGCGACCCCGGCAGGAGAGCTGCCTGCCATCCGGATGGCGGCCTCGGCGGCGTCCAGATGGAAAGGGTGGTCGCCGTGAGCTCTGGCTCCGAATCCCCAGCGCCCCTGGAGCAGTACCCTGACCCCGATGCCCAGGCTGTGCTCACGACGGCAATCGGGGTCGCCCGTCAGCGTCGCGTAGAACCGCTCTTCCTCGACCTCGACCACCCGAGCATCGGCGTACTCGGCCCCGCGCACCTGGGCCAGCTCGACCGCCTCCTCAGCCATACCGCGAACCAAAGGCTCGTCGCCGGACCAGCCCCAGCTGGGCTCATGGGCTGGCTGAGCCTGCCTCATCCCGCCTTCCACCTACTGGCTCCTCCCATTCCCAGCCTCGCCGGGCACAGCCTAGTCATTTCAAACAACTCCCAGCCGCCCGACAGGGGCGCCGGCCCGTCGCCGGGCCGACGCCCCATCCAGAAACGTCTCCTACTTCACGTAGTACCAGTCCTGGGGAAAGATCGCCAGGAGAGGATTGGCCGGTAGCACTCCGTGCAGCGAGTTCTTGACCTCGAGAAGCTCGAAGTCGGCGTTGGGAACCCACAACTCCGGGATTTGCTGGGTGACGTAGGTCTCCCATGGAAGCAGTTTCCCAATCGGCCCTTCCGCAGCATTGTCCAGGTTGACTTCCTTCTGGTCACAGTAGCTGCCCGCATTGAGGGCCCCGCCACATTCGAAATAGCCGCCTCCAGCGGGGTAGTAGGGGAGAGTGTAGATGGCTCCACCCCAGTCAATCATCTGCCACGAACAGACGGCCTGAGTGGCCGTGCAAGGGACCGCGAGCTGATACGGGAATATGTTGGTTGCCAGGTTGATTTCCATGCCAACCTTGCTGGCATCTGACTTGTACTCTGCAACCTCAGTCGTCTCGAACTGGGTGTAGTTCTGGTAGACCAACTTGAAGGCGAGCGGAGTTCCCCGAGCGATCCCTGCACCGCACTGGTTGGCACCCGTGCCTGGGTTCTGGCAGGTGTCGACTCCTTCCGGTACGATCGACCAGCCGTGATCCTTGAGCAAGGTCTTCGCCGCCGACAGGCTGAACGAATATGGGTACTTGCTGGCGCTCTCGATCGGAGCGGTCAGCGCCGCTGGTCCGTTGACCACTGGACCATAGTCAGGCTGGCCATACCCAGCCAGCGCAGTCTTGATCCAAAGAGGCTGATCAACGGCGCGCTCCAATGCCTGGCGGATGTAGAGCTGCTTGAAGAGCGGACCCACGGTGGGGTTGTTGAAGTTCATGAAGAAGGAGTTGAACCCGTACGTGGTCCACTGGCCGAAGGTGTATCCCTTCAGCGATGACCGCAGAGCGATGTCCGCTGCTGGAATATTCCCAACGGTCACGGTTCCTGCCCGCAAGGAGTCGACCTCCGAGACCTCGCTGTCGAAGGGAAGGAAGATGAGCTTGGACAGATAGGGCTTGTCAGGCCCGCTGTACTTCGTGTTGGGCACCATCACGTACCTGCCACTGACTGAGAAGCTCTGCAGGCTCCATGCTCCGTCCACCACCTTCCAGAGCGGGTTGGTGGCATAGGTCGACTGGTCCTTGTTCTGCCCGTAGAGGTAGTTGTAGACCGCGACCGCCCCCGCCGGAGTCTCGTCGTAGTTCCCGACCGGACCCGACGTGCTCTCCTTGTCCCAGGCGTGCTGCGGGATTGGCATAATCTGGGAGAGCTCGTTGTCGGTGAAGAAGGCCGGTGAATACGAGCTGTTCAGGTAGAAGGTGAGCTGGTACGGGTTGTTGGTCACGATCTTGGTGACGTTGTCGGGGAACCTGCCCGGCAGGTAGACGGCCCAGTTGTCCTTGTTGGCCTCAAGCAGGTTCATCCAGAAGGTGATGTCGCGGGCGGTCACGGGGGTACCGTCGGACCACATGTAGTGCTTGAGCTTGATGACCACCTGGGTGTCGTTGTCTTGATAGATCGGCGGATACGCCAGGCTGATCCGGTAATTGATCGCCGCGGATGATCCGCTCCCAAACTGGTAGAGGGGCGGTATCATCAGGTACTCGAACTGGCTCTGGTACTGCACCGTGAAGTCCTGGGCGGTGTAGAGGGGGAAGATGACGGGCGGAGGTATACTAACGCTCTCCGCGAAGGTGGCCGTTCCACCGTGCTCCGGTGTTGCCCCCGCGCCACTGGCCGTGGTGGTGCCCAGGTAGCCGAAGAGCATGGCCACCGACGCCAGCGCGACGACCACGCGGCGCCATCGAGGTCGACTGCTCGCCAGGGCAGTCTTTCCGTCTAACCATAGATTGTTCATTGTTCGGTGACTCCCTCCCAGGTCGCGCGGTGCGGGAATTCAAAGCCAGCCGCACGCACTGGCGTAGACGCGGGGGATCGGTGGAGGGAAATGGCCTCCGGCGCGGAGGTGCCCTCATCATCGGCGAAGGCACTGACCAAGCGGCGGAATGCCCCCTCAAGGTGAGCGGCGATCATCGCCTGAGCCGCCTGGCCGTCCCTGGCGGCGATGATATCGGCCAACGCAGAATGCTCCGTTGCGAAGATGTCGCTGTAGTCAGAGTCAGCGATGCTGCGAGCCAGCAGGAAGCGGGATACGTGCGGGCGCAGCATAGTCCAAGTGGCGTAGAGCCGATCGTGGTGAGCGGCTCGGTAGAGCAGGCTGTGAAAGGCGATGTCGAACCCCACGAACTCCCGCTGGCTGGGCTCAGGCGGGTGGTCAGGAAGTGGTGAGGCTGCCTGGTGAAGCGCTGCCAAGTCGGCCGGCGTCGCCCTTTCCGTGGCCAGCCGGACAGCCAGGGTCTCCAGGCTCAGGCGCAGGCTGAAGAGGTCTTCGACATCATGACGAGACATGCCCACGACCACGGCACCGTGGTGGAGCCGCAGTGTCACCAACCCCTCGCGATGAAGTTGAGCAAGTGCGTCGCGAACCGGACCGCGGCTGACCTCCAGGGACTGCGCGAGATCCACCTCACGTAGGTGTCGTCCCGGGCGGAAGAGACCGGTCAGGATCCCTTCACGGAGTCGGTCGGCCACCTCTTCAGACAGGCTGCGCTGCCGCACGGCTCCTAAGGGAAGCTCCGGAGCCGCCTCCGGCTCCAGATCCGCTCCCTCGATCTCCAGGTCGGCCGGAGGAGGCGACGCGCCCTTGATCGGTGGCGGGCGGTCAGACATCGGTGGTCGCTCCGCCAGCATGGCGGACCTTTACCCAAGCATGGGAGCGGTGTGAGGCCTCAACCGCGTTGATCACCTCCTGAACCTTGGCCCCCGCCTCGAAATCTCCTTGGTTGGTGGGCGCCACACCAGCGATCTCCTCCACGAAGCTCTTGATCAGGTTGCCGTAGCAGGTTTCTTCCCAGCCATGTCCCGGCTGGTACCCCGGCGGGAAGTGTCGGGCGGGGACCTCGAGCCGGCGGAACTCCACCTCTTCCGCGGTGGCGCCCCAGATCCGCTGCCATTCGCCCCCCTCGTCGACGATCCGGCAAATGAGGGCTCCCCGATCCCCGTACAGGCGCGCCTCCACACCGGGGTAATTGCCCACGGTCACATAGCTGCTCTGGATGGTCATCAGCGGCCCACTCCCCAGCTTGCCGATGAAGACGTCTCCGTCATCGATGTTGATGAGCTCGCGGTGGTGATCCAGATTCGTGCGCCGCCGCTCCGGGACAAAGTTCCGGAGCACGCCCACCACCTCGGTCGGGTCGCCGCCAGTCAGCATCAGGCCAATATCAATGATCGGGGCTCCGTACCCCTCCAGGGAGGAGACGGTGATGTCCTCTTCCGCTCGAGACCAGCCGCCCACCGGATCGTCGGCCGCTGGAGCCGAGAGCACGCGCTTGTCGGCCGGATTGTCCGGGTCCAGCCACTGGCTGTTCTGCTCGTACCCGTTGAACACGAAGGGCTTGCCGCAGAACCCCTCGGCGACTAGTTCCGCCATGTACCGGATCGCCGGAGCGTACCGAAAGGTGAGACCGACCTTGGTCTTCAGCCCTTGGGACTTGGCCAGGGCAGCAGCGCGCCACACCTCGTCAGCACGATGAGCGACGGGCTTTTCGGTGAGGCAATGCTTGCCTGCTTCTAGGGCGGCGAACACAATCGTGTCGTGCTCGTCCCGCGTGCAGACGTCGACGACGTCCACGTCCTGGCGGGCGACCACCTCCCGGTAGTCGGTGGCCACCTCGGCGCCGCCGAATTCTCTAGCCCTCTCTTCAGCCAGATCCCGGTCGAGATCACAGATCACGGCCAGATCCACTCCAGGACATCGCTGCCAGCCAGGAAGGTGCGCGTGCTGCGCCCATCGGCCAGCCCCGATCACCGCCACGCGTAGATCACGTTCCAAGGCTCTTCCCCCATTGTCGGCGCTTCCGATTGCGCGACCCGCCCGCAGCCGCATCCGTCGGCTGGCTGTCAGCCCCGGCTCCTAAGAGCCGCTGCCAGCCCTGCTCCAGCATCGTGGTGATCGGGGCAAGAAGCGGATCTGGCTGTCGCTTGGGTCGACCTGACGGGGGGCCACAGCGCCGGGACTGCCGGCCGCCCTTCGCTCGTGAGGTCCACTCTGAAGCGGTCAGGACTGGGGGAGGTCCCCAGACCTGATGCACTGACGGAGGCTGGCTCACGTCGACTCGAACCCGCTGGCAAGGTGCTGAGAGGCGATCCCCCCTGTCGATAGCCGCACTGAGGCATGCGCGAGCGACAGGGAACTGCCGGGTCCGCAGGGTTCGGACGCGATCTGCCCCGGCTCCGGCCCAGTTCCTGTCTGCGCTCACAGCGCGCGTCCGGTGCCGGCCATGAGGAGCCTGGCCAGGTTGGCGGCCGGATCGTGGGCGGGCACGATGGCGCCGTCGCGAGCAGAGGCGAGAATGGTGATGCTGGGCCCATGGCCCGGCAACCGGCTGGCACCGTGAACAATCACACCGACCAGCAGCGACCCCCTTCGGTAGCCCGTGGCGTAGCGGCCGTCCCAGTCGCGGACGGCCACGATGTCGCCGATGCGCAGGTCATCAGCGCCCACGTCCCTGGCCGTCTGTCGGTCGGGAAGCTGCAACGCCAGCGAGGTGGCAGCACTGACCCGCCCGCTCCCGATCCCCACCAGCTGGGGGGGAAGAGTTACCACCACGGGAACCTCGAGCCGGCCCCCGACCATGGCCACCGCCCATCGCTCCCAGAGCTGCGGGCCGAGACTGTGGAAGGTCACGCTGGGAAGCTCCGGAATCTGCAGTCCCACCCCGACGGAGGCGATTGCGACCTTGTCTCCAGGCACCAACAGTTCTATGACTGGCTGGGGGAAGTCCACCAGAACATGCTGGAAGGTGTCGAACTGCTCGTGCTTACCGGTCACGACCCCGACGGCGCCGGCTGCCGGGCCACTGCGGACCACCGCCCGATTCCCGACGCAAGCAAACACGCTCAGCCCGACATTGGCGGCCGGATCTGGATTCTCGAGGCTAACTCCCGGTTGCGCTTGGTCGGCGGCCCATCCGAAGACGGGCATGCCTACCGTCACGTTGTAGTGAATGCCCCCACATCCCACCGGTACGAAGGGCAGCCCGTCGCGGGTCACCGTGTACACAGAACCGCTCAGCTCGGGACTGGTCACCTCGCCGAGCAGCTGGCTCTCCACCAGGGTTGCGGTGTTGGTCTGTGGCTTCACAGGGGAAGCCCCAATAGCTTGGTCAGGTTCGGAGCTTCGCCCACCTCCAGGTCAAGACAACGTTCTGGACCAGTCAGGATGGTCACTACTCCGACGCCGTGCCCGGGGGTGGGGCCTAGAGCGTGGACCACCACCCCAATCGAGGTCCACCCCGGACGAAACGAGCGTCCAAAGCGATGGTCCTGCGCGGTCATGGCAACCAGGTCGCCCAGTCTCAGATCCTCCAACCCGAGGTCACGCACCACCTCCGGCTGGTGCAGCATGACGTCGCAGTTGGCCCATTCTGAACTCATTCCGATCCCCGCCCCCATGACTTCGGGGGGCAAGACAAACCTGACCGGCACGTGCAGCCGGGCATCCCGGGTGAACTCCAGGGCCATCGGCTCAAGTAGCTCCGGCCCCAGGTTGCGGGCCACGATCTCTGGGGCACTCGTCAGTTCCAACCCCTGGCCCCAGGCGCTCACCAGCAACCGATCGCCGGGGGCCAACTGCCGTAGTACCGACTCGGCGAAGTCGATCAGCACGAAGGCGTGCTTCCCGGTCACCACCCCGGTGGCCCCGGCCGCCGGCCCTGAGACCACCTTGACCCGGTTCCCAATACAGGCCATCACCTGGAGGGCCAGGTGCCGCTGGCTGGTGACACCCTCCGCCGATACGCCCGGCTCGCCGTGGTCGCAGGCCCACCCGAAGGCCGGGCTGCCGACTCGGAGATTGACGCTGACGCCGGACATGCCCGGTCGCATGACGGGGGCGTCGTCGTAGCCGACGGAGTAGCCTCCCCGGCGGGTCGGATGGCTGACCTGCCCTTGAACGCCGATCCGCACCAGCGCCTCTCGATTGGTCGCTAGCACCCGCCACCTCTCCGCAGCTCTCGAGGGGCCAAACCCACCGCCTCTGCGCCTGGGATGGTAGGCGCAACACCTCGTCGCGGGCCGCCGACTGACCGACTCAAGGCCGCCATCCGCCGGTGGGACCGGGGTCTCTCAGCTGGCTGCCCAACCTCGCGATCCTCCGCTAGCCCTCTGCGCTGCCAGAATCGGCAGCGGAGCCCAGTGGCAAGGCGACCCAGCGATGCTGCAGGTGCGAGATCTCGACGGCGTCGATCACCTCCTGCACCGCTGCTGCGGCGACGAAATCGCCGCCAGCGGCACGCTCGGGCTGGTCAATGTCGTCGATGAAGTCCCTCACCAGATTGGAGTAGAAGCTGGTCTCCCAACCCTCGCGCAACGACCCTCCGGTTGGGAAGAGCCGTTGCGGTATCTCCAGGGCCTCAAACTCGACAGCATTCTTGCGCGCTCCCCAGAGCCGTTCACAGACACCCCTCTCCTCGACCAGACGGCAGATGAGTGCGCCCTCGGTCCCGTACAAGCGAGCCTCCAGGCCCGGGTAGTTTCCGACGGTCACGTAGCTGCTCTGGATGGTTGCGAGCACCCCGTTGTCGAAGCGGCCGATGAAGGCGTCGGTGTCGTCAACGGGGAGGGGTCGCACTTCAGAGGAGCCCTTGCTGATGCGTTCCGAGATCTGGTTGGTGAGCAGCCCCACCACCTCGCGGAGTTCGCTGCCCACGAACCACAGACCCAGGTCGATGATCGGCGCCCCATAACCCTCCAGGGAGGCCGCCTTGAGTCTCCCATCGGGAAGAGTTGCCGCCTCGCCCACTCGCATCGGCGTCAGTGGGTCGAGAAACTGGGAATTCTGCTCGAAACCGTTGAATACCAGGGGACGGCCGATATATCCGTCGTCGATCAGCTCCTTCATACGCATCATGGCCGCGCTGAAGCGAAACGTGAAGCCTACCTTGGTGCGTAGGCCCCGCGTGGCTGCCAGGCTCGCGGCCCGGCGGGTCTCCATGTAGTCATGGTGGACCGGCTTTTCACAGAGCACATGCTTTCCGGCTGCGATCGCAGCCATGGCGTACTCGAAGTGGCTGGGATTCCAGGTGACGACGTCAACTATGTCGACCTCCGGGCTCGCGATCAAAGCCGCCGGGTCTTTCGCGACCGCCAAGGTCCCCAGCGATGCCGCGGTCCTGGCCGCGGCATCGGCGTCGTTGTCATAAATCCCCACGATCTCGCAGCGGCTGTCGCGCCGCCAAGCCGGGATGTGGGCGCGCTGACTCCAGCGTCCAGCCCCAATGATCGCGACCCGGATCACAGCGCCCTCCCACACTTCACGCCCGACGAGACCGCCTACTGGGGGACCGTCAGGGCGGCCCGCAAGGCCTCCCCCCGGAACTTGTCGACCGCATCCTATCAACAAGGCGCAGACGTCGTCAATTCGCTGAGGACCCCGGCGTTAGGTCGGTTCGAGGTCGGCCCCACTGGTGGCCCAGGCGTGCCGGTGCCCGGTCGTGACACGCCGCTGGAGCGCTCTCTCAGGCCGGCCCGACGTCGGGCTTTGGCCTGGGAGCGGTCCCCGTCGCCGCCGGCGGTGACATCGAGACTGAGGTGCCACCGAGGGCTGGATCCGGCGACGGGATGGCCGGCCGCCCCGGTCCCATCCGGCGCGGCCAAAGCCCCGGCGCCCTCTTCACCCAGAGTTCCGCGGCGCTGAGACGCCAAGGCCCCCAGCGCGGCTGCCTCGGCGGTGGCTCGGAGCTGGCCACCGCCACGGACCCCGCTCCCGGCGCTCTGCGCGATCCCGGTGGGGATCCCCAACGGACCCGCCGATCGGTTGGCGTCGACCAGCCGATGCGCACCTTAGCCTGACCGGCACTGGCGACGCCTTCGCCCGGACCGGGAGTTCCGGCTACGCTAGGCTGGCTCTCTCCGCCTCACCGTCTGTTCACCTGCCTCGCCGCAGCGCCGGCCCGCGAACGGTCGCCGTGCCCCAGCGGGGGCACCTAACCAGTCTGGTGGAGCCCGACGTGGCGGCCGGCGGGCGGATCCGGCGCAATCCGGAAGTGGTGCCCGCGGAAGGACTCGAACCTCCGACGCGCGGTTTGGGAAACCGATTCGGCCGAGATCAGGGCAGTTCCCAGCCGAGATCGCCACCACCCGACTACGCTCCCGCCTACGCCCTACTTAGACAGTCCGTCACGAGCCGCCCCGGAGCCTTCCCATTCGGTCGGCGGCATCCCGCTGCCGGGTCGGCATGACCCGGGCATAGGTGGGCGCGGTGAGGGCGAGGCTGACGCTGGAGTGGCCGAGTAGGGGGCTCACGGTGGCAAGGCCCGCCCCGGAGCCGAGCATTAGCCCGGCATAGGCATGGCGTAGGTGATGCCACCGCATCGGGGGCAGGCCGGCCGCCGCGAGGGCCTGCTCGAAATGGTGGGTAAGGGCTGAGCCATTCCGCGGCTGGCCGGTGCTGGTGGTGAAGAGCAGGCTGGGGATCGGCTCTCGCCACCTGCTGCCTGCTGCCATTCGAGCCCCCAACTGAGCCTGCTGCTCTTGGGCCAGGGCCTCCACCGCGGCCCCGGTGAGTGGGATGATTCGCCGAGAGGTCCGGCTCTTCACCTCTACTAAGTGGTATGCCCCCGCGATCCGCTGCAGGGCCTGGGTGACGTGCAACTCCCCGGCGCCAACGTCCACGTCCTGCCATCGGACCCCCAAGAGCTCGCCTTGCCTCAGCCCGGTGTGGATCGCCACTGTCACCAGTCTCCGCAGTCTCGGCTCGGGCATGGCTTGGATCACGGCCTCGGATTCAGTGGAGGTCAGTATCGGAGGGGGCTGGTAGGAAATCCTGGGCGGCCTTGCCAGCCCGGCCACGTTGCGGACGACCAGATCTTCCCTCAACGCGTCGTTCAGGGCCGCTCTCAGCACGCTTCTGGCATGGGCCGCCGTCTGGGGGCTGAGCCCCTGCGCCTGGAGCTTGGCGAGGAGCCGGTCCACGTCGCTCGGGGCAAGTCTGCCAAGCCTGATCCGCCCCAGTGCCGGGATGACTTGCAACCGCACCAGCCCCGCGTACCGGGCCCAGGTGGAGGGCCGGACCCTCGGGGCGATGACCTCCAGCCACTCCTCAAGGAACTGGCCCACGGTGACCCCGGCCGGGGGCGGGCGGGAACCCCGGTCCAGACCGACTAGGGCCTGTCTGAGGGCTCGCTCTGCCTCGGTTCGGGAATGGCAGTAAATCGAGCGTCTGACCCGCCGGCCATTCTCCCAACCGGCGCTGAATCTGGCCTCCCACAAGCCATCGGCCCGGAGGTTGATGCTGCCCGTCCCCCGTCCCCGGCGCTTGGCCGCCACGCGCCAATGGTAGGGAGCCCCTCCTGGGCTGGGGCACCTCCGGCGGACCCCGAGCGGGGGCGGGGAGCGGTATCTCCGCCTTCCAGTCCGCCTGGTGCCGGGCGGGGCTGCCCCAGCTTCGGTGGCATGACCTCCGCGGGGCTGATGCCGGGCTCCTGCTAGCCTCGGGGACCGATCTGGCGGTAATCTCGAAGCGGATGGGGCATGCATCAACTTCAACTACAGCCCGAGCATATTCTGGGGTCGCAGACATCCTTCAGGTTGAGGCCAGCGCGCGGCGGGGGAGGCTCTTGGGTGCCGGGTGAGCCACGACTAAGCAAGGACCGGACGCGGGTCGTCTGTGGCTACAGGTTCCCCGACCGGGAGCAGCCCTGCCAAGAATGGCTGGCGTGGTGGGCCGACGACTGGGATAGCCTTCGTTGGCG
Source organism: Candidatus Dormibacteria bacterium (assembly GCA_049518775.1). Classification (GTDB taxonomy): domain Bacteria; phylum Chloroflexota; class Dormibacteria; order Aeolococcales; family Bog-877; genus Bog-877. Next base: position 17,856 of record JBEKRL010000031.1, read on the forward strand.
TGAGATCACGGGCATGAGCGTGGTCGGCGCATCCACTGGCCCGGTGGCGACCCGGGCCGAGTCGTTTGCTGAAAGGTTCGGGATGGCAGGGGTCTCAGTGCGTTGCTTTAAGGGTGAAGGGGTGCGGATCACGATCGGGGCACCGACGGCCAACGATCGGGTCGTCGACGTCGGTCGGTCCTTCGCGTTTGGCATGAGGGCGAGGAGTGCGGCACGGCCGGCCACGCGGGAAACCAGACGCACACAACGAAGCGCGAGGAAAGGCAACGCAAATGAGCAATGACGTCAAGACCGCGTTGCCGATCTTCGAAACGGCCAACAGCGGCGAGCCAGGGTTCTCGCAAGCGGTGTGCGAGCTGTTGACACCTCTTGTGGGCCCGTCGCGGCGCGTCATCAGGAGTACACGGGAAGTAAGGAGACACTGTGACCATCGTTCTTGACGGCGGCTCGCTGACGATCGAGAGGCTGGTGCGCATCGCGCGCGGTGGCGAGAGAGTCGAGCTCGACACAGGAGCGCTGGAGCGCATCCGTGTGTGTCGCGCCATGATCGAGGACAAGCTCGCTGCCCACGAGATCATGTACGGCACCAACACGGGCATCGGTGAGTTCTCAGAGGTGGTGCTGAGCGACGAGCAGGTCGAGCAGTTCCAGCGGGCGCTGGTCTACAACCACGCGGCAGGTATCGGTGAGCCGCTGCCCCCGGAGGTGGTGCGGGCCGCCATGGCTGGCCGCATCAACGTCCACGCCCACGGCAACGCTGGCATCCGGCCCGAGATCACCCTGACTCTCGTTGCGATGCTGAACCAGGGCATGACTCCGGTCGTCTGCCAGAAAGGCTCGGTGGGCGCCTGTGGCGACCTTGCCCCTATGGCCCAGCTGGCGCTTTCGCTGATGGGCGAAGGCGAATCGTTCTACCAGGGTGAGCGGATGGCCACGAGCGTCGCCATGTCGCGCGCCGGCATTCCGATCCCGGGTCTGCAGGCCCGCGACGGCCTCGGCACAATAAACGGTGCCAACGTGCTCACTGCCATGAGCGCTCTGCTGCTTTACGACGTAGACCGCTGGCTGCGCCAGGCCGAGATCGCCTGCGCGATGTCGCTCGAGGCGCTGCTGGCAAACCTGAAGCCCTACGACACGCGTCTCCACCAACTGCGCGGTTTTCCCGGGGCGGTGCGCAGCGCCGCCGCGATCAGGCGTTGCATCGAGGGCAGCGACCTCACGTCGGGCAAGATCAAGACCAAGGTCCAGGACGCGTACTCGATGCGCTCGTCTCCGCAGGTGATCGGTGCCGCCCACGACGCGGTCGCCTGGGCGGCCAGCCAGGTCGAGATCGAGTTGAACGGGGTCGGCGACAACCCGATCTTCATCCCTGAGGACAAGCTCACGCTCACCGGCGCGAACTTTCAGGGCACACCTGTCTCGCTGCCCATGGAGATGGTCGGCCAGGCGATCACCATGGTGAGCGTGCTGTCGGAGCGGCGCATGAACCGGCTCGAGAACCCGGCCCTCAGCCAGGGACTGCCTGCTTTTCTGACCGCCGAGCCGGGCTTCTACAGCGGCCTAATGCTCAGCCAGTACACCGCCGACATGCTGATCACCGAGCAGCGCATCCTGGCGGCTCCGGCCTCGACCATGTCCATCCCGGCCGCGGCCGACCAGGAGGACTTCGTCTCGATGGGCATGAACACGGCCCTGAAGAACCGTCAGGTCATGCAAAACGCCTGGGCCGTACTTGGCATCGAGTTCATGGCCGCCGCCCAGGCGCTCGACTTTCGCGATTTCGCGCAAGGCAAAGGTGTGCGGGTCGCCCACGAAGTTGTCCGCCGACATGTCGAGCACCTCGGCGAGGATCGCCCACTGTATCCCGACCACAACGCCATGGCAGCCCTCGTGGAATCGGGGGAGATTCTCGAGGCGGTAGAGGCTGCCGTCGGACCGCTGGGATAGGCAAGTCTGTGGATGTCCCGAGGACTTCGTATCGCCTGACGCGTTGGTTCCCTTTCTGTGAGCCCGCCGGATGCTCACCGGGCAAGACACCTGTGGGCGATCGCGAATAGTGCAATGAGCTGATCACCAAAAGTACAGAGGCTCCGGGGCAGGAGCGGAGCCCTGTAGGTGAACAGAAGAAGGGAGCCCCCGGGCAGGCCTTGGGTGTTGAGTCCACGCCTGAGGAGGCCCCGGTTGCAGTGTGAGGAAGTTGGGATGAGTTTGCGAGTCCTGCGATCCCATGGCTGGAGCCTGACGGCCCTGGCCCAGGAGTTCGGCATGAACTGGCGGACGGTGAAGCGGGAAGTGGAGAGCGAGGCACGCCGCCGGTACCGAGGCACCAGGGGCAGCGGCCCGCGGTCGACCCCAGCCAGGATGACGCCCATCCCCAGCGGGCCGTTCCCGATGGCATCGGACTGGCGCTGCCCCTCTTCCTCCCAGCTGCACCATCAGCTCATCCGAACCAGAACTCCAGCCCCGGGCAGATCTGCGCAGCGAGGGTCACTCGGGCCGACTTGGACGCCTAAATCGCGGCACGCGTGACCTCCAGTGCTCCGACAGAGAGAAAGCCACCCAGCCCGATGCTGAGTGGCTCCGGTCGGTCTAACCCGCCTGTTGGGGTTGGTGGCAGTGGGGCTAGGCTCCCGGGTCTACACCTGAGCAGGGGGATCAGCGCCGGGGAGCTGCCTCTGAGTCAGGCAACACACCCCTTGTGAGCCGTTCAGCCTAAAATGCTCCGCCGTCATGTCTGAACGGAGGAGTCCCATGTCGAAGGATGAGAGAGCCCAGAAGCCGGAGGACCTGACCCGGCTGTTCGTCGACCGCGCCAATGACGGCGACGCGGCCGGTATCGC